>NZ_JBNDLE010000001.1:0-510002 GCF_050435905.1 Pseudomonas sp. 2835 | reverse complement strand
TTGCTTGCTTGCTTGCTTGCTTGCTTGCTTGCTTGCTTGCTTGCTTGCTTGCTTGCTTGCTTGCTTGCTTGCTTGCTTGCTTGCTTGCTCTGCGTAAATTCCGAGTTTTGTATGGACATTGCTAATTCGTACTGTCAGAAATGAATAGGTAAAGCTACCTATCCCGCCTCCTGCTCGACATCAGACGATTCTCATTTTGGCTGAACAGCCTGATCTGCCCCTCAATCGCTGCGCTTGCTCTTTCGGCTGTATGGCCGCCGGTAGCCGATCCCCAATTCCTTGAGGACGGGCCGCCATTGGTGATGCAGATTGGAGGTTGGCTGCACACATTCTGCGTTTTTTGACGGCGCAAAGATGTACAGCGTCTCCTGTCAGATTTTGGGTTTTACGTTCTTCGCTTGCTCATCAGACAGTTTCTTGTTTCGATCGGCTTCGGCGTTAGCATCACGCGCAGCCAGCTCGTCAAACATCGATTTGACGTCGATGATGGACACCGTGTAGTGAGGCACCATTTCGTCTGGTTGTTCCGAAGCGCCAACCTCGATGATTTTCCCGCAGGTTGGGCTAAACGATTGCGGCGCGGGAAACGACACACCGGGAATGTTGCTGTTGGCGCTGCGCACGCCCTTGCATGGGCCCTCTGAGCTGGGGCCAAAGTACTGTTTCCCGTCGCGGTCGTACTGCCAGACGAGGCCGAGCGTCATCATCTGGGTAATGTTCGACGGTTTGCCGAACTTTTCAGTCAAGGCCGCTTTAAGCGCCTCTGTCTTGATGCGCGACCCATCTTCGAAGCGTTGAACACGCGCAATGAACCAGACTTTTCCGGCATCATTCTGCAGCGCTGCAAACTCGTCAGAAGGCCCCCCCGCATTGCTGAGGCCGGTTCCTTTGAGTCGGTCTGCTGTAACTGCTGTAACGCCGGCTTCCTTGCCGTCACGCAGCATCAAGGGCGAAAGCTTGAAGTTTGGGTTTGCCTCTGCAATGGCTTCTTTGGCGACAGCCAACGAGGATCCAAGGGCGACGCCCGAAATGTCATCTGCGGCCAGGACAGCCGTGCAGGTTAATGTGGCGAGAAGGGCGGCGATGCCCGAACGTTGAAAACGCATGAGAAATAGTCCTTATCAAAAATCAGCATACCTGCAAGGTATGCATGCTGCTCCTGTTGCGCAGTGCGGCGTGGCCGCGCCGAATATTAACATCAACCTGCCGGAACAGTGTCAATGCTGGCGCGCATTCAGGGGCAAGACATAGGCTTCGATGCGTATCAGGTGAAGGCAATTCGGGCGAATCGATCTGGCGAGATAAATCCGAAATTCAAAGCACGCCAGGGCGGGGTCAAGAACAGGAACAAACGCAAGGGGTGAGGCTAGCGTTGGTCATCGCGCACAGTGACCCTGATGCCCGTGGCCACAATCTCGTACTCCGTCTCGGAAATCTGTTTCACATCACCGCCGAACTGCATCTCGAAATGCTTGCGGCCTTCATGGCGAACCATGCCGTGAGATGAGCGCTCAACGGTCTCGTCCTGATAAATGTTGATCACGTACTGCACGTTGTCCGTGCCGACCCCCACGAGCTTTCCAACATATTTATCGGCCATGTTCGAACTCCTTGCGTGAAGCCTCAAGGTAGCGGGTACTGGCAGATCTATCCACTGCCTTGAACGGTGCGGGTCACCCTGCTGGTGTTTTGTGGCCTGGGCAGTGCTAGGCTTTGGGCGAACCACACCATCCAGGGAACCGGAAATGAGCTTCGACTGGCACGCAGGGCCGATTACCCGCAGCACGCCGCTGGACAAGCATTACCGCAATACCCAGGAGGTCCGGCGGTTTCTGATTGGCCAGTGCGGGGCGTCATTCAAGTTCGATCGGGCCTTCATGGCTTGGATTAAAACGGCGGAACCTCTGACGATGGGCGACGTGGCGGATGAGTGGACGCGGACTCACCGTTGATCTGATCCTGGCGTTTGCCGATACGGGCCACGGTATGAACAATGGCGCGGCGCATCAACTCGCACTCGTCGTCCGAGTCGATATCTGATCCTTCAGTCCAGTCGTCCGGGTTGTTTCCGTAAAGGTCCCTCGGCATCGCGCAGAGAAACGCGCAATCGATATGAATACCCAGTTTCACCGCCAGGCGCAGGGCATCGCCATCATCCAGCAGTGGGTTCCACAACACTGGGCGTTGCTCAACGCGCAGCAGAAAACCGTATTCACCGACCCTCGGGTGCCCTGCAATGCCTGGCCACGCGTCTGTCCAGTCGATGAGTTCATAGCCGGCAGCCCTGGCCGCCAGTTTCAGTAATTCCCGGTCCGTTGCCACAGTATTCATGCTTGCTGCTCCTTCAGAGCTGCACATGATACCCATGTTGCCCGTGCCCTGTGATTGCCTTTAGGAATCGTCTGATACAGACCTGCCGCGGGCAAGTCCAGAATCGGCGCATGACTTTCGATCCCCGCATTCCTCAGCTTGTGCGCACGCTCAAAACCGTTGCTGGCATTTTACTAGCGGTAATGGCCAGCGCTTCGGCACGGGCCGACATCACCTTCGACGGCTTTACCCGGTTCGTTTTCGAGGGCACGCAGAAGCAGTTGCCGCTGATTATCGTCAATCAGGGCAATGAGCCGGCACTGGTGCAGGTCAAGCTCGACTGGGGCGACAAGCAGGACAGCCGCGAGTTGCCCATGGCCGTGTCGAAACCCTTGTTGCTGATCCCCGCCAACAGCAAGGCATCGACCGACATTCTCTATCAGGGGCAGGGCCTGCCTGAGGACCGCGAGTCGTTCCTGTTGCTGAAGGTGCTGCAAATTCCGAAAAAGACCGCCGACAGCAACGCCATGGCGATTGCCTTGCAGCACAACCTCAAGCTGTTCTACCGGCCGCAATTACCGGGCTCGGTCAAGGAGGCTGTGGAGCAGCTGCGCTGGTCTGCAATTGCAGGCGACAGCTATGAAGCGCGCAACGACTCGCCCTATTACCTCACCCTGACCGAGGTCGGTTTGCTTGATCATTCAGGCGCCGCCTGCGGCAAGGTCATTGATCATCTGATGATTGCGCCGTTTTCAACCTATCCATTGTCCGTGAGCGGCTGCGACCGGCCCGTCGGCCAGGTGGCGTACGCCTTTATCAGCGACGCCGGGCTGGCCCATGCGCGTCGTAGCGAGCTGTAGTTGTGATTAATCCGGAAGGCGTTGCCATGTTTAGCAGACAGTTACTTTTTATTGGCGTTTTGTTTTTTTTGAGCATTCCTGACAGCTATGCGCTGAAATGCCAGAAGACCGGTTCGGCGCTCATCAATGACACGACCACCATTACCGATACCACCGCCATTCCCAACTCGTTGCCTGCCGGCACAATTCTCTGGCGACAACCCACGCAAACCATCAGCGTCGAGTGTTGGGTGGACTTTCAGGGCAGCCCTAGTGAAAAAATTTACTTCTACATGAACCCGAACAGGGTCAATCTTGGCAAGGACATCGAAATCGGCGTCACTTACCAAGGTAAAGACTATTTGTACTCTTCCCTAACGGGTGGAAAGCTGGACATCGGTTGGACTGTGGCCGGCTGTCCAAAAGGCGATACTTGCGGCTGGCAAAAAGAAAGCAAAGCCATGACCTACTCGTTGTTCTTCGTCAAGAAGTCGCCAGCAGGCGATAACAAGGAAGGACCGATCACTTCACTTGCCAACTACCGGGCGTTCCAGTTTGACGGGGTTGGCGGTGTGCGGCCCGGCGAGAGCTACAACATCACCGTCAACGGCCTGAACAAATTTCGCTACCTGCCTTGCGAGTCGTCGATCAACATCCAGCCGAGTGTCATCAATTTCGGTGCGATCCGTACCTCAGGCGCCAAGGTCGGCGCAACGATCAAGGAAGTACCGTTCACCATCACCGAACAGCGCACCTGCAATGCCGCCTACGGCCTGGGCGGATATCTGGAGCCGTTGACCGCGACCTTGAACGCGGCCCAGGACACGCTGATCCCGACCGACAATAAGTCGGTGGGCATCAGCCTGATCAACGAAGACGATCAACGCGCGTTGTTTTTCAAAAAAGAGTTCTTGCTGACCCCCAAGACCACTTCGACCACCAACACCCACAACTTACTGGCACGCCTGAAATGGATGAGCGCGACGCCGACCTTCGGTGAGTTTAACGCCGGCGCGACCCTGGATATTTTCTATAAGTAAGCTGCAGGGCTGTTGTAGACTCGCCGCTTTGCCAGGGAGGCGCAGCGGTGTATCGGTATCTTTACTGGGTTGCATTTGTGCTACTGACCGGCTGCAGCACGCAGGTGGCGCCGGTCATCGACGAGTCGTTGCTGCCGGTATATAGCCCGCAATTGCACACCAATACCTACGCACGCTGGGGGGAAGAGGGTGTGCAACGCATCAGCCGGGCCCAGCGCCAGGCGCTGTACGCTATCGCCCGCCAACCGGCCTGTGACCAGGTCACGTTTCTGGCCCTCACCGAGACCATGAGCCAGCCACCGGCAACCATCGTGACCTTCGTTCAATGCCGCAACCTCTGGCGCTTCTACATCGACCAGGATGCCCGTGTGCTCAGCAGCGAGCACCGGGGCTAGGCCACTCTTTACCTTTATAGGGAAATCCCGATGTTCAAGATGAACGCACTGGTGCCGGAACTGATCGTCAGCGACCTGCAGCGCAGCCTTAAGTTTTACTGCGACATTGGCGGTTTTGCGCTGGAGTACCAACGCCCCGAGGACAAGTTCGCCTTCCTCTCGCTGGGCAACAGCCAGATCATGCTCGAGCAGGACTGGCACAGCGAGTCACCCTGGCGCGTCGGCCCGCTTGATGCGCCTTTTGGCCGAGGCCTGAACCTGCAAATCCGCTGTGAAGACGCCACTGCACTGGCCGGCGCATTCGAGGCCGCCGGCTACCCGTTGCGGCGTGGGGTGGAGGATCACTGGTACCGCAGTGATGAGCGTGAAGCCGGCCAGCGCAATTTCCTGATTCAGGACCCGGATGGCTACTTGCTGCGCTTTTTCCAAGACCTCGGCTTTCGCCCCTGCACATAAGGACACCGGCAAATGAACACGCCCATCACTGGCTGTGCGGTTCCGGGTAATGCGCGCATCCACCTGCAACTGGCCGGCGCCTATTTCGTCGATGCGCACCGGGCGCAGGTGGCAAACGCCGAGCGCACGGCGCTGGGCCATTTCTTGCGGCTAATGAGCAGCATGCCGGGCTGGATCGATAACCTGATGGTGCTGCGCAATCGCCTGGTTCGCCTGTGCGGCCTGAAAGACCTGGGGCGCTTGTCGAGGGTCGACCTTGAGCGCGACGAGGGGTCTTACCGGGTCGATGAACGCATCGGTATTTTCACCCTGATCAGCAACAACCCCGACGAAGTGCTGCTGGTCGATCGCGACAAGCACCTGGACGTCTACATCTCCCTGCTGCGGCTACCCTTGGGCGCCGACAACCGCCGCGAGATCGTGGTGTCCACCGTGGTGCACACGCACAATCGTCTCGGGCGTTTGTACATGCTGCCGGTCGCGCCGTTTCACCGGTTTATCGCGCCCATTGCCCTCAAGCGCTTGATCCGCGCCAGGTAGAGGCTGGTCTCAGACGAAACCTTGGCCGGCAAACCCGCGTGGCAAACGCTGGCGGCCGGGCAGGGCGCTCAGGCGCTCGATCCAGGCACTGCGCCAGTCGCTGGCAGTATGTTGCGTGGCAGATCTGCGCGCCCGTCGGGCGGCATTGCGCTGGTCCTTGCGTGCGGTCTTGAACGCATCGGTGTTGCGGCAGCTACGGCATTTGACCCGATTGAGTTCGCTGGTGGCGACCAGGTTCTTGCCGTGATGACCGCAAGCAAGATGGCCGGCGGTCTTGAAGTGAGTGACCATGGGTATCCTCCTCGGCACTGTTGCTTAACAACAGGCTCTAAGGGTTGGACCGCTTGGGCAGGTGCAGGTTCGGCGCTGCTACAGGGTGACAATGGCCAGCGCCAGTTGCATGTCGCTCATCGGCCGTGGGCCGCTGCCGGCCCGGTATTCCTGCACCGCACGTTCGAAGGCGACGCCGCGTATGGCGCCGTCGGAGCCGACGAACGCGGTGGCGTCATCCTTGGCCGACTTGAACAGCGCCGGCGCACCGGTGGTTGTGATAAACGGGCTGGCCACGACGACGCTGACGCCAATTGCCACCACCATGGTGCTGCGTTCGATCGGGTTTTCGATCGGTTCACCGGCCCTGGCCGGCGATGTCAGCCCCAGCACCACCAGCAGTGCTGCAATCTTGCCCACGTCCATGTTACTGCCGCTCCGTTACTTGAGAGGGGTGTTGCGTGAAGCTGTGTGACGGTTGTATGACGGATAGCGGCGCATTTTCGTCACCGCCCAGCACAGCAGCAGGCCGACGATCAGTAATGCGCCGGCAAACCACAGGTTGAACAACAGGGTCCGGTGGAATTCTTCTGGCTGCAGGTCGGCGTAGTAGGTGATGTAGCCGGAGCCCGTGCGACCACCACGGGGCATGCGTACCCAGCCGCGTTCCTGGTCTATCCAGTACGACAGGGTCAGCCATACGGCGCCGGTCAGTGCGGCGATGGCCAGGGTCAGTACCCCCAGGTCGTTGCTGTCCCATGGGCGAATGCGTTTGCGCATAAGCGTCCTTGCTTGCTGCCGTCATCCGACGGCTGGAAAACCCCCAGCATAACAGCTGATGGCTAAAAGCCCGACGTCTAACCCGGGCGTTGCAGGCAGAACTTGTCGCTCTACGGCCTTGCGCAGTTCGCTGCACAGGCTTCATTGTACGCTTGTGCAGATTTAAAACAGAGGAGTCGGTAGTGCGCAGGATCGAGCGGTTTACAGCCAACAGGCGCGGGCGGGACGTTGCCGTGGGCGATATCCATGGGCATTTTTCACGCCTGCAGGAGCGGCTGGCAGCTATTGGCTTCGATCCGGCGGTAGACCGCCTGTTCAGCGTTGGCGACCTGGTTGACCGCGGCCCGGAGTGCCCGCAGGCCCTGGAGTGGCTGGCCAAACCATGGTTTCACGCGGTGCAGGGCAACCATGAAGCCTTGGCGATCACCCACGTCGACGGCGGCACCCTCGACTACAGCCAGTACCGCGCCGCCGGCGGCGGCTGGTTCCTGGCCCTGGACAGCGATGAACAGGCGCGCTTCGCCGAGCGTTTTCGGCGCCTGCCGCTGGCCCTTGAGGTGGAAACCGCAGGCGGGCTGATCGCCCTGCTGCATGCCGATTGCCCGTTCGGCCGCTGGTCGCAGCTGCGTGAGCTGCTGGCCGGCACGCCACCGAGCGAGGTCCAGGAGGTTTGCCAATGGTCGCGCAAGCGCCTGGCTGCCGGCGATGAGACACCGGTCGAGGGGCTGCGGGCGCTGGTGGTCGGGCACACCCCGCAGCGCGAAGTGCGGGTGCTCGGCAACATCTGGCATATCGACACCGGCGGTTGGGCCAGCGGCCAGTTCAGCCTGCTCGACCTCGCCAGCCTCACGGTGCTCAACGCCACGCCAGGTGAATGATCACTCCAAGCGCCAACACCATCAGCACCGCCCCCGACACCCGTTCAAGCGATGGCAGCAGCCGTGCAAAGCGCCGGCGCACCCGCAGGTTGCCAATGGCCGCGGCCACCAGTACGTCCCAGAGCAGTACTGCGCTGAACATCCACAGGCCATACAGCCATTTCCAGCCAGTACTGGCCTGGCTGGCCGCGACCATGCTGGCCAGGCTGACGTAGAACAGCGCGTTCTTGGGGTTGAGTATCCCCGACACGAAGCCCATCACCAGCCCCTGGAACCACGGGTTCTTCAGCAGTAGCCGGGGATCGGCCATTTGCGTCAGCGAACTGCTGCCGGCATGGCGTATGAACAGCACGCCGAGGTACAGCAAGTAGGCGCAACCGGCCAACTGGATGACGGCGAACAGCGTGCTGTCCGGGCGCAGCGCCGACACCCCGGCAAAGGCTGCGACAATGAACGCACCATTGGCCAGGGCAATGCCCAGGCAGGCGCCTGTCGCCTTGAGCCAGCCGGCGCTCATCGAGGTGCGCGCGACCAGGAAAAAATCCGGGCCGGGGGACAGCAAGGCGAGAAAGTGCGCGGCGGCAATGAGTAAAAACTGTTCCATCGGTTTCGGACTTCTTCAGCGAGAGGGCTGCTGATTGTCCGTAGCGGCGGCTGCGTCTGTATTGAAGAAAATTGCGCGTTCAGGCGCGGTACGAACCGGGCGTCACCCCGGTATGGGCCTTGAATACCCGCTGGAAGTGACTCTGGTCGGCAAAGCCCAGGCGATAGGCGATATCGGCCATGTCCTGGCCCTTGCGCAACCACTGGCGGGCGCGGTTGATGCGCTGGTTCAGCTGCCAGGCATGGGGGGTAAGGCCAGTCGCTGCGCGGAACGCACGGATTAACTGGTAACGGCCCATGCCGGCGCTGCTCGCCAGTTGCCCCAGTGAAAGGCTGCTGGCGTCTTCCTGGGCAAGGCGCTCGAGCAAGGGTTGCAGGCTGCGGTCAAGCCCATCCACCACGGTGGCTGGCGCCGGATCATCATGATCACCGATGAACTCGATCAGCGCGGTCTCTTTCTCATGAGGGCTGGCCTCGGAGAACAGCAGCTCGTTGAGCCGGGTAAAGCGCTCATAGCTGGAGGGGTTGCGGCTGATCCGTGCAGGCCTTGCCTGAACCTGTGGGGCCAGGGCCGACTCCAGGCGCAGGTCCTGCAGCCAGGCGGCGTCCAGATGGAGCATCTGGTAGCTCCAGCTCAGCCCGGGTTCAGGGTTGCAGGCGTGCACGCAGTGCGCCGGGACGAACACCAGGGTGCCGGGGAACAGGCGCGTTTGCGCTTTGCCCGCGCCAGTGAACACACTGCAGCCCTGATCGACAGCGCCAATCGAGAAGCTCGGATGGCTGTGCGCCTTGTAGCAGGCACGGCTGTCGCAAGCGCGGCGGCTTTCGACAAAGGGCAGGGTCGGATCACGCCAGAACAGTGGAGGGTTTATGCCAGTTGCCCGAAGCATGCGCGACAGTCTCAAGGGGGCGAGCTTTCGAGCTTATCAAGCTGGCGCGAGTAATTCACTGATCAACAGTTGCGCAAGGCACGTTGCCAGGAACACAGTTTTTTCACCCAGCTGTACCTTGACCCCGACTCGCTGTGCACCGGAATCTTGTGGCTCCTGTCACCGGAGACCCCCCATGGACCTGTCCACCCTCGCGCTGTTCATCCCGGCCTGCTTTGCCCTGAACATGGCCCCCGGCCCGAACAACCTGTTGTCGCTGAACAATGCCAGCCGTTATGGCCTGCGCATTGCCTGTGTGGCAGGTATTGGCCGGCTGCTGGCCTTTGCCGGGATGATCGTGCTGGCGGCCATGGGCCTGGCGGTGGTGCTGCACACCAGCGAATACCTGTTCCTGGTGGTCAAGGTGCTGGGCGCCGTCTACCTGTTCTACATCGCCTGGCAGCTGTGGCGCTCGCCAGTGGGCGAGGCGCAGGTGGCCGATGGGCGCAACCGCGGCACCTTGCGCCTGGCGCGCCAGGAGTTCTGGGTGGCTGCGGGCAATCCCAAGGCGATCCTGATCTTTACCGCATTCCTGCCGCAGTTCATCAGCGTTGGCAGCCCGGTACCGGTGGCCGAACAGTTCGCCTGGCTGGGCGGCATGTTCCTGCTGCTGGAATGGCTGGCCATCGCGATTTATGGCTGGCTGGGTGCCTACCTGCAGCGCTGGTTCAACCAACCCGGCCCACGGCGGCTGTTCAACCGGGTCAGTGCCGCGCTGCTCAGTTGCGCCGGCATCGGCTTGCTGGCAGCGCGGCGGGCCTAGTAGCTCAGGCGTATGCCAAGATTGGCGCCGACCCCTTCCTGTTGCTGGGCGTCGAGGTTGGTGGTGTAGTCGATGCCAGCATGCACGCTGAAGTTCTGGTTGATCTGCGCGACCAGGCCGGTACCGATGTCCATGGAGGTGTAACGGTAGTTGGTCTTGACCTTGTCGAGGTCGTCGAAGGTCAGGGTGTCGCGGCCACCGTCCCCGTGCCAGATGTTGACCAGCAGGTAGGGTTGCAGGGGCATGGCAGCGGGTTTGAAGTTGCCTTCCAGGCGCACACCCAGGCGCCCGGTGAGCTCGGTCTGGGCGTCGAAACTGACGTTGGCGACACTGTCGTTGGCGCTGTCCAGTGAGACCTTCTGGGCGATGAGTTGCGCCTGCGGCTCGATAGTCCAGCGTGGCGACAGGGGGAACGGGTAGCCGGCCTCCAGTGAAGCTGTCCAGGCGTGACCGTTGAGGTCGAGCTTGTCGCCGCGATCGGATTTGGCCCGGCCGTCGAGGTCCGAATACTGCAGCACGGCATCGACATACCATTGCTGCGAGCCGATCAGGGTCCAGTAGGCGCCAACGCTGTCGCTGTCCAGTTGCAGGTCGCCAACCTTGTTGTCTTCAAAGCCCAAGGCGAAGCCCTTTACATCGCCGCTCAGGCGACTGTGACCGACATACATGCCGACGTGCTGGCGCATGCCATCATCGTTGAGCCAGGCATAGAGGTCCTGGCCAACCTTGAAGCCGTACAGGCTACCATCCAGGCTTGGGCTGACAGTGCCCGACCAGCTCTGGTGGAAACTGTCGCCATAGGCCTGGCCCCAGCTGGCCGATAACGCGCCATCCTGGTTCAGCAGGCTCTGGTCGCCCTGACGCTGGTGAAAGGTACCCAGCGCCGCGCGGGCAATCAACGCCGCAGCTCGAGGCGCGGCGGCGTAGGTGGCCACCTCCGGACGGTACAGCGGGATGCTCTCGCCGGGCGCCGGCGGTGGCGGCAACTCAGGTAGGTCGGGAGCAGGGCCGGGGGTTGGGGGTGGGATCACCACTACCGGTGTACCGGGATCGACTGGCGTACCAGGATCAACCGGTGTTCCGGGTTCAACAGGTGTAACTGGCTCCGGCAACGGGGTAGGCACCACAACGGTGGAACGCAGGTACCAGCTGTCAACGCTATCAGTTGTCACCCCGCCCTTGAACAGCCGATAGTCAAAAGCACCGGCCGACAGGGTCCGGGTCTGGACGAAGGCGGTGTTGCTGCTGGTGGCGCCGTTGATGGCTTCAACCACCTGGATGCCATTCTGGCTGGTTACCGCACCGGCGCCGCCGAAGTTGCTGATCTGCAGGTTGGTGCTGCCGGAGATCGTCCCCCCGCTGACCACCAGCCGATCAGACGGCGCACCATCGCCGCCCAGTACGCTGTTGAGCTTGAGGGTGCCGCCGTTGCCGACGTAGTTGCCTTTGACGGTCAACCGCCCTTGGGCATCGCCACCACTGCTCAGGTCGATAATCCCGCTGTTGTTGACCGTCAGCGGCTGGCCGGCGGTAAACGGGCCCACCGTTCCGGAGCGCGAGACCAGAGAACTGCTGCTGTCGATGTTAAGGCTTGTGGGCGCCGCAACGGCGCTGGCATCGCCCAGGGTCAGGGGGGTGTCGAGCTTGAAAACACTGGCGTTGACCAGGTTGACGGTTTCCCAGTTGATGTAGCGATCGCCCCCTACCGGCTGGCTGTTGTTGAAGGTCAGGGTGTCGATGCCTGCCCCTCCGTTGACGGTGATGTTGAGTACCGAGCTGTCGAGGCCTTCGAGGCTCGCCACATCATCGTCGCCGCCCATGTCGACGCTGCCGCGGATAACACCGCCTTGCCATTTGAGCGAGTCATTGCCGAAACTGGCCAGCAGGTTACCTTGCAGCGTACCCCCGGTAATCACGAAGACATCGGTGCCGCCACTGGTACTGATGTTGCCGCCGATGAACCCGGCATTGAGGAAAATCTGGTCATTGCCAAAACCTGTGACCAGGTTGCCGACGATGGTGCCGCCGGACATGCTGAAAATGTTGTTGTCCAGTTTCATGTCGACCCGGCCGATGCTGCCGCCGGAGAAGAAGGCGATGTCACCGTCCTCGAAGGCGCCGATGATTTGCCCCAGTGACATATTGAACGTATCGCGGCCATCGCCCTGCGCCAGGGACTGCAAAATGCCGCCGGTCATCAGGAAGTCATCAACCAAGGGTGTCTGGACGACGACACCGTAGACATCGCCGGGGTTGACCACCAGGTTCTGGGCCAGGGCGGTGAAGGGTAGGGCGCTGAGTACCGCGATAAGCGAGGTTCGCATCAGGCAGGCTCCGTATCTTCCAGGCATTGCCCCACTGGCTGTCCAGCCTCCCTGTTAGTACCGGACGGGTCTTGCAGTGCAGGTATAGAGCATTCGGCAATATCGGCAACTGGTAAAAATGCTGGGTGGCGAATGGCCGCTACTGCCCGCAGGCTGGCGAAAGCGACAGGTACTTATAGTGAAAGGGTCTGATTCGCCTGGGAAATATGGCCTAGTCTTGGGGCTGGACCGGGCAACACGGAACCGCTGTCCGCCACCTGCCAAGGAGATGTACCGATGCTCTCGACCCTGGAGTTGCGCAATATCATAGAAAGCAGTTTCTTACCTACACGTTGCCAGTGCTCCCTGGCCGCCGACCGTTCGCTGACCGTGCGGGTGTTCGACCGCAGCTGCCAGCGGGTCGACCTGCTGGTGACCGGCATCAATGCCGAGCAACTGACCAGCAGCCGGGCGATTTCCAACCTGATCGTCGGCCTGCGCAATGACCTTGAAGACCAACGCAGTCAACGCTCGCAGCGCCGTCGCGACAGCCTTTAATCGCGGTAGAACACCTGCACCAGGTGGTAGCCGAACTTGCTCTTGATCGGGCCGTGCACGGTGCGCAGCGGCTTCTTGAAAATCACCTGGTCGATGGCGCCGACCATCTGCCCCGGACGCACTTCGCCCAGGTCGCCACCGCGCTTGCCGGACGGGCAGGTGGAGTACTTCTTGGCCAGCACATCGAACGCCTCGCCCTTGGCGATGCGTTGCTTGAGCTGTTCTGCCTCTTCAGCGGTCTTGACCAGAATATGCCGGGCCTGTGCTTTCATCTGAACCTACCTTCGCAACGGGTAAAAACCGCGCATTATGCCTGATCGCGCAGCTCTTGGCGGTCACGAAATTGCTCAAGGGCGTCGGTGCCGGCGAAAGGCATACAGTACCTGTTTGCACCGCACCGCCGCTCCCACAGGGCTGTTATTCAAGCTGCAACGCTTTATTCCACTGTAGCTTTTTTCACTTTGTTCGAAGCCGACCACACGCGGTAGCGTACTTCGACACCTTCCGGCGCATACACCACCACTGGCAGCTTGCTGTTGTAGCGCAGCAGGAAACCGTCGCCAACCACCGGCACGAACGCCTGTTTCTTCTTGCCGTCCGGGCAGGCCATCAGGGTCGAGGCCGGGCCCGAGACCTTTTCCAGGCGGTAGTAGTTGTAGCCCCAGCCTTGCAGGGTCTGCTCTTCGAGGTTGCCGCCCAGGTGCTGGCGGTTGCAGTCGACTTCCAGCTGCTTGCCAGCCAGTACTTCAAGTTTGTAGGCCGACTCGTCAGCCTGTTTTGGCAGGTGGATCACCTGGCGGGTAAAGCCTTTTTCGGCCTCGGGGTAGGGCGCTACATCCTTGAGGCTCGCGGCTTGTACCGAAGTAGCGGCCGCCAGGGTCAGGGTGAACAACGCGGTGAGGGAGAGTGGGCGCATAAGGCCTCCTTGCAGGTAAAAAAACACGATGCCGCAGCCAGGTCGAAAGCTGCCCGTCACTGGGCCAGCCAGCCGCCATCGATGTTCCAGGCAGCGCCACGAACCTGGCTGCCAGCCTCGCTACAGAGGAACAATACCAGCTCACCCAGGTGTGCGGGAGTGACGAAGGCCAATGACGGCTGCTTCTCGGCCAGCAAGTCGTGCCGGGCCTGCTGCGGATCGACCCCGCTGGCGGCACGGTCATCGATCTGTTTCTGCACCAGCGGCGTCAGCACCCAGCCGGGGCAGATGGCATTGCAGGTGACGTTGCTGGTGGCGGTTTCTAGTCCGACCACCTTGGTCAGGCCGACCACCCCGTGCTTGGCGGCGACATAAGCGGCCTTGCCGGTGGAGCCGACCTGGCCGTGCACCGAGGCGATGTTGACGATCCGTCCCCAGTTGCGCGCACGCATGCCCGGCAGCACCAGGCGGGTGCCATGGAACACTGCCGAGAGGTTGACGGCGATGATCGAATCCCAGCGCTCCACCGGGAATTCCTCGACCGCCGCCACATGCTGGATGCCGGCGTTGTTGACGAGAATATCGACGCCGCCGAACTCGCGCGTGGCATAGGCGAACAGGTCTTCGATCTGCGCCACATCGCTGAGGTCGGCCGGGTGATGGCCGACCCGGGTGCCATGGCGGGCGACCTCGGCGATCGCCGCGCGAGCATCGCCAAAGCCATTGAGGATCAAATTGGCGCCGGCCTTGGCCAATACCTGGGCAATGCCCAGGCCGATGCCGCTGGTGGAGCCGGTGACGACTGCTGTTTTGCCGTTGAGACTCATGAGGTGCTCCTTAAACGATACCGGTGGCATAGAACGTAGCAATCACCACGAACACTGCCAGGGTCTTGATCAGGGTTATGCCGAAAATATCCTTGTAGGCCTCGCGGTGGGTCAGGCCAGTGACTGCCAGCAGGGTGATCACCGCGCCGTTGTGCGGCAGGGTGTCCATGCCGCCGCTGGCCATGGCCGCGACCCGGTGCAGCACCTCAAGGGGAATGCTGGCGGCGTTGGCGGCGGCAATGAAGCTGTCGGACATCGCCGCCAGGGCGATGCTCATGCCGCCGGAAGCGGAGCCAGTAATACCGGCCAGCAAGGTCACGGTAATTGCTTCATTGACCAGCGGGTTGGGGATCGCCTTGAGCGCGTCGGCCAACACCAGAAAGCCCGGCAGCGAGGCGATCACTGCACCGAAGCCATACTCGGAAGCAGTGTTCATCGCCGCCAGCAGGGCGCCGCTGACCGCGCTTTTGCTGCCTTCGGCCAGGCGGCTTTTGATCGCGCCAAAGCCTGCCACCAGCACCAGCAAGATGCCCAGCAGCAAGGCCGCTTCCACCGCCCAGATCGCCGTGAGTTTGGCGATATCGGTCTGCACCGGCGCGCTCATGCCTGGCAAACTGAGGCTATGGGTCTTGCCGTACCAGGCCGGAATCCAGTGGGTGAACAGCAGGTTCATCACCCCCACCAGCAGCAGCGGTGATAGCGCCAGCAGCGGGTTGGGCAGCTTGAGGTCGGCGGCGGTTTCCGGCTCGTTGCGCAGATCCGTGCCATAGCCTTCGCCGGCGCGCTGGGCTTTGTTGCGCTGGCGCTGCAGGTAGAGCATGCCGGTGCAGAACACGAACAAGGTGCCGATCAGGCCCAGCCAGGGCGCGGCCCAGGCGGTGGTGTTGAAGAAGGTGCTGGGGATGATGTTCTGGATTTGCGGGGTGCCGGGCAGCGCATCCATGGTGAACGAGAACGCACCCAGGGCGATGGTTGCCGGGATCAGGCGCTTGGGGATGTTGCTCTGGCGGAACATCTCGGCAGCAAACGGGTACACCGCAAACACCACCACAAACAGCGACACGCCGCCGTAGGTGAGCAGGGCGCAGACCAGCACGATCACCAGCATGGCCTGGCGTGTGCCAAGCAGGCGGATGGCGGCGGCGACGATCGAGCGCGAAAAGCCCGACAGCTCGATCAGCTTGCCGAACACCGCACCGAGCAAAAACACCGGAAAGTACAGCTTGATAAAACCGACCATTTTTTCCATGAACACCCCGGTAAAGGCCGGGGCGACCGCAGAAGGGTCGGTCAGCAGCACCGCGCCAAGGGCGGCAATGGGGGCGAAGAGGATAACGCTATAACCACGGTAGGCAGCCAGCATCAGCAGCGCCAGGGCTGCCAGGGCGATGATCACACTCATCGAGTGTCTCCTTGGGTGCATCTTGTTTTTATGGGTGGAGAGGCGATAGCGGGAATCGTGCCATGTTTATATGTCGTTGAATTTAAAGGTAAAAAATAGATTGTTTAATGAGTTCTATTAAATCTGTCTCTATGTTGAGACAAGCCCTGTGGGAGCCGGCGTTGCCGGCGATGGGCTGCAAAGCAGCCTCAAGCCTGGCAAGGCTGCGCCTTGCATCGCCGGCAAGGCCGGCTCCCACAGGAATCGGTGTTCGTCTCTATATGGAGATCTAATTCTATTTAATGAGACTTTATGTCCAGCGCCACCAGCTTCTTGTACAGCGTCGACCGCCCCAACCCCAGCTGCCGCGCCGCTTCCGGCACATTCCCGGCACAGCGCGAAAGGGTGTTCTCCAGCAACTGCCGCTCAAAATCCGCACACGCCTGTTTATAGCTCAGCACCGGCGCCTGGACCTGCAGCGGCGCCAGGGCGCCCAGCGCCGCCAGTACATCGCGCAATCCCAGGCGCGGCTGATCGGCCAGCAAGGTGGCCCGCTCCAGTACATTGCGCAGCTCTCGGATATTGCCCGGCCAGGCATGCCTGGCCAGCAGCGCCTGGGCGTCATCGTCGAGTTCGTGCTGGCTGCCCAGCTCTTCAAGAATCGCCTCGCTCAAGGCCGGCAAATCCTCCAGGCGCTCACGTAACGGCGGCACCTGGATCGGCAGCACGTTCAAGCGGTAGTACAGGTCGGCACGAAACTCACCACGGGCCATGGCCGCCTGCAGGTCGGTGGAGGTCGCGGCAATGATTCGCACATCACTCTGGATCATCTGGTTGGAGCCGACCGGCTCGTACTCCTTCTCCTGCAAGACGCGCAGCAGCTTGCTTTGCAGCGGCAAAGGCATGTCACCGATTTCATCGAGGAACAGCGTGCCGCCCTCGGCAATCTGCAGTTTGCCCGGGCGGCCCTTGCGCTCGGCGCCGGTAAAGGCGCCCGGGGCGGTGCCGAAGAACTCGGCTTCGAGCAGCGTCTCCGGGATTGCTGCGCTGTTGATGCTGACAAAGGCCTTGTGCGCCCGCGGCGAAGCGGCATGAATGGCATGGGCCAGCAACTCTTTGCCAGTGCCGGTTTCACCCAGCAGCAACACCGGGGAGTCACTGCTGGCGCCGCGCCGGGCGCGGCGCTTGACCTCAAGGCTGGCAGCGCTGGTGCCGATGAACTGGGCAAAGCTGTACTTGGCCTGGCGGGCGCGCAGCAACGAACGGGTCGAGGCCAGTTCCTGCTGCATGCTGGCGTAGCGCTTGAGCAGCGGCGAGAGGCTGCGCAACTCGTCGAACAGGGCAAAACCGATGGCGCCGATCAGCGTGCCGGCCGCGTCGTGCACCGGCAGGCGCATGACCACCAGCGGCTCCTTGGGGGTGTCGAGCATGTCCAGCAGGATCGGTCGGCCGTTGCTCAGCACCTCGCGCATCAGGCTGCCGGGGATGACGCTCTCGCACGGCTGGCCGATGGCGCTGCTGGCGTCTTCAAGACCAAAGCGCCGGGCGTAGCGCTGGTTCATCCAGACGATGCGCGCATCGCGGTCGACGATGATCGTGCCTTCGCTGGATTGCTCGATGATCTCGAACAGCGAACGAATCGCCAGCAGGCGCACCTGCTGGTAGTCCTTGAGGCTGTCACTGTCCTGCATGGGCCGCTCCGCCGGGGTAAAGGCTGCGATTATGCCCGTGGATCGAAGGCTTCGCGCAAGGCATCGCCAATGAACACCAGCAACGACAGTATCAAGGCCAGGGCAAAGAAGGCGGTAAAGCCCAGCCACGGCGCCTGCAAATGCTGTTTGCCCTGGGTCACCAGCTCGCCCAGCGACGCGCTGCCGGCCGGCATGCCGAAGCCGAGAAAATCCAGGGCGGTGAGGGTGGTGATGGCGCCGGTGAGAATGAACGGCAAGTAGGTAAGGGTGGCGTTCATGGCGTTGGGCAAAATGTGCCGCAGGATCACCCAGCGATCCGGCAGGCCCAGGGTGCGGGCGGCCAGCACGTATTCGAGGTTGCGCCCACGCAGGAACTCGGCGCGCACCACATCCACCAGCGCCAGCCAGGAAAACAGCGCCATGATTCCCAGCAGCCACCAGAAGTTCGGCTCGACAAAGCCACTGAGGATGATCAGCAGGTACAGCACCGGCAGGCCCGACCAAACCTCCAGCAGACGCTGGCCGATCAGGTCGACCCAACCACCGTGGTAGCCCTGTAAGGCGCCGGCGGCGATGCCGATCAGGGTGCTGATCAGCGTCAGCGCCAGGGCAAACAGAATCGACACCCGGGTGCCATACAGCACCCGCGCCAATACATCGCGGGACTGGTCGTCGGTGCCCAGCCAGTTGACCGCCGACGGCGGGCTGGGCGCGGGCACCAGCAAGTCGTAGTTGGGGGTGTCGGCGCTGAACGGCACCGGTGCAAACAGCATCCAGCCGCCCTGGCCCTCGATCAGCTGGCGTACGTACTGGCTGCGGTAGTCCGGCTGAAACGGCAACTGGCCGCCGAACTGCTGCTCGCTGTAGCGCTTGAACGCCGGGTAATACAGCTGGCCCTGGTAGCTCAACAGCAACGGCTTGTCATTGGCTACCAGCTCGGCGCCCAGGCTCACCAGCAGCAACAAGGCAAACAGCCACAGCGAAACCCAGCCACGGCGGTTGCGCCGAAAGCGCTGCAGGCGCCTGCGCGATACCGGCGACAGGCTGAACATCAGTGTGCCCTCGTGGCAAAGTCGATGCGCGGGTCGACCAGGGTGTAGCACAGGTCGCCGATCAGGCGCACCAGCAGGCCGAACAGGGTAAAGATGAACAGCGAGCCGAACACCACCGGATAGTCCCGTGACACCGCCGCCTCGTAGCTCATGCGCCCCAGGCCGTCGAGGGAAAAGATCACTTCGATCAGCAAGGAGCCGGCAAAGAACACGCTGATCAGCGCCTGGGGAATGCCGGCCACCACCAGCAGGATGGCGTTGCGAAACACATGCCCGTACAGCACCCGTTGCTCGCTCAGGCCCTTGGCCCGGGCGGTGATCACGTACTGGCGGGTGATCTCGTTGAGAAAGGCATTTTTGGTCAGCAGGGTCAGGGTGGCAAAGCCGCCAATCACCAGCGCGCCCACCGGCAGCACCAGGTGCCAGAAGTAATCGGCGATCTTGCCCAGCAAGCTGAGCTGGTCGAAATCTTCCGAGACCAGCCCGCGCACCGGAAACCAGTTCAGCGAAGTCCCGCCGGCAAACAGCACGATCAGCAGCAAGGCGAACAGGAACGAGGGCAGGGCGTAGCCGATGACGATCAGGCTGCTGCTCCAGGCGTCGAACGCGGTGCCGTGGCGCACCGCCTTGCGGATCCCCAAAGGGATCGACACCAGGTAGGTGATCAGCGTGGCCCAGAAGCCCAGCGACAAGGTCACCGGCATCTTCTCGAGGATCAGGTCGGTGACCTTGGCACCACGGAAGAAGCTCGAACCGAAGTCCAGCCGGGCATATTGGCTGAGCATCAGCCACAGGCGTTCGGGCGCCGACTTGTCGAAGCCGTACTGGCGCTTGATGTCCTCCAGCAGCTTGGGGTCCAGGCCACGGCTGGCCCTGGAGCTTGCGTGCAGGGTTTCGCCGCTGGCCCCGGGGGCACCGCCGCCAATGCCCTGCAGGCGCGCCACCGCTTGCTCGACCGGGCCACCGGGGGCGGCCTGGACGATGACGAAATTGACCAGCAGGATAATCAGCAAGGTCGGGATGATCAGCAGCAGGCGGCGCAGGATGTAACCGATCATGGCCGGCTTCCCTGGCGCTCGGCCATCTGTGCGTTGGTCAGCGGTGTCGGGCTGACTTGCCACCAGCTGTCCAGGCCTTCGTCGTTACTCGGCTGCACCTTGGGCAGGCCGAAGCGGTTCCACCACACCGTCGAGCTGCCTGGTGGGTAATAGTTGGGGATCCAGTAGTAGTTCCAGCTCAGCACCCGGTCCAGGGCGTGGGCATGACGAAGCATGTCGGCCTTGGTTTCGGCCTTGACCAGGCCGTCGAGCAGGCGGTCGACTGCCGGGTCCTGGAGCACCATGTAATTGTTCGAGCCTGGGTCGGTGGCTGCCGCCGAGCCAAAATAGTTGTACAGCTCAAGCCCCGGCGACGGCGACACCGGGTAGCCGGTGACGATCAGGTCATAATCACGAGCCATCAGCCGGTTGACGTACTGCGAGGCGTCGATGCGGCGGATCTCCAGGGTGATACCGATCTGTGCCAGGTTGCGCTTCCAGGGCAGCAGTAGGCGTTCGAAACCGGCCTGGCCATTAAGGAAGGTGAAGGTCAGCGGCTGACCTTCGGCATTGACCAGTTGATCGCCGCGCGGTTGCCAGCCCGCCGCTTCGAGCAGTTCGAGGGCTTGCAGCTGCTTGTCGCGGATCAGCCCCGAGCCGTCGGTGCGCGGCGCCTCGAACACCTGGCTGAAGACCTCGTCGGGCACCTGCCCGCGCAACGGTTCGAGCAGCTTGAGCTCCTGGGCGTCGGGCAAGTGGCGCGCCGCCAGGTCACTGTTGGCGAAAAAGCTCTGCTGGCGGATGTACAGGTTGCGCATCATCTGCCGGTTGCTCCACTCGAAATCCCACAGCAAGGCCAGCGCCTGGCGCACCCGGCGGTCCTTGAACACCGGGTGCTGGAGGTTGAAGACAAAGCCCTGGGCGGTCTGCGGTGCGTCCTTGGCCAGGTGCGCGCGCTGCAGGCGGCCATCGTCCAGTGCCGGGCTGGCGTAGCCGAGGGTATAGGCGGTGGCGGAGAACTCGCGGTTATAGTCGAAGCCCCCGCCGCGCAGCACCTGGCGCGCCACCTCGGTATCGCCGAAGTACTCGATGCGCACCTGGTCGAAGTTGTAGCGGCCACGGTTGACCGGCAGTTCGCGCCCCCACCAGTTGCGGTCGCGCTCGAAGGTGATGCTGCGGCCGTTGTCGACCCGCCCGACGCTGTACGGGCCGCTGCCCAGCGGCGCCTCGAAGCCTGCGCCATTGGCGAAGTCGCGGTCTTTCCACCAGTGCTCGGGCAATACCGGCAGGGTCGCCAGGTCCAGGGGCAGGGTGCGGTTCTGGTTGTTCTTGAAGTAAAAGATGATCTGCCGTGGGTTCTCGACCTTCACCTCGCAGATATCGGCGAACTGGGTGCGGTACCTGAGATTGCCGGCGCGCATGAACAGCTCGAAGGTGTAGCGCACATCCTCGGCGCGGATCGGCTGGCCATCGGCAAAACGCGCGCGTGGGTCAAGATAAAAGCGCAGCCACAGTCCCTGCGGATCGCGCTCGAGCTTTTGCGCCACCAGCCCGTACACGGTGTAGGGCTCATCCTGGGAACGCAGCGCCAGCGGTGAATACAGCCAGCCATCGACCTCGGCAACGCCAATGCCCTTGTCGATGTAGGGAATGATGTGGTCGAACTGGCCGAGTTCGATGGCCGAGCGGCGCAGGGTTCCGCCTTTGGGCGCAGCGGGGTTGGCATAGCTGAAGTGCGAAAAACCTGCCGGGTAACGCGGTGCTTCGCCATAGACGGTCAGGGCGTGCACAGGCGCTGGCGTGGCGGCGCACGGCCAGGCGAGGGCGAGGCCGAAGACGAACAACAGGAAGGGGAAGGGAGCGATTCGCAAGCGCCTGACCACCTGAACCACGACTGTGGCTGAAGCTTAGCAGGTCACTTGCGTGAACAAACCGGCCCTGAAGGCCGGTTTGCAGAGTAGCGATCAGTCCTGACGGCTGGTCACTTCCAGCAGGTGATAACCGAACTGGGTCTTCACCGGGCCTTGCACAGTGTTGACCGGGGCGCTGAACACCACGGTGTCGAACTCCTTGACCATCTGGCCGGGGCCGAACGAGCCCAGGTCGCCGCCCTGGCGGCTCGATGGGCAGGTGGAGTTGGCCTTGGCGATTTCGGCGAAATCGGCGCCGCCTTCGATCTGGGCTTTGAGTTCGTTGCACTTGTCTTCAGTGGCAACCAGGATGTGACGGGCAGTGGCTTTGGCCATGGGAGTGGCTCCTTGGGGTAAAACCTGAAGCCTAACGTAAATAAGAGTTGGCTGATAGTAATCGCGGGGCAAGGCGGATCGCCCCGCGATAAGGCTCACAACCGCTCAGCCGCCTCACGCAGCAAGCGCTCGGTCGAATCCCAGCCCAGGCAACCGTCGGTAATCGACACGCCGTATTTCAGCGGCTGCGCGCCCAGCGTCTGGCATCCGTCGAACAGGTGTCCCTCGATCATCATACCGATCAGCGACGTATCACCCTGCAGACGTTGCTCAAGCACCTCGTTGAACACTGCCGGCTGGCGCAGCGGGTCCTTGCCGCTGTTGGCATGGCTGCAATCGACCATGATCCGCGCCGCGACCCCGGCCTTGGCCAGGCCCTGGCGAGCCAGGGCGATGCTCTGGCGGTCGTAGTTCGGGCCCTTGCTGCCGCCGCGCAGCACCAGGTGGGTGTCGGCGTTGCCCAGGGTTTCGACAATCGCCGGGTAGCCTTGCACGTCCATGCCGAAATGCCGATGGCCGTGGGCAGCGCTGCGAATCGCGTCGCAGGCGATGCCGACGCCGCCGTCGGTGCCGTTCTTGAAGCCAACCGGCAGGCCCAGGCCGCTGACCATTTCGCGGTGAATCTGCGACTCGGTAGTGCGCGCGCCAATCGCCGCCCAGCTCAGCAGGTCATCGAAGTAGCCGGCCGCCATCGGTTGCAGCAGCTCGGTGGCTACCGGCAGCCCGCATTCGAGCATCGCCAGCATCAGCCCGCGCGACAGCGCGATACCGCCGTGCATGTCGTCGCTGCCATCCAGGTGCGGATCGTAGGCCAGGCCTTTCCAGCCGACGGTAGTGCGCGGTTTTTCGACGTAGGCGCGCATCACCAGGAGCATCTTGTCGCTGACATCCAAGGCCAGGCGCGCCAGGCGCTGGGCGTACTCGCGGGCTGAACGCGGGTCGTGCAGCGAGCAAGGGCCGACGATCAGCAGCAGGCGCTGGTCGTGGCCATCGAGGATGGCGCGCACGGCCCGGCGGTGGGCTTCGACCTGGGCGGCGAGGGCGGGGGAAAGCGGCATTTGCTGCTTGAGCAACATCGGGCTCGGCAGGCGTTGGCTGACGGCGCTGTTGGCAGCGCTGGGTTCGGACAGTGGCAGAGCGAGGGTGGACGATTGCATGTTCTGGATTCCCTGGGCGGCTGGCGGGGTCTGCCCCGCGCGGACGGCCCTATCGAGGTGTTCGACAGTTGGCCGGATTGGCGTCATGTGTTTGTGTGCCACCAACAAGTGACCGAACGGAGGCGGCAGGCTGGCCCGAACGGGATTGGCTAAATCGCCAGAAGGTGAAGCTTTGGTAACGGTAGGTGGCGTAGTTCATGTTCTGTTCCTCAATGTAATTCGTTGATTGCCGGGGGCCTGAAACGCAAAACCCCCGGTCGGGGGGCCGACCGGGGGTTGAGTATTCTCGTGTTCGGCGGCCCCTTGAAAGTGGGCGCCGGTGTGGGTATCAGCGGCGCCTGTGGCTAAACCAATACCCAAAATAAAACGCTGCCGGGGAGGCAGTCGCGCACTCGGCAGCGGCCACGGGGCGCGACAGGCGACCAGTGCTGCAAGCGTGAGTGAGGGTGGTGTGCGACATGTGACTCTCCAGTTGATGTGCCCGAGCTTACTTCAGGGCTTGCCCAGGTTTCAATGGCTAATTTGCATGATGGTGATGGAGCGTGACTATCGTCGCAGGTAGGCGGTGAAGTCGATGTCGCCGGCACTGAGGATCGCCTGCACCCGGTTGTGCACGTTGAGCTTGCGCAAAATCGCCGAGACGTGGGCCTTGACCGTGGTTTCGGCGATGTCGAGGTTGTAGGCGATCTGCTTGTTCGATTCGCCCTTGGTCATGCGTTCGAGCACCAGCAATTGCTTGCGGGTCAGGGCTTGCAGCAGCTCGGGGGCAAAGCCCTGATGGTCACCCTGGTTGCGCCGGCTGCTGCTCTTTTGCGTGCGGATGATGTCCGGCGGCAGGTAGACGTTGCCGTTGAGGATCTGCTCGATGGCCTCGGTCATCTGCGAACGTGGTGAGGATTTGGTGATAAAGCCCACGGCGCCGTAGGTAATGGCCTGCAGCACGACTTGCTTGTCCTGTTCGGCCGAAACGATCACCACCGGGATGGTCGGCGCCTCGTTGCGCAGGTTGATCAAACCGCCCAGGCCATGCATGCCGGGCATGTTCAGGTCGAGCAGGATCAGGTCGAGGTCATCGTGATCGCCGGTGATCGCCAGGGCGCTGTCGAGGTCGGCGGTCTCCATCACCTCGCTGCCAGGAAAGCCGTCGCTGATGACATTGTGGATGGCCTCGCGAAACAACGGATGGTCGTCGGCGATCAGAATCTTGTACATGGCTTTGCACCTTATTGTTGTGGTTGTGCTGCACCCCTTCATTACAGGCCAGGTGCAACGCTTTGGGAATGCGACCATCGACAAGCAAAACAGTACCAAAGTAGTAGCCGGGCGCCCAGACGCGCGTTCTAGCATGGGGTAAACCTGCCGGAGCTGCGAAGATGGCCATATTGCTGGTCGATGATCACCCGATGCTGCGCCTGGGCCTGGCTGCTGCGCTGCAACAGGGTTTGCAGGGCATGCCGGTGATCGAGGCGGGCAGCGGCGAAGAGGCCCTGCACAAGGTCGCAGAGCAGTTGCCGGGGCTGGTGATCATGGACGTCGGCCTGCCCGGGATCAGCGGCCTGGAAACCACCCGAAGGTTGCGCCAGCGCCTGCCGCAACTGCGCGTGCTATTCTTCAGCGAGCATACCGACCTTGGCCTGGTGCGCCAGGCGATGGCGGCGGGCGCCTGTGGTTTTTTGTCCAAGGCGGCGGGGCCGACAGTACTGCTTGAAGCGGTGCGCCGGGTATTGTCCGGGCATGCCTACATCGAGCAGGCATTGGCCACCGACCTGGCCTGCCAGGCAGGCAGCGCCCGCATCCAGGGCCTGACCCAGCGTGAAACGGAAATCTTCCTGATGCTGGCCAAGGGCACGCCGACCCGGTTGATTGCCGAGCAGCTGTGCATCAGCGCCAAGACCGTGTCCAACTACCTGACCCTGCTTAAAAGCAAATTGCAGGTCGCCTCCCAGGCCGAACTGGTGCATCTGGCCATCGAGGCGGGCCTGCTGCGTGTAGCGGCCTAGTCCCAGGTTTTCGGGCAGCCCTGGCAGCCCTCCATGTTGCTGTCCTGGAAGTTGGCGTAATGCTGGCGGCTGCCGCGCAGGTCGGCTTGCTCCAGGTTGCTTTCGCCGAACTTGGCTTCTTGCAGGTTGGCGTCGGCCAGGTTGGCGCCCTTGAGGTCGGCCTTGCTCAGCCAGGTCATTTCCAGGTCGGCGGCCTGCAGTTTGCTGTTGTGCAGTCTGGCCCCGGACAGGCGGGCGAATTCCAGGTAGGCGGCGCTCAAGTCGGCGTTCTCGAAGTTGGCGCCCTGGGCGAACATGCCCCAGGCCTGTACCGCGATCAGCCTGGCATCGCGCAGGTCGGCCAGGCGCAGGTTGCTTTGCTGCAGGCTGGCGCGGGTGAGGTTGGCGCCTTGCAGTTGGGCTTTTTCCAGGTTGGCCAGGTCCAGGCGCGCGTGGCGCAGGTTCGCCCCGCGCAGGTCGGCACCGGCCAGGTTCATTTTGCGCAGGTCCTGGTTGCTGAGGTCGGCGTTGCGCAGGTTGGCGTTGGGGCACTGGCTTTCCTGGGCGATGGTGCAGCCGTTGAGGGTCAATGGCACGTCGTCGTCGGCGAGGGCGGCAGTGCAGGCGAGGGTGAGCAAGAGCGGGAGGTATTTCATGGAGATCTCCTGGGCTGTGAAATGGCTATCGCGGGTCAAGCCCGCTCCAACACGGAGCGGGCTTGACCCGCGATGGGCTTAGCGCTGGGCCGTCTTGGTATCCCAGGCCGGGATCTTGAACACCCAGAACGAACCACCTTGGGCCACCGGCTTGGTCAGCTCGGCCATGTCGCCGCCCCACAGCGGTACCGCGCCGCCATAGCCGACAGTCACGCCGATGTACTGCTCACCGTCCTGTTCCCAAGTGATCGGCGGCGAGACGATGCCGCTGCCGGTCTGGAATTTCCACAGCTCTTCGCCGGTCTTGGCGTTGAAGGCCTTGAAGTAGCCATCACCGGTACCGGTAAACACCAGGTTGCCCTTGGTCGCCAGCACCCCGGCCCACAACGGCAGGCGTTCCTTGTGCTCCCAGACCATCTTGCCGGTGGTCGGGTCCATGGCCCGCAGCGAGCCGACGTGGTCCTCGTACATGCGCTTGATCCTGAAACCCATGCCCAGGTAGGCCGAGCCTTTCTTGTAGTTGACCTCCTCGGTCCAGTATTCCTCTTTCCACTGGTTCGACGGCACGTAGAACAGGCCGGTGTCCTGGCTGTAGGCCATCGGGTTCCAGTTCTTGCCACCGAGGAACGGCGGCGAGACTTCCACCGGCTTGCCCTTGGTCTGCCCGGGTTCCGGCTTGGCTGGACGCTGGCCGGGGTTCTCCACCGGGCGGCCGGTCTTGAGGTCGATGTGGCTGGCCCAGGTGATGTTGTCGGCGAACGGGAAGGCGTTCTTCAGTTTGCCGTTGGTGCGGTCGACCACGTAGAAGAAGCCGTTGCGGTCGGCATGGGCGGTTGCCTTGTACTGCTTGCCGTCCTTGTCCTTGTAGTCGAACAGCACCAGCTCATTGTTGCCGGAAAAGTCCCAGGCGTCGTTGGGCGTGTGCTGGTAGAACCACTTCACTTCGCCGGTAGTCGGATCGACGCCGACCTGGCCGGAGGTGTAGAGGCTGTCATAGTCGTGCGGGTTGCCGTCCTTGGAGGTACGTGCCCAGGTGTTCCATGGCCCCGGATTGCCGGCGCCGACAATGATGGTGTTGGTCTCGGCATCGAAGCTTGCACTCTGCCACGGCGCGCCGCCACCATGGCTCCAGGCTTCGACCTTGCCAGTCTCGGTGGTCGGGTCGTTGGGCCAGGACGGTGCCTTGACGTCGCCGGTGGGGGTGCTGTCCTTGCCGTTCAGGCGGCCCATGTGGCCTTCGACGAAGGGCCGCATCCACACCTCGTCACCGGTCTCCGGGTCGCGGGCATACAGCTGGCCGACCACGCCGAACTCATCGCCGGAGCTGCCGTGAATCAGCAGCACCTTGCCGCTCTTCTGGTCCTTGATCAGGGTCGGGGCGCCGGTCATGGTGTAGCCGGCGCTGTGGTCGCCGAACTTTTTCTTCCACACCACCTTGCCGGTGTCCTTGTTCAGGGCAATGACCTGGGCGTCGAGGGTGCCGAAGTAGATCTTGTCGCCATAGATGGCGGCGCCGCGGTTGACCACGTCGCAGCACGGGCGAATGTTGTCCGGCAGGCGATGGTTGTAGGTCCACAGGCGCTTGCCGGTCTTGGCATCGAGGGCAAACACCCGCGAGTACGACCCGGTGACGTAGATCACGCCATCGTTGACGATGGCCTGGGACTCCTGGCCGCGCTGCTTCTCGTCACCAAAGGAGTACGACCAGGCCGGGGTCAGCTTGAACACGTTCTGGTCGTTGACCTGGGCCAGCGGGCTCCAGCGCTGGGCATTGGTGCCCATGCCGTACTGCAGCACGTTGCCGGTGCTCTTGTGGTCGTCGGCGATGTCTTCCCAGCTCACAGGTTTCGCCAGGGCATGCGGGACCAGGGCCAGGCTGCCGAGCAGGAGGACGGTGTGCACGGCAGCTGTCAGCGGGGAAAGCGCGGCGGGTAACGATCTTATTGTCATGGTTGGAGTTCCCAATGAAGGTTTTGGCCTGCATAGCCTGGAACGCCAAGGTCTGGATCGATACGGAAAATCTCCCGGCTTTCACGGGAAAACTTCCCAGGCCGGGCATGATTTGGCACTGCCCCACAAGCGCTACTACCAAGGGAGGAGGCCGCGGCCACCAAAGCAGCATGGGGCCCTCGTCAGCCCGTTTCTAAGATGCCGGCACAACCTTTCAGTCGAGAGGTTTTTGCGTGCAAACAGCAGTCGAGGGCAGATCAATGAAAACAGCAAAAAAAACCTGGTTGAGCCTGATCGTCAGTGCCGGCCTGATGAGCAGCGCCGGGGCTTTTGCCCATGGCAACGTCACGCCGACTGCGGTCAATACCGGCAACCTGGAAAAGCTCGGTGAGCAGTGGCGCGCAGAAAACCCCTACCGCAACAGCAAGGATCACGACGAGGCGGTGTCCATCGGTGCTTCGGCCTACAACCAGAACTGCGCTGCCTGCCATGGTCTTGAGGCCAAGTCCGGCGGCATCGCCCCGGACCTGCGCCTGCTCGACGAAGGCGCTGCCGGTGATGAGTGGTTTGTCGAGCGGGTGCGCAATGGCGCGGTACGCGATGGGCGGGTGTACATGCCGAAGATGGCCGACTACCTCAGCCAGGAGGCTTTATGGGCTGTGCGTAGCTACCTGGACAGTGTGCGGGTAGACGAGTAGAAGGGCGATCGCGTCAAGGGGCGCATTAGCTGTCCCCTTGATGCGAAGGTCACTCAAAGCGCTTGAAAATGCTTGGCAGCAATTGTCTGATTGATGTCCCCTCGCCAGATCGCTTCAGCACCCGCTCCTAGCGATTGCTGCCATTTGGCCCCCAGGTAGCGATAGTCACTCAACTTGAGGTGGGCTTTGGCAAACTGGTCGAACTCAGCCTTTGCCGAGGTGTAGTGGAAGTGTGCGTACCACAAAGGCTGTGGCGGGTTCTGGCTGAGGTCACGAATCTCGTACTCCTGCAGGAAATCGCGGCGCCCGTCCTGACGTCGGGTCAGTTCGATCGGTCCTCCCTTCTTCCTGATGTCGACGGCGCCCTGTTCAACCAGATAGTCCAGCTGGCCGGCATTGGGTTTTTGACTGACCAGTGTCTGCGCCGTTCTCAATAGCTTGCCTTGTTCGACCAGCCTTGTAGCTTTTTCGCGCAGACGGGTAACCAGCAGTTGTTGGGTACCCAGCGACTCGATTCGTTGCGCGCGGGATCTGAGCTGTGCGGCCAATTCGCTCATCAGGTCTTCCAGGTCGGCGGGTATCGAGCCGGGCTTGATGTTGTTGCTAATACGGCTGGCATCATGGTCGATCGCGTTTAACCGCTGTTGAGCTTCCCCAATCAGTTGCTGCGGGTCGAATTGAGTCGTGGAAGCCGGCGGCGGCGATTCACGGTGCCATTTTCCCCGGGCGCCTTTCACATAGATTTCGTCGATACCGCCAAGACCCGTGACCTTGAACCTTTGTGGCTGCGCGCCTGCGGCAGGAATCTGCGAGCCAATAAGTAAAAACGCATCTTCTGTTTCAAACACCCGTGCCTGCGATTGGCCGGACGCGCCAGGCTTGGGGGTTGCCGTTTGACCTTTGGGGGCTGCGGCCAATTCCTTTTTGGCCAGTTGGCGCAGTTCCTCAATGGCTGTCGACAGGGAGGGGAGAAACCGCGATTCAAAGTAGTCAGGGTAGTTGGTTGACCACACCCTGAGATTCACAATGTGTTTCTCGTACGCATCGATACAGTGATTGAGGATGGTTTTGCGCTCACTGGCAAGGCTGATCTTGTGCAGATTGTTGTGGTTGTTGGCGGCATGCACGAAACGATTCCGAGCCTGCTTTACGCTGTCATTGAAGTACTGCCACGTGAGATCGTTTGCCAGGCCATGACGCTCAACCAGCTTTAAAAGTTCACCGGTCTTGTTGGCGAAGTGATTGAAGGTCAGTACATTCGGCAAATCTTTCTTGACCGTGTTGATGGTGGCGCTGTGTATCGAGTGACTGAGCCATTTCCTTATCTCTTTTTCCAGGTGCTCAATGTGATCCATTGTCTCAATAAACTGGCGGAGCTTTTGATTAAATAAAGCATATTGCTCTTTGCTCTTGATGGGCGTGTCCAGCTTGTTGATATCGTCTTGTAGGGCACTCGCGCGATGTTTCGCATGATTCACTCGATTGAGCGAGCGCTGCAGGATAATGGTCACCGTACTGCTTTTAAGGCCGGCGTTTTCTGTTAGGTTTCTACCGGTCAACAATGCTCGATAGTTGTCCAGTTGCTCGAAGACGACTTTCGCTTGGGCGATTTCGTTGGCACAGGCTTGGTCGATTCGCGCCAGCTCGGCAGCGTCGGAGGAACCCTGTATTTTAAGTTTATCCAGGGGGGCATACTGATCGACCAGCCTGCTGTAGCTGTGCTCAGTGGCTTCCTTCAGTGCCAGGCGACGACGGTAGGTGGCATCTGTCCACCAGCGGGGCAGGCGTTCACGGACAGGAGCAGGCCACAAAGGATCAGCAAGGTCGGCCAGGCGCCCAAGGGTCTGGCCACCGCCTGCACCGCCACCGCGCAGGTGCACGCCGTACAGCGCGAAATGGGTGTCCCATCTACCGTTGTTGTTGAGCGCGATGTTTTTTCTCCAGGTCTTGAACCTGTTGCCACGAAGACGCCAGGTATGTTCCGTGTCCAGCCATTGCACCTGGCAGGGGCGGTCACCTACCAGGATGAAATCGCCATCGGCGTGCTGGTAGATGCCTTTGTATTTGCCGACTCGACCCGGTTCGATTCCGGCCAATGACAAGGGGGCCTGATACTCATAACCTTCAAAGCGTGCCAGGCGTCGGGCCGTGCTGGCGCTGACAGGGCCGATGCCCGCCGTCGGGCCAGCGTGCAGCAGTTGCAACTGGCGTTTGCGGGTGAGCAGGCGCGCAGCCAGGGCCTTGAAACTCAAGCTTGGCAGCAGGTCGATGGCGGCGTCGACGAAGGCCAGCAGGGCTTGCTCGAGGGCCTCCAGCGCTTTGTAAACTTCATCCTGCAGCAATGCCCTGACCCCCTTGGCACAGGCGTCGAAAAAGTCGTAGACACTGACGACGGTGCCTATCACCGGTATGAAACCCAGTGCCATCTTGATGTAGTTGAAAACCATCCCGCTCTGGTAGGCAAAGTTTTCCAGCCACAGGTCACGGTTCGATCGCGAGGTCGCTCTGTGGGCTTCGAGCCTGCGTCCGGCTTGGGCATCCAGCAGGTGCTGGGCCAGGGACGTGGTCAAGGGCCAGGTCGTACCCAGACCGATGATGCCGTCGAAATGGTGCTCGATGGCCTGGCGTATCCGCGAGGCGTGTGCCGCTGGACTGCCGAGCAGGGCGCGTGAGGCCAGGTAGTCGATTTCGCCGCTTTGTTTGCTCAGGTCATAGAGGGCAAGGCGGGCCTCTTTGAGGCTAGGGTATTGGTGCACCAGCCGGGTTGGATGGTCCGGGCGGTAAAGCACGGTGACGCCGCTTTTCTCGTCGCAGATGAAGGTTACCCCGGACAGGGTGGTGCCGTAGCTTTCGGTGTCCTCGCCCCCTGCGGTCAGCCGGGCGGGGAACAGGCGAATGTCGTGGCCGTCCGCTTGGTAGGCCGCTGCGCTATCCGCGTCGATGGCGATGTTGAAGATTGTCTGGCCTTTGTCGTCCAGCTCGCCCTTGGCCCTGGCCTGGGCACTTTGCAACTTGAGCATCTGACGGAAAGGTTCGCCCAGGCATTGGCGACGATAGGCCTGGGCAAAGGGGCTTTCATGAGTGCCACGATATACCTCGGAAAGTTTATTCTCGTACTTCTGGGCCAGATTCAGGTCCCTGGCCAGGTCGCTCAGATAGGTTTTGTCGATGCCGTCTGTCAACTGTTGGGCCAGCGTCTGGTCCGGCGTTTGCAACTTGAGCCTAAGAAAGCTCAAGCGGTCGCGCATCGCCTCGTCGACGTTCTCCAGCAAAAGATTTTCCAGCGTCAGGTCTACCCAAGCGCTGCTGGGCTTGAGCGTCAGCTTCGTGGCAATGCCCTGGGGGCTTGTGCTGTCGACCACAACCCGGACCCACGAGGCGCTCTGCGGCAGGTGGAGGGTGATGGGGCTGTCATCGTATTCAGGAAAGTCCAGCTTCAGGCGCTCGCTGACGAGTTGGCGGCAGAACAGGTCGATGTGCGGCAGGTCGAGGGCGACAAGTGCCTGGGCCTTGTACATGGCGTTAATGAAGCCAAGGGTGCCGGACTTCAGCTCCTGGCGGTCTCCGTCGGACAAGCCTGCCAGCCAATCCGGGGAAATGTTGCTCAGAGCGGCACTGGTTTCCTGTTCCTGGATCAAGTTGAACGCATACTCGCGGGCGGCCTGGCGAGGTACGTTCAGGCGCTGTGCCAGCGTCTCGCTCACCGCCGCGGACGATGGGGCGCCAGCGAGTGCAATCCTGGCTTGGGCAAAGTGATGGGCCAGCACCTGGGCCAGGACATCGCCGGTCACCGGGCTCAGGCCCAAGGACTGATTATCCTCGGCACTGACCGCGAAGCAGCGTGCAAGCTCGTCATGGTTGGCGCAGCGCAGCAATCCGCCGGCCTCACCTGGCCAGTACAGTAGCAGGCTGTGGGGAGCGTCATCGTTCTGCAGGGTCACCACCAGGCAGTCGTGCAGGGTGGTGCTGGTAGAGGTTTCGGCGCCCTCATCCATCGACGTCGAGGTCAGCACCGGATGTGCCGCGACGATGCTGGAGCCTGGGCGCGGGAAGCTTTCGGGGTGATCGAGAAGACTTTCCAGCCATCTCAGCTCTTCGTTGTCGATCTCTCCCAGCAAGTTCTGAAAGCGGGCATGGGCGCGCAAGCCCTGATAATGCGCCTGGAGCAAATCTTCACTGGCAACAGGGATTTGCTCGCAGGCCCAGGTGTTGGCTTGTAGCTGTTGCTCGATGGCCTGTTCTGCTTGTTGGCAGGCATCCTCCAGGGCTTGCTGATAATCCTTGAGCGATTGCAGATTGGTTTCGGCCAGGCGGTCCATCAGCGCCTGCTGGGTGGTGATCTGTTGCAGGCGGATGGGGTAGGGAACATCAAGGCTCAGGTTGCCGAAATCATAGAGCGAACGTGCCTGGGGGGCGTCGCTGTCTGGCATTTCAATAGCCGGCGCCAGGCTCAATGCACTCGAATCGCTCTGCTGGGTATCGACCCAGTGGATGAGCGCCAGGGCGAGTTCGCCAAATTGCTGGATATCTGCTCCGGGCTTGTTGTCCAGTGCATCCAGACGCTCGTTGAGAAGGCTGTTGAACAGCGGGGCGAAGCCGGCCGAGAGGCTGTCGTGGCTTTCATAGCTGAAGCTTGAGGCCGTGGAACCAATGGCCTCTTCCAGATTCGACTGGGAGGTGTAGGCACTGAAGTTGGGCGTGCTGCCGGGACGATAGAGCATCAGTTGCGGTTCGTCTTCGATGTTGAACAGCAGCGCCCCCGGCATGACCTGGCCGTCGATCGAGAGCGTCCGGATAGCGATGGGCTTGCCTTCATGGCGAAGCCATTCGGGGTTATCGAGCACACCGCTGACCGAGCGCTGCTGTTGAGCATCGAAGTTACCCGTTGCCACTGCCACATCCCAACTGGCTCTGAAAACTTCCAGGTACTGGTTCAGGGCATGGCTGCGGCGGCTGACGGCGGTATCCGAGGCCCGCGCATACCAGTAGTCATCCCACTGCCGTCGGACTGCTGCGGGAATATCCAGTTGGGCAAGTTTGGCGAGCAACTGCGTGGGTGTCAGGCGCAAAAGCCGATGATCGGCGCTCAGGCCTGTCAGCTGGGCGCGCTGGTCGAGGTCTGCCGGGGGCTGAGGATACTGGCGCGTGTGGGCCGCAAGGGCGACCAGGCTGACATCGCTGTGGTGCGTGTCAGAAATCTTGAATCGCAGGGCAGTACTGAGCGGATCGGCACCCAGCTGTTCACGGACCAGATCCAGCAGTGCCTGGTAAATGCCGGGGGCCTGGGCCAGCAGGGTGTTGAATACGTTGCGATGTTCTTTCCAACGCAGGCTGGCATCGAGCAGCAAGGCGGTGTCGCGGTGCCTGGTTGTAATGAAATCTACTGGGGAAAAGGACAGGGGGTCGAGAGTTTCAGGCGCATCGCTCATGGCGTCATCCCAAATGTGAAGTTCTGCCGGGAGTGGCGTTCACATTGGGCGCGAGGCGATGCCTGGGAGGGTGATACATATTTACGGCGGGGTGCCCCGGGCTGTGCCGGTTCAGCGCGCCAGTGCGGATCCGGTCACATGGGCTGGTCCCCCAGCCCTGGACCGTAGCGTGTTACAAGGGATAGTGCTTGAGCTCCCGGGCAATCAGCATGCGCTGGATTTCGCTGGAGCCTTCGTAGATCTGGGTAATACGCGCATCGCGGTAGTAACGCTCGACCGGGTAATCCTCCAGGTACCCATACCCGCCATGCACCTGGATCGCCTTGGAACACACCCGCTCGGCCATTTCCGAGGCGAACAGCTTGGCCTGTGAGGCTTCGCTAAGGCATGGCTTGCCGGCGCTGCGCAGGCGTGCGGCGTGGAGGATCAACAGCCGTGCAGCATTGATCTGCACCTGCATGTCGGCCAGCAGGTTGGCGATGCTCTGGTGCTCGTTGATCGGCTTGCCGAACTGGATGCGGTCACGGGAATACACCAGCGCCGCCTCGAACGCCGCGCGGGCAATGCCCAGGGCCTGGGCGGCGATGCCGATACGCCCGCCTTCGAGGTTGGACAGGGCAATGGCCAGGCCCTTGCCGCGCTCGCCGAGCATGTTGGCTGCCGGGATACGGCAGTTGCTCAGGGTCACTGCGCAGGTGTCGGAAGCGCGGATGCCCATCTTGTGCTCGCTGCGATCAACCACGAAGCCTTCGTTATCGGTCGGCACCAGGAAGGCCGAGATGCCCTTTTTGCCCAGCTGCGGGTCGGTGACCGCAAAGACGATCGCCAGCCCTGCACGGCGGGCATTGCTGACGAACTGCTTGGCGCCATTGATCACCCAGTGATCGCCCTCAAGCTCGGCGCGGGTGCGCAGGTTGTGCGCCTCGGAGCCCGCTTGCGGTTCGGTCAGGCAGAAGCATCCGATCACCTGGCCGCTGGCCAGGCGTTCGAGCCAGGTCTGCTGTTGCTCGGCGCTGCCGTAAGCGAGCAGCGGGCCGCAACCCACCGAGTTGTGGATGCTCATCAGCGCGCCAGTCGCGCCGTCGCCGGCGGCGATCTCTTCGACCGCCAGGGCGTAGGCGACATAGTCGGTGTAGCTGCCGCCCCATTGCTCGGGCACGACCATGCCCAGCAGGCCCAGTTCGCCCATCTTTTGCACCACGCCATCGTCGATCCAGCCGGCCTTTTCCCAGGCCTGGGCATGGGGGGCGATCTCGCCGCGGGCGAAGTCCCGAGCCATGTCGCGGATCATGATCTGTTCTTCAGTCAGTTCCAGGTCTTGCATCTGCGTACTCCAGGCCTCAGAGGCCTTCGAAGAATTGATCCACGCGCTGGCGGTCGAGGCCGGCGAGGGTGGCGGGGTTCCAGCGTGGCTGCTTGTCCTTGTCGATGATCAGCGCGCGCACGCCTTCGATCAGGTCGCCATGCCCGAACCACTGGCGGTCCAGGTGCAGTTCCATCTTGAAGCAGTCCTCAAGACTCAGGTGGCGACCCCGACGAAGCATCTCCAGGGTCACGGCCATGGCCAGCGGCGAGCGGCTGTCCAGCAGGTCGGCGGTTTTCAGCGCCCAGTCGTGGCTGTCGGCTACTGTCACGGCCCGCAGTTGCTCAACGATACTGGCAACGTCGGGCAGGGCGAAGAAGTGATCGATGGCCGGGCGCAGCCTGGCCAGTGGCGCGTCTTCAAGCACCTGGGTGCCGAGTTTGGCCAGTGCACCTTGCAGGTCCTTGAGCGGGTGTTCGCCAAAATTCAGGGTGTCGAGGCGTTCATCGAGGCTGGCCAGCTTGCTGCTGTCCAGGTACCAGTCGGCCAGGCCGCAGTACAGCGCATCGGCCGCCTGCACCTGGACGCCGCTGACCCCCAGGTAGGTACCCAGTTCGCCGGGAATGCGCGAGAGGAAATAGCTGCCGCCGACATCCGGGAAGTAGCCGATGGCGGTTTCCGGCATGGCCAGGCGGCTGCGCTCGGTGACCACCCGCAGGTCGGCGCCCTGGGCCAGGCCCATGCCGCCGCCGAGGGTGAAACCGTCCATCAGCGCCAGGACTGGCTTGGGGTAATGATGGATGCACAGGTCGAGGGCGTATTCCTCGACGAAGAAATCCCGGTGCAGGCTGTCACCGGCCTTGTAGCTGTCGTACAGCGAACGGATGTCGCCGCCGGCGCAGAAGCCCTTCGGACCTTCGCCACGCAATACCACGGCATGCACCTGGGTATCGGCGGCCCAGGCGTCGAGCTGGCGCTGCAGGCTGCGGACCATGTCCAGGGTCAGGGCGTTGAGGCCGGCGGGGCGGTTGAGGGTCAAGTGACCGATATGGTTGCGAACCTGGGCCAGTACATGGACGTCGGTTGGCGCTTGAGCGTGCGCGGTCATCGCTTTCTCCCTGCTTTGTTATTGATTTTCCACGTGTTTTAACACGGTCTGGATAGGCGCTAGAGGATCGAAGGATCGTATCAGTGCAAATTTGCCCAATACAATCCGTAAATCTGCAGGCTGAGTCTGCATTTTTGCATGGGTGGGCGCGCCTGATGCACCGGGTCTTGCCACTTTAGCCTTGTGACACCGACGGGCAAGGGATTAGTTCCGCCTGCGGGCAGCCGGGCTCGTTGCGCCAAAGCAGCAGGGGACTTGCGCCAAGGCAGGGTATGGCCCCTTGCCTGGCCTTTCGATAATCGCCTCCGACATTCGTCCCCCCGTTTGCGGAGAGCGCCATGCACAACAATAACAATGCCAATCGCCGTTTCCTGCCAGTGCTGACCAGCCTCGCGGCCCTGGGCCTGAGCCCGCTGGCCGATGCCGAAATCATGCTCTACGACAAGGAGCAGACGACCTTTTCCACCGACGGCTACATCAACGCCTTCTACGTCAACAGCGACGTCGATCGCGCGGGGGAGCAGTACGACCGCCGCCAGTCGCGGGTGAAGATGGGGTTTCTGCCCAACTACCTGGGCTTCAACATGACCCGTCAGGTCGACGACCTCAAGCTCGGCGGCCGGGCCTCGTTCTGGGTGACCATCAACGACAGCGAAACCAACGGCACCGACACCGCCATCGACGTGCGCCAGTTCTACGGCACCGTGTCCAACCCCGAATGGGGCGAGGTGTTGATCGGCAAGGACTTCGGCCTGTTCGCCCGTTCCAACATCCTTCTCGACGAGTTGCTTGCCGGCTATGGCCAGGTCAGTGACACCCTGGGCCTTGTTGATGGCGGCGGGGTGTCGTTCGGCAACATCGGCAGTGGCTACCCATACCCGTTCCCGACCTCGCAGATCACCTACCGCACGCCCGTCATGGATGGCCTGCGCATCGCCGTGGGGATCATGGACCCGGTCGATACCAACGACGACAGCGCGGTGGGCAAGGCCTACCAGGAAAACCCGCGCACCGAGAGCGAAATCACCTACCAGTTCGACCTCGGCGGCGCGCAGATCTACAGCTGGCTCAACGGCACCTACCAGACCTCGGACAACACCGACAGCAGCGTCGATTCGGTCACTTCCAAAGGGCTCGGCTATGGTGTGCAGGCGAAGATCGGCGGATTGTCGCTGACCGGCTCCGGTTTTACTGCCAAGGGCATCAACCCGTTCTTTACCAACAACGCCGGCGAAGCGACCTTGCGTGAGGTCGACAGCAAGGGCTACCTGCTGCAGGGCTCTTACAAGCTTGGCAAGAACCGCCTGGCGCTGTCGTATGGCAAGACCAGGGACGATGGCAATGGCGCGGTGAACACCGGCGCCGACTATGAAACCCGCGGCATTGCGCTGTTTCATGACATCAACGACAACCTCAAGCTGGTGGCCGAGTACAACCAGTTCGAGATCGACGGCCATGAAGGCGATGCGCAGAACGAAGACACCGATACCTTCGCCGTGGGCGCGGTGCTGACCTGGTAAACACAAGGCCCTGGAACACCAACAAACCTGTGGGAGCTGCGTTACTGTCAACTCCGTGGGAGAGGGCACCCACAGGTTCAGCTCTACAACCAATGCCACCCACACCCAGTACCCAAGTAGCATTCGGCCTGCTACCGCGCCTGCCTAAACTGCCTGCATCGATCAATGCCTACCCAGGAGGCACCCATGCAGCAGTTCCCGGCCGAGGGCGTGATCACTGCCGTGTCGCGGGCCAGCGCCGCCGAACTCGCCGGCCAGGAACTGGCCAGCCAGCTGCTGCACCCGCACCTGGGGTTCGTGTTGTTCTTCTGCTCCGCCGAGTACGACCTGCCGGCCCTGGCCCAGGCCCTGCAACAGAGCTTCGGCGGCATTCGCCTGGCCGGTTGCACCAGCGCCGGCGAGCTCACCCCCGATGGTTACGGGCGTGGCTGTATCACCGCCCTGGGTTTTGATCACCGGCAGTTTTCCATCGCCGCCGAGCTGATCGACGCCATGCCGCAGTTCAGCCTGTTCCAGGCCCAGGCCACGGTCGAGCGCCTGGTGGGCGAGTGCCGCAGCAACAGCCTGGCGCCGATCAAGGGCCACAGCTTTGCCCTGACCCTGCTTGATGGCTTGTCGAGCCGCGAGGAGACAGTACTGGCGGCGCTCAGCGCAGCGCTGGGCGATATCCCGCACTTCGGTGGCTCGGCCGGTGACGACAATCATCTTCACCACACCCATGTGTACTTCGACGGCGCCTTTCGCAGTGGCGCCGCGGTGGTGCTGCTGGTCAACACCGGGCTGGAATTCGAGGTATTCACCACCCATCACATCGAGCCGCGCAGCGAAAAGCTGGTGGTCACCCGCGCCGATCGCCAGCTGCGCCGGGTCTACGAGCTCAATGCCGAACCGGCAGCGCTGGAATACGCGCAGTTGATCGGCGTGCCGGTCGGCCAGATCAACCATCGCACCTTCGCCGCGCACCCGCTGGCGGTCCGCCTCAACGAGCGTTACTACGTGCGCGCCATCCAGCAGGTGCACGAGGACCTGAGCCTGAGTTTCTACTGCGCGGTGGAGAACGGCATTGTCCTCTCCGCCATGCGCCCGGGGCCGTTGTTGCCGAATCTGCACAAGCTGTTTGCCGGGCTGCACCAGCGCCTGGGCCCCTTGCTGCTGACCATCGGTTGCGACTGCTTCCTGCGCCGCCTGGAGCTGGAAGGCAGCGACAGCCTGGCCGCGGTCGGCAGCTTTCTGCGCAGCCAGCGGGTGCTGGGTTTCAACTCCTACGGGGAACAGTTCAATGGCATGCACATCAACCAGACCTTCACCGGCGTTGCCATCGGCCGACCCCGAGGCCAGCGTGAACAGTGACGCGCGCCTGGCCGAGCTGCAACGGGCTAACCACAAGCTGCTGCGCATCAACGCCGCGCTGATCGAGCGCCTGGAGTCGGGCGCGGCGCGCCCGGATGACTCCTACGCGGCGTTCCAGCATTCGGTGGTGCTGGCCGAACAGGTGCGCGAACGCACCGATGCCCTGAACCAGACCCTGGTCGAGCTCAAGGCCAGCAACCATCTGCTCAGCGATGCGCGCTTGCGCGCGGAAACCGCCCACCAGCACCTGGTGGACGCCATCGAGAGCATCTCCGATGCCTTCGTGCTGTTCGACCCGGACTTGCGCATCGTCCTCTTCAACAGCCGCTTCAAGGCGTTCTGGGCCGGCAGCCGCATCCGTATCATCAGCGGCATGCGCCTGGCCGAGGTCAAGCGCCTGATGCATGGCAGCGGCCTGTTCAGCGAAGAGCAGCGCGGTGCCAGCGACGAGCACCTGCTGTACCGCCTGCACAACGGGCGCTGGCTGCAGGTCAGCGAGCGGCCGACCCAGGACGGCGGGCGGGTGATGCTGTTCACCGACATCACCGAGGTCAAGCACAGCGAAACCCGGCGCCGCGAGCAGGCGGTGGCGCAAAAATCCTACTTGCTGCAACGGGCGGTCGACAACCTGTCCCAGGGGGTGGCGATGGTCAATGCCGAGGGCGTGCTGGAGCTGTGGAACCGGCGCTTTCTCGAGCTCAGCGGCCTGGCGCCGATCGCCGCCCATCGTGCCTTTACCGAGGTGATCGCCGACAGCGAACTGGCCTTGCTGACCCCGGCCAGCCGCGACGGCAATGGCCGCTGCGTGCATGAACTGGAACAGCGCCTGTTCGACGGGCGCATGCTCGAAATTCGTACCCATCCGCTGCCCACCGGCGGCTTCGTCAACACCTTCACCGACATCACCGAGCGCTACCAGCACGCCGAGGCCCTGAGCGAAAGCGAGCGCTGGATCCGCCTGATTACCGACCACGTGCCGGCCCTGATCGCCTACCTCAACGCCGAACTGGTCTACGAGTTCACCAACAAGGTCTACGAGCAGTGGTACTGCTGGCCACCGGGGGTGATGCTCGGGCAGAACCTGCGCGAGGTGCACAGCCCCGAGCACTACCAGCGCCTGGAGGGCTACATCGAACGGGCGCTGGCCGGCGAAAGCGTGACCTTCGAATGCGCCGAAACCCACGTCAACGGCCAGGACCGTTACATGCTGCGCTCCTACGTGCCCAACCGCCTGGCCAGTGGCGAGGTAGTGGGGATCTTCGTGCTGATCCGCGACATCACCGAACGCCGGCGCAGCGCCGAGGCCCTGCACCAGGCCTACCAGAACCTGGAGGTGCGGGTACGTGAACGCACCGCCGAACTGAGCAAGGCCAAGCAGGAAGCCGAGCAGGCCAACCTGTCCAAGACCAAGTTCCTCGCTGCGGTCAGCCACGACCTGCTGCAGCCGCTGAATGCCGCGCGATTGTTTACCAGTGCCTTGCTCGAACAGAGCAGCGCCAACCCGGCGTTGGTACGCAATGTCAGCAACTCGCTGGACGATGTCGAGAACCTGCTCGGTACCCTGGTGGATATCTCCAAACTCGATGCTGGGGTGATCAAGGCCGACCTCGCCACGTTCGCCGTCAGCGACCTGCTCGACAACCTGGCTGCCGAATATGCCCATGCCGCCGCCAGCGAGGGCCTGCGCATGGCCTACGTGCCCTGCGGCCTGAGCGTGCACAGCGATATCCAGTTGTTGGCGCGGATCCTGCGCAATTTGCTCAGCAATGCCATCCGCTACACCCCGCGCGGCCGCGTGCTGCTCGGCTGCCGGCGGCGCGGCAAGGCGTTGTCGATCGAAGTCTGGGACACCGGCATCGGCATCGCCCCAGAGCGCCGCGAAGAGGTGTTTCAGGAGTTTCGCCGTGGTGACGTACAGCGCCCGGACCAGGACCGCGGCCTGGGCCTGGGCCTGGCCATCGTCGACAAGATCGCCGGGATCCTCAGCCACCGCCTGCAGTTGCGTTCAGTGCCGGGCAAGGGGTCGATGTTCGCCATCGAAGTGCCTTGCAGCCATCAGGCACCCAGGCGGCTGGCCGAGCCCGACCTCAGCGAGCCGCTGCGTGAACGCCTGGAAGGCGCGCGAATCTGGGTGCTGGATAACGACGCGGCGATCTGCGCCGGCATGCGCACCTTACTGGAACAGTGGGGTTGCGAGGTGGTGACGGCCCTGAGCGAGCAGGACCTGGCGCGCCAGGTGCCCTGCAACAGCGCCGAAGCCGACCTGCTGATCGCCGATTACCACCTGGACAACGGCCGCAACGGCGTCGATGCGGTGGCGGCGATCAACGCCCAGCGGGCTGTGCCGCTGGCGGCCTTGATGATCACCGCCAATTACAGCAACGAGTTAAAACAGCAGGTGCGCGAGCGCGGCCATACCTTGATGCACAAGCCGGTGCGGCCGATGAAGCTCAAGGCTGCCATCAGCCACCTGCTTGGCGCCGAGCTCAGCGCGCCACGCGGCCGCTGACGTAGTGTGCGCTGTCGTTGTAGCCGTGGGTCGAGGCGTGGCCCGGGGTCACCAGCGAATCGATGAAGGCTTCGTCTTCAGCCGTGATCTGCACCGCCAGCGCGCCGCTGTAGGTGTCCCACTGGGCTTCGGTGCGCGGGCCGACAATCGCCGAGCTGACCGCACGGTTGTTGAGCACCCAGGCAATGGCGAACTCGACCATGCCGATGCCCCTGGGCTGCAGGTAGGCGTGGATCTGCTGGGCGATCTGCAGCGATTCGGGGCGCCATTCGGTTTCCAGGATGCGCTTGTCCTGGCGCCCGGCGCGGCTGTTGGCGTCGGGGCTGGCATTGGGCGCATATTTGCCGCTGAGCACGCCGCGCGCCAGCGGGCTGTAGGGCACGATCCCCAGGCCATGGTGGGCGGCGGCGCTGAACTGCTCGGGCTCGGCCTGGCGGTTGACGATGTTGTACAACGGCTGGCTGACTACAGGCTTGGGCACGCCCAGGCGCTCGGCCAGGTTGCACAGTTCGCCGATGCGCCAGCCGCGGAAGTTGGACACGCCCCAGTGGCGGATCTTGCCCTGGCGCAGCAGGTCGCCGATGGCGCTGACGGTGACTTCAAGCGGGGTGTTGTGGTCTTCGCGGTGCAGGTAGTAGATGTCCAGGTAGTCGGTACCCAGGCGGGTCAGGCTGGCCTCGATGGCATTGAAGATGTGCTTGCGGTTCAGGCCGCTGCGGTTGGGCAGGCCCTCGGCGGGGCCGAAGCCGACCTTGGAAGCGAGGATCCATTCGTGGCGGTGGCGGGCGATGGCCTCGCCGACGATTTCCTCGCTGCGCCCGGCGGTGTAAACGTCGGCGGTGTCGATGAAATTGATGCCCTGGTCCCAGGCCTTGTCGATGATGCGCAGCGAGTCTTCGGTGCTGGTCGGCTCGCCGAACATCATACTGCCCAGGGTCAGTGCCGACACCTGCAGGCCGCTTTGGCCCAGTGGACGATAAATCATGATCGAAAGGCCTTTGGCGGTTGGAATTCGATCTGTTTTACACAGTTCCCGCTCTGATTAAAAGCATCGCCGGCAAGGCCGGCTCCCACCGCTCTGGCTTGCACAGAACCCTTGTGGGAGCCGGCATTGCCGGCGATAGGGGGCGCAGAGATTGTGATTTAGTTAGCCTGCTCCTCGACCAACCGGGCGCTGCGCACCCGCGAAACCCGCAGCGCCACCAAACTACCCAACACAATCAAGCCCGCCAGCGAATACAGCGCGGCATCGGTCGAGCCGGTCTGGTCCTTGATGAAACCGACCAGGTAGGGGCTGAGAAAGCCGGCCATTTGCCCGACCGAGTTGATGATCGCCAGGCCCGCCACGGCGGTACCGGCGCTCAGCAGCGCGGTGGGCATCGGCCAGAACATCGGCAGGCCGGTGAGGGCGCCCATGGTGGCAATGCTCAAACCGATAATCGCGATCACCGGGCTGTGGCCGAAGTTCACCGCGATCAGCAGGCCCAGGGCACCCATCAGCATCGGCACCACAAGATGCCAGCGGCGCTCGTTGCGCAGGTCTGCCGAGCGCCCGACCAGCAGCATGAACACCCCGGCCAGCAGGTAGGGGATGGCGCTCAGCCAACCGATCAGCAGGGCGTCGCTGAAACCCAGGTTCTTGATGATCGACGGCAGCCAGAAGTTGATCGCATAGACCCCGCTCTGGATACAGAAGTAGACAAAGCCGAAGGTCCAGATCAGCGGGTTGGCAAACACCGACAGCAGGCTGTCGCTGGTGGTCACCGGCTTGCTGGCGGCATCGGCCTTGAGGTCGGCCTCGATCATCTGCCGTTCGGCCGGGCTTAGCCATGTGGCCTTGGCGTAGCCGTCACTGAGAAGGAAGATTGCCAGAAAGCCCAGCAACACGGTGGGCAGGCCCTGGATCAGGAACATCCACTGCCAGCCGGCCAGGCCATGCTGGCCGGCGGCAAAATGATTGAGAATCCAGCCCGAGAACGGCCCGCCGAGCAAGCCCGACACCGGGATCGCCGACATGAACAGGGCCATGATCCGCCCGCGGCGGGTCGCCGGGAACCAGCGCGAAAGGTACAGCACGATGCCCGGGAAGAAGCCCGCTTCGGCGGCGCCGGTGAACAGGCGCAACACGTAGAACTCCATGGGCGTGGTGACGAACAGCAGGCAGGTCGACAGCGTGCCCCAGGCGATCATCATCAGTGCAATCCAGCGCCGCGGGCCGAAGCGGTTGAGCGCCAGGTTGCTGGGCAGTCCGCACAGCACATAGCCGATGAAGAAAATCCCGGCACCCAAGCCGTAGATGGTTTCGCTGAACTTGAGCGCATCGAGCATCTGCAGCTTGGCGAAGCCGACGTTGACCCGGTCCAGGTAGTTGAACAGGTAGCAGATGAAGATGAACGGAATCAGCCGCAAGGTGATGCGCCGATACAGCGCATTGCGGGTGACGTCTTGGCCTTGGTCAGGGGCAGGGCTGTATGACATGATTCTCTCTCTGTTGTTATGTTTATCGCCGCAGCCTGCATCGAGGCGGCTGCTGCGACGAGTCTCGGTGAGCGGGCCGTGGCTGTCTTTGTGCTTTTGCACAGCATTTTGTCTGGCCTGCTGTGCCCCGGACCAATCATTGCGACAACAAGGATCCTCCCATGTTCGAACTGGACCATGACCTGGCGCAAGACATCGTCGAGCGGGCGATGGCGATACTGCCGTGCAACGTCAACGTCATGGACAGCCAGGGCCTGATCCTCGGCAGTGGCGAGCCGGAGCGTATCAACACCCGTCACGAAGGCGCCCAGCTGGTGTTGGCCAATGGTCGGATCGTCGAGCTCGACGTCGAAGCGGCCAAGTGCCTCAAGGGTGTGCAGCCCGGGGTCAACCTGCCGCTGCTGCTCGACGGGCGCTTGATCGGTGTGCTGGGCCTGACCGGTGATCCGCAGCAGTTGCGCACCTATGGCGAGCTGGTACGCATGACCGCCGAAATGCTCCTGGCCCAGCGTCACCTGCAGGTCGAGCAGCAATGGCGGCGCCAGCGCTGCGATGACCTGCTGGCATTGCTGCTGGGCGGCTCTGGCGATTCGCCGCGGCTGGTCGACGAGGCCCGCCAGCTAGGGCTCAAACCGCAACTGCCGCGTATTCCCTGCCTGTTCGAGCTGGATGCCGGGCCCGCCGCCGAGGCGTTGGCCAGCTGGTTGATGAGCCGTTACCCCGACAGCTGGTGCGTAAGCCCCGCGCGCCAGTCGCTGCTCTGGTGCCGGCCTGCTAGCGTGGCGCTGGATGACATCAAACTGCTGGAGCGGCTGCAACGTCATGGCTGGCAGGTGCAGCGCCTGGCCGCAGGTTCGCCGGCGCAAAGTCTGGAGCAACTGCGCCGTGGTTATCGCCGGGTTCGCGACCTGCTGGCCTATGGCCGCGAAGTGCTGCCCGCCGAGCGCGTGCTGAGCCTGAGCCGCTACCGGCTGCCAGCGCTGCTGTGGCGCCATCGCAACGATGACGCCCTGGACGAGTTGCTCGAACCGCTGCAGCGCATTCGCGCCAAGGACAACAGCGGCCAGTTGCTGGCAACCCTGCGTGCCTGGTGCGCCCACGATGGCCAGAGCCAGGCCTGCGCCGACGCCCTGGGCATTCACCGCAACAGCTTGCGCTACCGTCTGGAGCGCATCGCCGAACTGAGCGAAGTCGACCCGCTGCGTATGGAAGGGATGCTCAGCCTGTACCTGGGCTTGCAGTTGCTGCCGGCCGGCAACTGAGCCGGTTTTGGCCAAGTGCCAAACAAGCGCAGGCGGTTTTTGTGCATCCGACTGACGAACAATCAAGGCTCAACTGTCAGCATGCAGGCATCTGGATCAGGAGAATCCCCATGAAAATCGTTATCGCCCCCGACTCGTTCAAGGACAGCCTCAGTGCCGAAGGCGTCGCCGACGCCATTGCTGCCGGTATTGCCCAGGTGCTGCCGCAGGCACAACTGGTTCAGTGCCCGATGGCCGACGGTGGCGAAGGCACCATGGCGGCCATCGTCGCCGCCTGTGCTGGGGAGCTGCGCAGCCTGCAGGTGCGCGGGCCCTTGGGCGAGCCGGTCGAGGCTGGCTGGGGCTGGTTGGCCGATAGCCACACGGCGATTATCGAAATGGCCACTGCCAGTGGCCTGCAACTGCTTACCCTGGAACAGCGCGACGCCTGCCGCAGCAGCACCTTCGGCACCGGGCAACTGATCGGCGCGGCGCTGGATGCAGGCGCGCAGCGGATCATCCTGGCCATTGGCGGCAGTGCTACCAATGATGCCGGCAGCGGCATGCTGCGCGCTTTGGGCCTGCAGCTGCTGGATGCTGATAATCAGCCGCTGGCCCAAGGCGGCCTGGCATTGGCCAGGCTTGCCCGCATCGATGCCAGCGCGCTGGACCCGCGGCTACGCGAGGTGCAGCTGGAAGTCGCCGCGGACGTCGACAACCCGCTGTGCGGCAGCAATGGTGCTTCGGCGATCTTTGGCCCGCAAAAAGGCGCAAGCCCCGAGCAGGTCCAGGCCCTGGACCAGGCCCTTGGGCACTTTGCCGACCACTGCGCGCAGCTGCTGGGCATTGATGTGCGTGATTTCCCCGGCTGTGGCGCAGCCGGCGGCATGGGCTTTGCCGCCAAAGCCTTCATGCAGGCGGCCTTTCGCCCGGGGATCGAAGTGGTGGCCGAGCTTGCCGGGCTTGAGGCGGCGGTGCAGGGCGCAGACCTGGTGATTACCGGTGAAGGCCGATTCGATGCCCAGACCCTGCGCGGCAAGACGCCGTTCGGCGTGGCCCGGGTAGCCCAGCGTCATGGGGTGGCGGTGGTGGTGATTGCCGGCACGCTGGGCGAGGGTTACGAACAGCTGTATGCCCATGGCATCGACGCCGCGTTTGCCTTGACCAGCGGGCCGATGACCCTCGAGGCGGCCTGTGCCAACGCGCCGGCCTTGCTCCAGGCCCGTGCCAGCGACATCGCCCGCCTGTGGCACCGCGCCCGGGCGCTGCCCGCCGGCTGACGGGTCGGCGTCATCGCCGCTAGCCACCCGTCATGTTCATGAAGCGCAAAATCTGCACTTCGCCATTGATATCGAAATCATGGCTGTAGGGCTTGAGGGTCATGGCCTGGCGGATGGCCTTGTCCAGGCGCTCGGTATCACCCGGATGGGCGCGCAGCACCTGCTTGAGATCAACGGCGTGCTCATTGCCCAGGCACAGCAGCAAGCGGCCTTCGACGGTCAGCCGCACGCGGTTACAGCTGGCGCAAAAGTTATGGCTGTGCGGCGAGATGAAACCGATGCGGATGTCTGGCGCCTCAGCCAGGCGCCAGTAACGCGAGGGGCCCTGGGTCGATTCGGCCGATTCAATCAGGCTGAAGTGCTCGGCGATACGCGCGCGCACTTCGTCGCTTGAACAATAGGACTCGCTGCGCTGGTGCTCGCTGATCACCCCCAGGGGCATTTCTTCGATAAAGGAGATATCCAGCTGGCGGTCGATGGCAAAGCGCACCAGGTCGACCACTTCATGATCGTTGCGGCCCTTGAGCACCACGCAGTTGAGCTTGGTCCGGCGAAAGCCGGTAGCATGGGCGGCGTCGATGCCGGCAATCACCTGGGCCAGGTCACCAGTACGGGTCAGGGCTTTGAATCGCTCGGCGTTAAGGCTATCGAGGCTGATGTTCAGGCGCGACAGGCCGGCATCGAACAGCGGCTGGGCCAGGCGGGTGAGTTGCGAGCCGTTGCTGGTCATGCACAGCTCGCGCAGGCCGGGCAGGGCAGCGATGCGCGCGCACAGCTCGACGATGCCGGCGCGCACCAGCGGCTCGCCACCGGTCAGGCGGATCTTGCGGGTGCCCATGGCGACGAAACGCTCGGCCACCTGGTACAGCTCCTCCAGGGTGAGGATGCGTTGGCGCGGCAGGAACTGCATGTCTTCGGCCATGCAATAGACGCAGCGAAAGTCGCAGCGATCGGTGACCGACATGCGCAGGTAATCGATTTTACGACTGTAGCCGTCGACCAGTTGTTTGCCGTTTGCACTCATGGTGGGCAGGGCCTCTTATCGCACGCCAGGGATGCGTTTGCGCACTGATTCTTTAATGATTGTCGAGGCTATTTAAATCGTCCGGGTTGGTCAAATCACTAATAATGACCAACTGATAAGGCTCATCTATCGGTAGCTTGCAGGCCCCGTATTACGCAGGTTTCAGCGTCGTGATAGAGGGTCTTGATCGGTTCGTCATTTGTTTTGATTAGACGCCTGAGTCCACCCTCAATAGCCTGAAAGGGTAGAAAACGAAGTTCGCCGTTAATCAACCTGTCATTAACAAGTTGTTAATCGGCGAAACGTTAAAGATGTCCTGCGTGCCAAGCGAGGAAGCCCCGATGAGCCAAGATGAACATATAAAAAACTATGACGCCCCCGCCGCCGGTTGGGGCGCGCTGAAAAGCGTGACCAAGAGCTGGCTGGGCAGTGAAAACGCCTTCAAGAACCTGCGCGTTATGCTCAAGACCAACCAGAACGGCGGTTTCGACTGTCCCGGTTGCGCCTGGGGCGAGTCGCCGGAAAGCGGCATGGTCAAGTTCTGCGAGAACGGCGCCAAGGCGGTCAACTGGGAGTCCACCGGGCGCCTGGTCGATCCGGACTTCTTCGCCCGCTACAGCGTCACCGAGCTCGCCCGGCAGAGCGACTACTGGCTTGAATACCAGGGCCGCCTGACCCATCCGATGCGCTATGACGCCGCCACCGATCATTACGTCGAAACCAGCTGGGAGGACGCCTTTGCGCTGATCGCCCAGCACCTCAACAGCCTCGAGTCTCCTGACCAGGCCGAGTTTTACACCTCGGGCCGGGCCAGCAACGAGGCGGCGTTCCTCTACCAGCTGTTCGTGCGCGCCTACGGCACCAACAACTTCCCTGACTGCTCGAACATGTGCCACGAGGCCAGCGGCGTCGGCATGTCGGAAACCCTCGGGGTCGGCAAGGGCACGGTAGTGTTCGACGACCTGGAGCACGCCGACGCGATCTTCGTTATCGGCCAGAACCCCGGCACCAACCACCCGCGCATGCTCGAACCGCTGCGCGAGGCGGTCAAGCGCGGGGCCCAGGTGATCTGCCTGAACCCGCTCAAGGAGCGTGGCCTGGAGCGTTTTCAGCACCCGCAGCACCCGTTCGAGATGCTCAGCAACGGCTCCGAGCCGACCAACACCGCGTACTTTCGCCCGGCCCTGGGCGGCGACATGGCGGTGATGCGCGGCATTGCCAAGTTTTTGCTGCAATGGGAACGCGAAGCCCAGGCCAAGGGCGAGCCGGCAGTGTTCGACCACGTCTTTATCGCCGAGCACACCTCGGGGCTCGACGCCTACCTGGCCGAAGTCGATGCCACCCGCTGGGCGCATATCGTCGAGCAGTCGGGGCTGAGCCTGGCTGAGCTGGAGCTGGCTGCGCGCATGTACCGGCGCGCCGAGCGGGTGATCATGTGCTGGGCCATGGGCGTGACCCAGCACCGCCACTCGGTGCCGACCGTGCAGGAAATCATCAACCTGCAGCTGCTGCGCGGCAACGTCGGCAAGCCGGGCGCCGGGCTGTCGCCGGTACGCGGCCACAGTAACGTGCAAGGCGACCGCACCATGGGCATCGACGAGCAGCCACCGGCGCGCCTGCTCGATGCCCTGGAAGCGCGCTTTGCCTTCAAGGCCCCGCGCCTGCACGGGCACAACGCGGTGCTGGCGATCCAGGCCATGGAAGAACAGCGGGCCAAGGTGTTCATCGCCCTGGGCGGCAACTTCGCCCAGGCCACCCCGGATACCCCGCGCACCCACGACGCCTTGCGCAACTGCGCGCTGACCGCACACATCGCCACCAAGCTCAACCGCTCGCACCTGGTCACCGGCCGTGACGCCCTGATTCTGCCGTGCCTGGGCCGTACCGAAATCGACCTGCAGGCCGAAGGGCCGCAAGGCATCACCGTCGAAGACACCTTCAGCATGGTGCATATCTCCCACGGCCAGCTCAAACCCTGCTCGCCGCTGCTGCGCTCGGAGCCTTCGATCATCGCCGGCATCGCCAAGGCCACTCTCGGCGACCGGCCGATCGACTGGGAGTGGACCGTGGCCGATTACGGCCGCATCCGCGAGCTGATTGCCGACGTCATCCCGGGTTTCGAGGACTTCAATGCGCGCTTGCAGCACCCAGGCGGCTTCCACTTGGGCAACACTGCGGCGCAGCGCGACTGGCACACGCAAAGCGGCAAGGCGCAGTTCACTGCCAGTGTGCTGCCGGCGCAACTGGTCAACGAAGAGGTCCTGGCCCGTGGCGACACCCCGGACCTGATCCTGCAGACCCTGCGCTCCCACGACCAGTACAACACCACCCTGTACGGCCTCGACGACCGCTACCGCGGGGTGTTCGGCCTGCGCGAGGTGGTCTTCGCCAACGAGCAGGACATCCGCCGCCTGGGCTTCAAGCCCAACGACAAGGTCGATATGGTTTCGCTGTGGGAAGACGGCCGTGAGCGTCGGGTCAGTGGCTTTACCCTGGTCGCCTACGACATTCCACCGGGGCAGGCCGCGGCCTACTACCCGGAGACCAACCCGCTGGTGCCGCTGGAAAGCTACGGCGACCGCACCTTCACGCCGACCTCGAAATTCATCGCCATCAAGCTCGAGAAGGCCAGCGCCGACAACCTGATTCCATCAGCGCACGTCTGACGCCGCCTTCGATTCACTGAGGCAATAGCGCCCAGCATCGCACTTTTTCCGATTTGTCGGCTCTATTCATGGCCAGGCGGCGCTGATCCCCAGCGCCGCCGCCGAATACCGACCGGTGCCGATGGTTGATCCGTTTCTCGTTTTCCTGCGACACCTGCGCCTGCCCGTGATGGCGGGCGTCCTGCTTGCCAGCCTCAGCGCCTGCAGCCAGCAACAAGGCCGCAACATCGCCAGCCAGTTCAGCGAAGGCCGCCCCCAGGAGCTGTTCCAGACCAGCGTAGACCGCATGGCGACCCTGTCGATGCGCGACAACCTGCGCAGCCTGTACGTGCTGATGAACAAGCTCTACCTGCGCAACCCCAACCAGTGGCGCCAGTCCGGTTACGTCGATGCCACCACCGCCGAACGGCAGATTCGCCAGGCCATCGAGCAACGCCAGCCGTTGCCGCAACTGGGCGAGCGCCGCGACCTGGCCGCGCTCAGCTATGCGCTTAGCCCGGAGTTTCGGGGTGATCGGGTCGGCGCTTTCATCTATGCCATCGGCAGCATGCTGGTCACCGCCCACGGCGGGCGCACCGAATTCTTCATGACCGACACCATCGACCCGCAGTTCGTCAGCAATGCCGCGCGCAACATCGAAAAGGCCACCTGGCTGCTCAGCCAGCGCCAGGACGCCAATGGCGTGCTGCTGTTGTTTTCCAACGAGATCTCGGAGGAGGGCAGCAACCTGAGCTTTGCCGTGGAGTTCGGCAAGATCGTCGCGCGCCTGGACCTGCTGGCGCAGATGCTTGACGAACGCTATCGGCGTATTGGCCTTAATTACGCGCAAAGCCTGCTGCTGATGAACTTCTTGCCGGTGCAATAGGCCAGGGAACTCAAGGTACTTGCAGCAATCCTAGTTGATGTAGGTACTCTTTATCCGGAGGCACCACCATGCGCCGTTTACTGCTCGTTTCCTCGCTTGTGCTCTGTCTGCCCTTCGGCTCGGCCCTGGCCAAAGTCGACGCCGGTGATGTTGCCACCTCGGCCGGGGTATCCGCTTCGCTGTACTCGACCTTCAAGGACGACAAACGCATCATCCCGGCCCGTGACGACGCCTCGTCGTTCATTGCCAGCGACGGTGCAATCCGCGGCGTGTACCTGGAGTCGATGCTGCAGAGCATCCGCGCGCAGAACCCCGACCTTAAAGCCAGTGATGAAGAACTGGCACGGGCGATCCTGCTGCAAGACCAGTTCGGCGCCGGGCAGTAATCACCCGTAGGGGCCGGTGCAGCCAGCACATCAGGTGTCGCCTGGATTACGACCGCTGCGCGCTCGATCGCAGGCAAGGCCAGCTCCCACAGGTTCGGTGTACACAGGTCCACATTGTGGGGCTTTGCCGGCGATGAGGCCGGTGCAGTCAGCACATCAGATGTGACTGAATTGCGACCGCTTCGCGCTCGATCGCTGGCAAGGCCAGCTCCCACAGGTTCGGTGTACACAGGTCCACATTGTGGGGCTTTGCCGGCGATGAGGCCGGTGCAGTCAGCACATCAGATGTGGCTGGATCACGACCGCTTCGCGCCCGATCGCTGGCAAGGCCCCACAGGTTCGGTGTACACAGGTCCATTGTGGGAGCCGGCGTTGCCGGCGATAAGGCCGCTACAGGCCTACCTCAAAGGGCCTCAATCGCCTGCCGGTAACGCTGCCCCGCCAGGCTCATGCTGTTGTTATGCGTCGCCCCAGGCACCAGCAGCAGGTTTTTCGGCTGCTGCGCCGCAGCGAACAGTTGCTCGCTGAACCGCGGCGGCACAAAGCGGTCGTCCAGGCCATGCACCACCAGCAGCGGCATGCCGATATCGGCAATCTTGTCGATCGAGTCGAACTTCTGCGACAGCAGCCAGCGCACCGGCAGCGAGGTTTTCGCCACAGCGGTGGCGGCATCGCCCAGGGAGGTAAAGGTCGATTCGATGATCAAGCCGCGCGCCGGCACCGGACGCTGGTCTTTGTGTGCTTGCTGGCCCAGCTGCGCGGCCAGTTCGACCGCCACTGCACCGCCCAGCGAGTGCCCGTAGATCAGCCGTTTACGCGGGTCGGGCTGCAACCCCTGCAAGCGCTCCCAGGCCACCTGCGCGTCCTCGTAGACCGTCGCCTCGGAGGGCAGGCCGCCACGGCTCTGGCCAAAGCCCCGGTAGTCGATGGCCAGCACAGAGTAGCCATGGTTATGCAATTGCTGGATGCGAAACAGCTGGCCCGTGAGGTTCCAGCGCACCCCGTGCAGATAGAGGATGGCCGCGGCATCGGGGCTTTTTGCTGGCCACCACCAGGCATGGATGTTCTGCCCGGCCTTAAAGCTTTCAGGCCGTAATTCAAGCTCCTGGACGCCTGCGGGCATGCCCCGGTACCAGCTGGCATTGCCCGGCTCGATGCGAAACAGCAACTCGCGCTCCTTGTGCTCGAGCACCGCGCAGCCCACCGGCAGGCCGACCACGACGCAGGCCAGGGCCAGCCCGAAGAGCCAGCGGCGAGGGCGTTTGAGCGAGAAGAAAGCCATGGCAAATCGTTCGTCTGAATACAAAGACGCGTTTTAACAGAAGCGTCGACGAACTGCACCTCGCCTATGAACGCGCCGACGTGGTCTCTGAGTCACACAATTGGCCAAACCAGCGGTGCCGGGCAAGTTCGAGCCTGGCTTGGGTGACGCTGGCAAGCCGCGCCTGATCACTGACGGCCATGCCTTCGAGGTAGACGAAGTGCACATTCTGAAGGCCCAGGGTGCCGAGCACGTGGCGCAGGTAGGCGCTGAGAAAGTCCGGCTGGCGGGCCCGTGCCCCGCGGTGGTACCCGCCTGAACTGACGATCAGGTACACCGGCCGGTCTTTGAGCAGGCCGACCTTGCCTTCAGGGCCGGCAATGAAGGTGCGGTGGATGCGCAGCACATGGTCGATCCATAGCTTGAGCGCTGCCGGCACGGTGAAGTTATGCATGGGCGTGGCAATCAGCAGCAGGTCGCAGATTTCGAGCTCGCTGATCAGTGCCTCGGAGCTTGCAAATACCGGGTCGTGCGGCGGTACAAAGCCGGTCAGCGCTGTCGCGTAGCCGGCACTCAACGGCGCCAGCGGCGTGGCAGCCAGGTCTCGCAGGGTCACCTTAAGGTGAGGGTACTGGTGGCGGATGCAAGCGACCATCTCACCGGCCAGGCGCAAGCCGATCGAGGCGCTGCCGCGCATGCTGGCATTGACCAGGAGCAGGTTATCCATGGCGCTGCGCCTCGGCGGCGGGCAGTGCCTGAACAAAATGCATGCCTTTGGCTAAGAGCCCCTCGCGGTAATAAAAACGCTGGGCCAGTGGCATATGCAGACCGGTATCGAGCACCAGGTAGGCATGGCCGTTGCGCAGGCCATCGGCGCGCGCGGCATCGAGCAACGCGGCGCCGACCCGCAGGCCACGCATGGCCGGAGATACCACCAGGTCGTCGACGTAGGTAAAGCGTCCATAGAGCAGGTTTTCGCTAGTCCTTACCCCTGCCAGCCCCAGCAGTTGCTTGCCGTAGAAAGCCCCGAGCAAGCGGTAGCCCTGCAGCGCCTGGCGCCTGACTTGCTGCGCGAACGCGTCGGCATCCACCAGGTGCGGCCGAAGTTCGCGCATAAGCTCGAAGGCGTCGCGTTGCTCGGTGCCTTCTTGCAGGTAGCGGATGGTTGCCTGTTCGCCCACGGGTTTCTCCCAGATCAATTTGAGCCGTTACTTTACGGCGGCAACGGACTACCTTATAGGTCCAACAAATGCACAAATGACTAGGACATGCCAGCCTCCAGCCCACCGACGATGACGCCCCTCTATCGACAGATCTACCTGCGTTTTCGCGATGCCATCAGTACCGGGCGCTTGCAGCCGGGTGAGCGCCTGCCTTCGGTGCGGGCGCTGGCGGCGGAGCTCAACCTCGCGCGCGGCACAGTTGAGGCGGCTTACCAGATGCTCGGCGGTGAAGGCTATGTGCAATCCAGAGGCCCGGCAGGCACGGTGGTCGCCCCGTCGCTCAGTGCCAGGGCGATTGATGCCGATGTGCCGGGGCCAGCGCTGGCCCCGGGGCCGCAGACATCTTTGCCAATGCCGTTGCAGATCGGCTTGCCGGCGCTGGACGCCTTTCCGCGCAAGCTGTGGACGCGCCTGGTGGGGCGTACCTTGCGCCAAAGCGGGGTGGAGGGCCTGGCGTACCCGGACCCTCAAGGGCAGCTTGCCCTGCGCCATGCCTTGGCGGGTTACCTGGCGGTGTCGCGGGGCATCAGCTGTACTGCGCAACAGGTTTTCATCTGCGCAGGCTACCGTGCCTGTCTCGACCTGATCTGCGCCAGCCTGCGGGAGGACGGTGACCGCTGCTGGTTCGAAGACCCGGGTTACTTCCAGGCCAGGCGTTTTCTGGAGCAGGCCCGGGTGCAGTTGGTGCCGGTGCCGGTGGATGGCGACGGCCTTGATGTCGACGCCGCTATCGCTCGGGCTGCTGATGCGCGCTTTGCTCTGGTCACGCCCCATCACCAGAGCCCCCTTGGCGTCACGCTGTCGCTGCCGCGGCGCCAGCGCCTGCTGGACTGGGCCAGTAGCCAGGGCAGCTGGATCATCGAGGACGACTACGACAGCGAATACCGTTACCGCGGCCGGCCAGTGCCGGCACTCAAGAGCCTCGACACCGAGGGGCGGGTGCTGTACTGCGCGACCTTCAGCAAAGTACTGGCGCCGGGCATACGCCTGGCCTATCTGGTGGTTCCCCAGGCCCAGGTAGAGCGCTTCGCCAGCGTGGCCCGGGACATGCACAACCACTGCCCGCAGTTGTTGCAGGCGACGGTGAGCGCATTTATCGAAGAAGGCCATTTTGCCCGGCACTTGCGCAAGATGCGCAGCCTCTATGCCGAGCGGCGCCGGCAACTGGTCGAGGCCTTGCAGGCCGAAGTCGGTGAGTATCTGCAACTGGACAATCAGGCAGGCGGCATGCACCTGGTGGCAGATGTGCGCAGCGGCCTCGACGATTGTGCAATCGCCCGGCGCGCGCGGGCGCTTGGCCTGGCGATCGAGCCACTTTCAGGCTGGTACCGACAACCCGGGCAACGGCCCGGGTTGTTGATCGGCTTTACCAATGTCACCAGCCGCGAGCAGGCCATTGCGCTGGCCAGGCAGTTACGCCTGGCGATGGGCAATTAGCCGTGGCGGCTGTCAGTTGCGGTCCACCCACACGGTCTGCGCATTGCAGAACTCGCGCACGCCGAAGTGCGACAGTTCACGGCCAAAGCCACTTTTTTTCACGCCACCGAAGGTCACCCGTGGGTCACTGGCGCAGTAGCCGTTGATGAACACGCCGCCGGTATCCAGTTCGTCTGCCAGTTGCTCGGCCAGCGCGGCGTCAGCGGTGTAGATGGTTGAGGCCAGGCCGAATTCGCTGTCGTTGGCCAGCTCCAGGGCGTGGCGGGCATCGCGGGCGGTGATGATCGAGGCCACCGGGCCGAACAGTTCCTGCTTGAACGAGGTCATCTGGTCGGTGACGTCGGCCAGCACGGTGGGCTGGTAGTAGTTGCCGTTGCCTTCAACCTTGCCACCACCGAGCAGCAGGGTCGCGCCTTCGGCCAGGGTCGCCTGGACTTGCTGGTCGAGCTCTTCGCGCAGGTCGAAGCGGGCCATGGGGCCGATGTAGGTATCGCCAGCATGCGGGTCGCCCATGACCAGCGCCTGGGTGGCCTCGACGAATTTGCGGGTGAACGCCTCGACCACGCCTTGCTCGACGATCAGGCGCTTGGCCGCGGTGCACACCTGGCCGGTGTTCTGGTAGCGGCCGATGACGGCGGCTTTTACCGCCTCATCAAGGTCGGCATCGTTGAGGACGATAAACGGGTCGGAGCCGCCCAGTTCCAGCACGCATTTTTTTAGCGCAGCACCGGCCTGGGCGCCGATGGCGCTGCCGGCGCGTACGCTGCCGGTCAGGGTTACGGCGGCAATGCGCGGGTCGGCAATGGCCTTGGACACGCCCTCCGGGGTGACGTTGATCACCTCGAACACACCTTCGGGGAAGCCAGCGCGCTGGAACGCTTCGAGCAGCAGGTAAGCGCTGCCCATTACGTTCGGCGCGTGCTTGAGCACATAGGTATTGCCGGCCAGCAATGCCGGCACCGCGCCGCGCAGCACCTGCCAGATCGGGAAGTTCCAGGGCATCACCGCCAGCAGCGGGCCCAGCGGGCGGTATTCGATGCGTGCCTTGCCGACGGGTACCGGGGCCGGTTCAGCCTCAAGCATGGCCGGGCCATTGGCCGCGTACCACTGGCAAAGCTGCGCGCATTTCTCGATTTCGCCCCTGGCCTGGGCCACCGGCTTGCCCATTTCGTCGGTGATCATCCGCGCCATGGCCTCGGCGTTGTCGCGCAGGGCGCCGGCCAGCGCCAGCAACAGCTCGGTGCGCGCCGCTACCGGCGTGCGGCGCCAGGCGGCAAAGCCCTGGGCGGCGCGGCTCAGGGCGGCGTCGAGGGCCGCGTCGCTTTCGTAGGCGTAGTGGCCGATCTGCTCGCCGTTGGCGGGGTTGATCGACAAGGCGTGGGTGTGGAAGTTGATCGCGGTCATCACGGCGGTCCTGAGGGGAGGGGAACAGCTTCAGACTACCGCCTTGTACCTTTACCTGAAACTGAATAATACTGAGCAAAACATTCACGCAAAGAGAATGACTATGGACCTGGTGCAACTGGAGATGTTCAAGGCGGTGGCCGAGCAGGGCAGCATTAGTGCGGCGGCCCAGCACATTCATCGGGTGCCGTCGAACCTGACCACGCGGATCAAGCAGCTTGAGCAGGAGCTGGGTGCCGAGCTGTTCATCCGCGAGAAAAGCCGCTTGCGCCTGTCGCCGGCAGGCTGGAATTTTCTCGACTATGCCAGGCGCATCCTTGACCTGGTGGCCGAGGCGCGGCTGACCGTGGCTGGTGACGAGCCGCAGGGTTCCTTCGCCCTCGGCTCGCTGGAAAGCACCGCAGCGGTGCGCATCCCGACACTGCTGGCGGCGTACAACCAAGCCTACGCCAAGGTCGAACTGGACCTGACCACCGGGCCTTCCGGAGCGATGATCGACGGCGTGCTGGCCGGGCGCCTGAGCGCGGCCTTTGTCGACGGGCCGGTGCTGCACCCGGCGCTTGAGGGGGTGCCGGTGTTCGTCGAGGAAATGGTGCTGATTGCGCCACTGAACCATGCGCCGATCACCCGCGCTGCCGAGGTCAACGGCATGACCATCTACGCCTTTCGCGCCAACTGCTCGTACCGGCATCACTTCGAAAGCTGGTTTGCCCAGGACCAGGCGGTGCCGGGCAAAATCATTGAAATGGAGTCGTACCACGGCATGCTCGCCTGCGTCAGCGCCGGTGCCGGCCTGGCACTGATGCCGCGCAGCATGCTCGAAAGCATGCCCGGCTGCAGTACGGTCAGCGTCTGGCCGCTGTCCCAGCGCTTTCGCTACCTGCGCACCTGGCTGGTGTGGCGGCGCGGCACGGTGTCGCGCAGCTTGAGGACCTTCGTGCAACTGCTGGAAGAGCGCGGCGAGGTACTCAAGGTCGAGGAGCCGGTGTGACCTGATGTGCTGGCCTCATCGCTGGCAAGCCAGCGTCCACAGGCCAGCTACACTGTTTCTACTGTCCGATCCCGGAGTCCATCATGAACAGGTTGTCCTCCATTGGCCTGTGCTTGGCGTTATCGACTGCATGTGCGCAGGGCTGGGCCGAAAACGTGGTGCCGCTCAAGGGCCAGAGCGCCCAGCAGGTGCAGACCGATATCAACGATTGCCATAACGTCGCCGCGAGTTCCGCCAGCAGCGAAGCCCATGTCGGAGGCCGGGTACGCGGCGCTGCCGTCGGTGCTGCCGCCGGCGCCGCAGGTGCCGAGGTGCGTGGTCGTCAGCATGATGACGCGTATGAGCGCGTCGACGATGACGTCAAACAGCAGTACCGGCAGAACCGTGCCGGTGAAACCGCCGCTGCCGGCGCGGTCGTCGGCGGTGCCCGTCAGCGTCAGGAGCGCCGCCAGGACCGACGCAGCAATGAGGCAACCAGCGCCTCGGCCTACACCAGTTGCCTGCAGAACAAGGGGTACCAGGTCACGCCATAGGCGCCGTTGATCTGCTAGTCTGCTGGCTTTGATCTGTGTGCAGGCAGCCATGAGCAACGAAATTCCCGAACCCCAAGCGGTGTGCAGTCCGATCACCAGCAGCGCGATTTTCATGGTCGCCACCTTGGCGCCCGGCAGTGACGCGCTGCAAACCGTGCGCGAATGGTGCGCCGATATCGCCGGCCTGACCCGCTCGGTCGGCAAGCGCGTGCCGGCGGGCAACCTGTCGTGCGTGTGCGGTTTTGCCTCCAGCGCCTGGGACCAGCTGTTCGGCGGGCCACGCCCGGCGGCCCTGCACCCGTTTCGTGAGTTCGGCGTTGAAGGACGGCGCGCACCGGCAACGCCCGGCGATCTGCTTCTGCACATTCGCGCCGAGCAGATGGACCTGTGCTTTGAACTGGCCACCCAGCTGATGACCGTCCTGGGCGATGCGGTCCAGGTGGTGGACGAAGTCCAGGGCTTTCGCTACTTCGACATGCGCAGCATCATCGGTTTCGTCGATGGCACCGAGAACCCGGTCGGCCGCCAGGTGCCCGCATTCACCCTGGTCGGTGACGAAGACCCGGCCTTCAGTGGCGGCAGCTACGTGCTGGTGCAAAAGTACCTGCACGACATGAATGCCTGGAACGCGCTGCCGGTCGAGGCGCAGGAGCGGGTAATCGGCCGCACCAAGCTTTCGGACATTGAGCTGGGTGATGAAGTCAAACCGAGCAATTCTCACAGCGCCCTGACCACCATCACCGGTGCAGACGGCCAAGAGCTGAAGATCCTGCGCGACAACATGCCGTTCGGGCGCCCCGGCGCCGGTGAGTTCGGCACCTACTTCATCGGTTATGCGCGCTCACCAGCGCCGATCGAGCAGATGCTCGAGAACATGTTCGTCGGTCGCCCGGCAGGCAATTACGACCGCTTGCTGGACTTCAGCAATGCAGTCACCGGCGGCCTGTTCTTCGTGCCCTCGGCCGAGCTGCTCGAAGACCTGGCCGAGCGCACGCCGGGCTAGTGCTCATGCCGGTTTCAATTCACTGTCGAGCAGTGATCGAACTTCGGCAAAACACTTCTCGGCGATGGCCGAACGCGGCTCGGTGCGGCGCAGCAGCAGGCCGATCGGTGCATGCACGCTGGCAGCACTGATTGGCACGATGCGCAAGTGTTCACTGAGGCCTTCGAGGCCGTAATCGAGCGGCATGATCGCGCAGCACATGCCGGCGCAAGCGGCCTGGATCAACTGGTAGCTGGAGTCGCTTTCGAGCACCGCATGGGGCTGCAGGCCGCGGCTGCGAAAGCTCAGGTCGACCGACTGGCGATAGTGCATGCCCTTGCTCAACAGCCCGAGGGGCACCGCGCTGACCGCCTCCCAGGGCAGTTCAACCTGCTCGAACTGAAAATGCCGCACGTCATACAGCAGGCCCATGCGCGTTGTGCCCAGTTCGATCACTTCAAAGTAGGCGCTGTTGATCTGGTCCAGGTAGCAGATACCCAGGTCCAGCTGGTTACGGCTCAGGCCATCGGTGATCTGTTCGGAGCTCAAGGACGACAGCTGGAACTGCAGCTCCGGATAACGCTGGGCCAGGGGCTGGAGAAACTGCATGGGGTTAAAGCTCGACAGCGGCACCATGCCCAGGCGCAGGCTGCCGACGATCTGCCCGCGGCAGCTGGCGGCCTCGGCCTGCAGGCCGTCGTAGGCAGCCAGCAGGGTGCGGGCCCAGGCCAGGATACGCTCGCCGGCCTCGGTAAAACCTTCAAAACGCTGGCCTCGGGTTACCAGCACCAGGCCCAGTTCGTCCTCAAGGTTGCGCAGGCGCATCGACAGGGTCGGCTGGGTGATATGGCACAGCGCGGCGGCCTGACCAAAGTGGCGGGTCTGGTCCAGGGCGAGCAGAAACTTCAGTTGTTTGATATCCATGGCACAGCCTGGCAAGTCAGTGGGGCGGGTGGCAAAACGGTAATGCAAAGGCCCTGGGCCGTCCAATGGGCATTAGTGACCGGGTGATAGAGGCGCTTGATCAATAGACGATAGATCACCTCGATAAGCCGGTCGGATCTATCGATTGGACGCTACGGGTGATTGGTTCTAGCGTTGGCCGCAACTTCCTGACTGCTGCCAAGGGGCTGTGCATGAGTATCAAACTGGATGCGGCGTTTGTGCCGCTGAACATCGCCGTGCTGACCGTCAGCGACACCCGCAGCTTCGACACCGACACCTCCGGCGAGCTGCTGGCCAGCCGCGCGGTGGAGATGGGCCACCGCCTGGTCGAGCGGGTGCTGCTCAAGGATGACCTGTACAAGATTCGCGCCCAGGTCGCCGGCTGGATTGCCGAGGATGACGTGCAGGTGGTGCTGATCACCGGCGGCACCGGCTTCACCGCGCGCGACAGCACCCCGGAGGCGGTGGCCTGCCTGTTCGACAAGCACATCGATGGTTTTGGCGAGCTGTTCCGCGCCTTGTCGATCCTCGACATCGGCACTTCCACAGTGCAGACCCGCGCCCTGGCGGGCCTTGCCAACGGCACCCTGGTCTGTTGCCTGCCGGGTTCCACCGGCGCCTGTCGCACCGCCTGGGAAGGCATCCTTGCCGAACAACTGGATGCCCGCCATCGCCCGTGCAACTTCGTTGCCCACCTCAAGCCTGGCACACTGTGCAATACGCGAAACTGATACGCCAGGCGGTCGACATAGCTCAGGGCTTTTATCAAGCCAACGGCTTTGTGCCGATCGGCAGCGGTACCTTCAGTCGCGGCAACAGCCGCGTGGTGATTGAGATCGTCAAGATGCAGCGCCCGCTTCAGGACTGATCCGTCAGTTGCCCCGGGGCGCTGCTGTCGAGCAGCGCCAGCTCGCCGAACGACACCGACGCGTCGATATAGCGCAGCGCCGACTTGGCGTCTTTCCAGCCGACATGGCTCATCAGCGCCTTGAGCTCCCAGCCATTGCTGGTGGCCCAGGTGGCGAAACCACGGCGCAGCGAGTGCCCGGTATATAACGCTGCCGGTACGCCTGCGCGTTCGAGGATGCGTCGCAACAGGCCGATCAGGCTGTTGCTGTTGAGCGCCTGTTCACCGAGGTTGCCCCAGCGGTCGAGCTTGCGAAACACCGGGCCGCGGGCAATGCCTGCCACTTCAAGCCATTGCAGGTAAGCCTGCACCGGGCACAGCACCTTCAGTGCTGGCGCCCGATGGCGCACGCCCAGCGCCTGGCGGTCGCCCTTGCTGCGCGGCAAGTAGATCGACAGGCCGATGCCCGCCTGGGCCTGGATGTGCTCGACCTGCAGGCGCGCCAGTTCATCGCCGCGAAACCCGCGCCAGAACCCGATCAACAGCAAGGCCTTGTCGCGACTTGCGCGTAGCAGAGCGGGCAAGTCCTGCCCAGCGCGGGCCTGGAGCGCCTCTTGCTCAAGCACGGCTACGGCTGTTTGCAGATGCTGTATCAGCAATGGCGCGGCCTGCTTCGGCTCGGCGGGATGCAGGGTACGGATGCCCTTGAGTAACTGACGCACCATCGGTGCCTTGGTCGGGTCGGGAAAGCCCTGGCTGACATGCCACTGCCCGAGCGCTGCCAGGCGCTGCTTGAGGGTGCTGATCGAGTGGCTGTGCGCATGCTCGGCCAGGTAGCGGGCGATGCTGTCGGCGGTGGCCGGCAGGAAGCCGCCCCAACTCACTTCGAAGTGCTCGACCGCAGCCTGATAGCTGCGCCGCGTGTTATCGCGCACTGCGGCCTGTAGATAACGCTCGATCGTGTTCATTGCCCCGTTCCTGCCAGATGTACCGCCTTGGGCACTTTTACCCGCCATTCTAGCGCTTCACATGCGATAAGCCGTGATTATTTTATCTGAGTATTGGTTTATCCAGGCATAATCCTTGGCGATAAGATAGTATGTAAGTACATGGTACGTATCACAGTACGAAATAGTAGGAGCTGACATGGCCCGTGGTGGTATCAACAAGGCGTTAGTGCATAAGGCGCGGCAGGCGCTGCTGGCCCGTGGCGAGCATCCGAGTATCGATGCGGTACGTATCGAGCTGGGCAATACCGGCTCCAAAACCACTATTCATCGCTACCTTAAAGAGCTGGAAAGCCTGCAGCCGGCCGCACCCGCCAGCACGGCAAACCTCAGCGATGCGCTGGCGGCAGTGGTCGAGCAACTGGCCGCGCAGCTGCAGGAGGAGGCTGAGGCGCGTATCGACCTTGCCCGTAGTGCCTTTGAACAAGAGCGCCAGACCCTGCAGGCGCAAGTGCAGATCAGCCAGCAGGCGCTGGCCGCCTTGCAACAGCAGCATGAGATCCAGGCCGCAGCGCTGGCCAGCGAGGCCGAGGCCCTGGCCACCACCCGCAGCACCCTGCAAAGCGAGCAGACCCGCAACGCCACCCTCAACCAGGCGGTGGGTGAGCTGAACCTGCGCCTGGCCGACAAGGATGAGCAGGTCCGCTCGCTGGAAGACAAACACCAGCATGCCCGTGATGCCCTTGAGCATTACCGCAACGCCAGCCGCGAACAGCGCGACCAGGATCAACGCCGGCACGAGAGGCAGGTGCAGTTGCTGCAGGTGGAAGTACGCCAGTTGCAGCAGACCCTGATCGTCAAGCAGGACGAACTGACCCGCCTGAACCGCGACAACGAAGGCCTGCTGGTGCAAATCCGCACCCTCAAGGAGGCCCAGCGCGGCTTCAAGACCCAGGGCGATCGCCAGCAGGCGCAGATCAATGGGCTGCAAGTGCAGCTTGCGCAACTCAGTGGTTCACGCGATGAGCTGGAAAAGCAGAACAAGGACCTGGCCTTGAGCCTGGCCGAACGGGTGTCGGAGCTGCGCCGCCAGTTGCAACTGATCGGCAAGCAGGAGGCGCAGTTGCGCCAGGCTGAACGCGCCCGCGAACAGGCTCAGGACAACGGCTGAAGCTTCATGCGCATGGCGCAGCGACCGTTCAGGCCCTGCAGTTGTTCACGGTTCAGTTGCTGACGCAAAGCCTGGCCGAGCTGTTGGTCCGCGAGCGTCTCGAAGCCCAGACGGGCATAGAAAGGTGCGTTCCAGGGAACCGTGGCAAAAGTGGTCAGGGTCAGGGCTTTAAAGCCGTGCTCGCGGGCCCAGTGACCGACTGCGCCAATCAACCGGCGGCCATGGCCCTGGCCTTGCGCGGGCTGGGCAACCGAAAGCTCATGAATGAACAGATCCGCGCCCGCAGGTTCGGCGCAGAGGAACCCCTGCGGCACGTCGTCGGCGTCGGCCAGCACCCACTCATGGCCCTTTTCAATGAACCGGCGATGCTCGTCGCTGCTCATTACCGGCCCCGTGGCAATCCACTCAAGACCTGGCTGATGGGCAAAGACCCGGGCAGCAGAGCGTTCGACGGCAGGAAGCAGGAGCGCGTCTTCGACGCGGGCAAGGCGCAGGGTAACTGACATGGCGAACGCTATTGAAGGTGGCGCTGCAGTGTCGTCAATCGCAGGTTTTTTCGCAACGGTCGGGCGCTGCAAGCCTTTTGGACTAACGCCAAAAACGTTTAAGTGCGCTTAGGTATTAAGCCTAAAGCCAGAATCGTTTTTTTTCCCAGAACTGCTATTTCTTCAGGCAGCAGTGTGACCCCTTCGGTCATCTATGGGCAAAAGGACTGTCTAGCATGTCGATCCAGGCGCAGGTTTCCCCCCTCAATCAAAACGTCTCGTCCGCCGCTGTCACTGAAATCCCTACCAACGGCATCCTGAAACTTACCGAAAGCAGTGAAATTGCCCTTGATCTCGATCCCGAGGCGGTTGCCAGCTATTCAAAAAGCGATGCCGACCTGGTGGTGCAGCTAAAAAACGGCGAGAGCATCCGAATTGCCAATTTCTATGCCGAAGGACAGCCACCCAGTGAGCTTTTCCTGGTTCATGAAGGCAAGTTGGTGGCGGTGAGCCTGCCTCCGGTGGCGGCAGAAGGCATTCTGGCGGCCACCTACGTCGCCCAGGAAAGCGCAGCGGGCTTTGACTCGCTGACCGCTGCCGGGGGCGCCGGTGCCGGTGCGACAGCGGGCGGCCTGGGGGTAGGGGGGATGCTGCTGGCGGGCGCCGCGGTGGTTGGTGCGGGCGTTGCGGTGTCCAACAGCAGCGGAGGCGGGGGCGGGGGCGGCGGTGGTGGCGGAGGCGATACGCCAGCGGTGGACACCACCGCGCCAGGCACGGCGACAGGGCTGCAGGTGGCCACCGACGGCAGTTCGGTAAGCGGCAAGGCCGAGCCGGGCACCACCGTCGGGATCGACACCAACGGCGACGGCAAGCCCGATGCGACGGTGGTGGTCGGCGCCGATGGCAGCTTCCAGGTGCCGCTGAACCCACCACTGACCAATGGCGAAACGGTGACCGTGGTAGTCACCGACCCTTCCGGCAACAGCAGCCCGCCGACCCAGATCAACGCACCTGACACCACCGCACCGGCGCCGGCAAGCGACCTGCAGATCGCCCCCAATGGCACCCTGGTCAGTGGCAAGGGTGAGCCGGGGGCCACGGCGGGCATCGACACCGATGGTGATGGCCACCCTGACATAACGGTAATCATCGGCCCCGACGGCAGCTTCCAGGTGCCGTTGAACCCGCCGCTGACCAACGGCGAAACGGTGACCGTGGTGATCACCGACCCAGCCGGCAACAGCGGCCCGCCGGCCCAGGCCAGCGCCCCGGACACCACTGCTCCTGCGGCGCCTACCGATGTCGAGGTCGCGGCTGATGGCAGTAGCGTCAGCGGCAATGGCGAGCCGGGTGCCACTGTCGGTGTCGACACCAATGGCGACGGCCAACCGGACGTCATCGCGGCGATCGGTAGCGACGGCAGCTTCCAGGTCCCGCTCGACCCGCCGCTGACCGATGGCCAGACCGTCACCGTGGTGGTCACTGACCCTGCGGGCAACAGCAGCCCGGGCGTCAGCGTCCAGGCCCCCGATTATCCGGACGTACCCCAGGTCAATGCCAGCAACGGCAGCGAATTGTCGGGTACTGCCGAGCCTGGTGTGTCCCTGATCATCACCGACGGCAACGGCAACCCGATTGGCCAGACCGTCGCCGACGCCAACGGCAACTGGAGTTTTACCCCGGCCACGCCGTTGGCCGATGGCACCGTGGTCAATGTCGTGGCCCAGGATGCCGACGGCCTCAACAGCCCACCGGCCTCGATCACCGTCGACGCCGTGGCACCAACAGCGCCGCAGATCAACCCGAGCAACGGCAGCGAAATCAGCGGTAGCGCCGAAGCCGGCGCGACCATCACCCTGACCGACGGCAGCGGCAACCCGATCGGCCAGACCACCGCCGATGCCAACGGCAACTGGAGCTTCACCCCGGCCACGCCGTTGGCCGATGGCACCGTGGTCAATGCCGTGGCCCAGGACGCCGCTGGCAACATCAGTGGCCCGGGCAGTGTCACCGTCGATGGCGTGGCACCTGGCGCGCCGACGGTCAACCCGAGCAATGGCAGTGAGCTCAGCGGTACCGCCGAGCCCGGCAGCACGGTGATCATCACCGACGGCGCCGGTAATCCGATTGGCCAGACCAGCGCCGATGGCAGCGGCAACTGGAGCTACACCCCAGGCACGCCGATTGCCGATGGCACCGTTATCAGCGTGATCAACCAGGATGCTGCGGGTAACACCAGCCCACCGGTTTCGCTTACCGTCGACAGTTCGGCACCTGCGGCACCGGTACTCAACCCCAGCAATGGCAGTGTCATCAGCGGTACCGCTGAAGCCGGCGCCACGGTGGTGCTCAAGGACGGCAGCGGCAACCCGATCGGTCAGGTGACGGCCGATGGCAGCGGCAACTGGAGCTTCACCCCGGGCAGCCCGTTGCCCAACGGCACGGTAGTGGTGGCCACGGCCACCGACCCGACCGGCAACACCGGCGCTCCAGCGGCGACCACGGTAGACAGCGTCGCTCCGGGCGCGCCGGTGGTTAATCCGAGCAACGGCAGCACTATCAGTGGCACCGCCGAAGCCGGTGCCACTGTCACTCTGACCGACGGCAGCGGCAACCCGATTGGCCAGGTGACCGCCGATGGCAGTGGCAACTGGTCGTTCACTCCAGGCAGCCCGTTGCCCGACGGCACCGTCGTCAACGCCGTGGCCACCGACCCGGCCGGCAACACCGGCGCACCGGCTTCTGCCGTCGTGGATGCCGTCGCGCCGCCGGCGCCAACCGTCAACCTGAGCAACGGCAACAGCCTCAGCGGCACCGCCGAGGCCAACAGCAAGGTGATCATCACCGACGGCAACGGCAACCCGATTGCCGAAGTCACGGCCGATGGCAGCGGTAACTGGAGTTACGCACCGGGCACGCCGATTGCCGATGGCACGGTAATCAATGTGGTCGCCCAGGATGCGGCAGGCAACACCAGCGCACCGGCCAGCGTCACTGTCGACAGTTCGGCGCCTGCCGCCCCGGTCATCAACCCGAGCAATGGCGCCACCATCAGCGGCACCGCCGAAGCCGGCGCCACGGTTGTCCTCAAGGATGGCAGCGGCAACCCGATTGGCCAGGTGACTGCCGACGGCAGCGGCAACTGGAGCTTCACCCCGGGCAGCCCGCTGGCCAACGGCACCGTGGTGATTGCCACCGCCACCGACCCGACCGGCAACACCGGCCTGCAGACCGCCACCACCGTGGACAGCGTCGCCCCGGGCGCACCGGTCATCAATCCGAGCAATGGCACCACCATCAGCGGCACTGCCGAAGCGGGGGCCAGGGTCATCATCACCGATGGCGGCGGCAATCCGATCGGCCAGACCACCGCCGATGGCAGCGGCAACTGGTCGTTCACTCCTGCTGCGCCTTTGGCCAACGGCGTGGTGATCAATGCCGTGGCCCAGGACCCGGCAGGCAATACCAGCGGCCCGGGCACCACCACGGTGGATGCCGTACCGCCACCAGCGCCGGTGGTCAACCCGAGCAACGGCAATACCCTCAACGGCACCGCCGAGGCCAACAGCACCGTGACCCTGACCGACGGCAGCGGCAACCCGATCGGCCAGACCACCGCCGATGGCAGCGGCAACTGGACGTTCACCCCCGGTGCGCAACTGCCCAACGGCACCGTGGTCAATGTCACGGCCACCGACGCGGCCGGCAACACCGGTGCGCCCGGCACCACTACCGTGGACACCTCGCTGCCGTCGATCCCGCAGATCGACCCAAGCAACGGCGCGGTCATCAGTGGTACGGCTGATGCCGGCAACACCCTCATCATCACCGACGGCAACGGCAACCCGATTGGCCAGGTGACTGCCGACGGCAGCGGCAACTGGAGCTTCACCCCAGGCGTGCCGTTGCCGGACGGTACCGTGGTCAACGTCGTCGCGCGCAACCCGAGCGGGGTCGACAGTGCGGCGGCGGTGGTCACCATTGATGGCGTCGCACCTGCCGCGCCGGTAGTCGAGCCCAGCAACGGCGCCGAGATCAGCGGTACCGCCGAAGCCGGAGCGACTGTCCTGCTCACCGATGGCGGCGGCACTCCGATTGGCCAAACCACCGCCGATGGCAGTGGCAACTGGTCGTTCACACCCGGTACGCCATTGCCCAACGGCACCGTGATCAACGCCGTGGCCCAGGACCCGGCCGGTAATACCAGCGGCCCGGCCACGACCACGGTCGATGCGGTAGCGCCTGGCGCTCCGGTGATCAATGCCAGCAATGGTGCGGTCATCAGCGGTACTGCCGAAATTGGCGCCAAGGTGATTCTCACCGACGGCAGCGGCAACCCGATCGGCCAGGTCACGGCCGACGGCAGCGGCAACTGGACGTTCACCCCCGGCAGCCCATTGCCCAATGGCACGGTGATCAATGCCGTCGCTCAGGACGCCGCTGGCAACAACAGCGGCCCAGCCAGCACTACGGTCGACGCCGTCGCCCCCGCTGCACCGGTGATCGAGCCGAGTAACGGGGCCGTCATCAGCGGCACCGCCGAAGCCGGCGCCAAGGTGATTCTCACCGACGGTGGCGGCAACCCGATCGGTCAGGTCACGGCCGACGGCAGTGGCAACTGGAGCTTCGCCCCGGGTAGCCCATTGGCCAACGGCACGGTGGTCAACGCCATTGCCCAGGACGCTGCGGGCAACACCAGTCTGCAAGGCAGCGTCACGGTCGACGCCGTCGCCCCCGGTGCACCGGTAGTCAACCCAAGCAATGGCGCAGTCATCAGCGGCACCGCCGAGGCGGGCGCCACGGTCATCCTGACTGACGGCGGCGGCAACCCGATTGGCCAGGTGACTGCCGACGGCAGCGGCAACTGGAGCTTCACCCCGGCCAGCCCGCTGCCCAATGGCACTGTGGTCAATGCCGTGGCCCAGGACGCTGCCGGCAATAGCAGTGGCCCGGGCAGCACCACAGTGGATGCCGTGGCGCCTGCAACACCTGTGATCAACCCGAGTAATGGTGCGGTGATCACCGGCACTGCGGAAATCGGCGCCAAGGTCATTCTGACCGATGGCAGCGGCAATCCGATCGGTGAAACCACGGCCGATGGCAGCGGTAACTGGAGCTTTGTTCCGGGTTCGCCATTGGCCAATGGCACGCTGATCAATGCCGTGGCCCAGGACGCCGCCGGCAACAACAGCGGCCCGGTCAGTACCACGGTTGACGCCGTGGCGCCTGCTGCACCGGTGATCGAGCCGAGTAACGGGGCGATTATCAGCGGCACCGCCGAAGCCGGCGCCAAGGTCATTCTCAGCGACGGCAGCGGCAACCCGATTGGCCAGGTAACGGCCGATGGCAGCGGGATCTGGAGTTTCACCCCGGGTGCGCCTTTACCCAATGGCACCGTGGTCAACGCCATTGCCCAGGACGCGGCGGGTAACAACAGCGGCCCGGCCAGCACCACCGTCGATGCGCTAGCGCCGGCCACGCCGGTGATCGACCCGAGCAACGGTGCGGTGATCCACGGCACCGCCGAAGCCGGCGCCAAGGTCATCCTTACCGACGGCAGCGGCAACCCGATTGGGCAAACCACTGCCGACGGCAGCGGTAACTGGTCGTTCACCCCGGCTACGCCGTTGCCCAACGGCACCGTGGTCAATGCCGTGGCCCAGGACGCCGCGGGTAACAACAGTGGCCCGGTCAGCACCACAGTGGATGCCGTAGCGCCTGCAGCGCCGGTGATCAACCCGAGTAATGGCGCGGTCATCAGCGGTACTGCCGAAATCGGCGCCAAGGTCATTCTGACCGATGGCAACGGCAATCCGATTGGCGAAACCACGGCCGATGGCAGCGGCAACTGGAGCTTCACCCCGGCCAGCCCGCTGCCCAACGGCACCGTGGTCAACGCCGTGGCCGAGGACGCCGCCGGCAATGACAGCGGGCCGGCAACCACCACGGTCGACAGCGTGGCACCGGGTGCACCGGTGCTGAGCATCAGTGCCGACGGCGCGTTGCTCACCGGTACCGCCGAGGCCAACAGCCAGGTGCGGATTGTGGTCAACGGCGACAGCGCCAACCCGATCACGGTCAGCGTCGATGGCAGTGGCAATTTCAGCTTGCCGTTTGCACCGCCGCTGATTACCGGCGAGCCGGTGTCGGCGGTGGCGGTGGATGCCGCCGGCAACGTCAGCGGCCCGGGCAGTGTGATTGCCCCGGACCTGGCGCCGCCAACCATCAGCGTGCCGGAAGCCGCCGATACCTGGATCAACGCCGCAGAAATCAGCGATGGCATCCAGGTCAACGTCACGGTGCGGCCGACCATGCAGGCCGGCCAGGTGGTCACCGTCAAGTTCGCCGGCCAGAACGGCTACGAGGCCGAGGTCAGCCATACCCTGACGGCCGGTGATATCAGCGCTGGCAGCGTCACCCTGACCCTGACTCCGCCAGGCGGGCAGGGGCCATTCCCGCAGGGCGCCTCAACCGTCACCGCCGACATCAACGGCGGCACCGCCTCGACGCCGGCGCCGTTCACCATCGACACCGTGCCACCGGCCACTCCGGTGCTGTCGCTGGTCGGCAACCTGCTGACCATCTCTGCCGAACCTGGCACCGAACTGACGGTGACCCTGAACGTCGGCGGGGTGATAGCAACGGCAACGGTAACCGCCGACAACAGCGGGCTGGCCTCGCTGAACCTGCTCACGGACCTGGACATCGACTTCAGCTGGGACCAGTTGCTCAGTGCCCAGGTCTCGGTGGTCGGCCGCGACCCGGCCGGCAACCCCAGCAACGTCGCCAGTATCGGTATTGGCGCCAACATCGAGCAACCGGTGACCATTGGCGCCCTGGGTGTTGATGTCAGCCTCAACCCGCTGAACCCGCGCTTTGGCTTCAGTGGTACCACCGAGGCCAACTCCAGCCTGGTGATTCGCGTCATCACCCCGGTGCTGAACGTCGAACTGCTGCCAATCAACGCCGATGGCACTGGGCACTTTGCCTTGAACCTACTGAGCGGGAGCGTCCTCACTCAGTTGGGGCTGAACATTACCGACATCCTCAACCTCGGCTCGCAGATTTCCTTCAACGTTGTTGCCACCGACGGCCAGGGCAATGACAGCGCCGCCTATGGCATCACCCTGGTGCCCAACGGCCTGTCGCTGAACATCGGCCAGATCGACGTCAACGGCACCGCCGGCGACGACGTGATGTCCGGGGCCAACGGCAGCTCCGAGCACATCAACGGCGGCGCGGGCAGCGACCTGATCTTCAACGTCGGCACCGGCGATCATGTGGTGGCGGGTGACGGCAACGACACCATCCAGATCACCGCCACCAACTTTGTCAGCATCGACGGCGGGGCGGGCTTCGATACCCTGTTGTTCGCCAACGGCATCGACCTGGACTACAACGCGGTGGGGGTCGGCACGCTGAGCAATATCGAGCGTATCGACCTGGGCAAGGGCGACTCGGGCAGCGTGCTGACCCTGACCGCCGCGGAGGTCAACGCCATCACCGATGCCAACAACACCCTGCAGATCACCGGTGAAAGCAACGACACCCTGAACGTGGTCGGGGCGCTGAACACCGGGACCACCCAGGCGATCAACGGCGTCAACTATGACGTCTACACCTTTGGCGCCAACATCTTGCTGGTCGAGGACAATACGGTTCAGGTTGTCGTGTGATGGCAGCGCGCATGCAGTACGCGCGCAAGGGACGGCAGCCAGCGCAAGTAGCCCTGTGGCTGCTGGCGCTGGGCCTGCCGATGGTTGCGCCAGCCATGCCGCTGGACCAGGCGGTCCGGGCGGGGCTGGCGATTCACCCCGAGGTGCGCTCGGCGATGGCCGAAGCCGATCGCGCCGGAACTGAAGTGGAGATTGCCAAAGGCGGCTACTACCCGTCGGTGTCGGTGTCTGGCGGGCCGCAGGAGTTCGATTTTGGCGATGTGGTCTACGACCTGACCGCCTCGCAGATGCTCTATGACTGGGGCCGGGTCAACAGCAAGGTCGACAGCGCCAGCGCCACCCAGCGCAAACTGTCAGAGGCACTGCTGGTGGCCCGCGACGATGCCGCGCTGGATATCGTCGAGACCTACCTGGATGTACTGGCGGCCGAACGCCGGGTCGAGGCGGTGCGCGAGCACCTGCAGCGCCTCGGCGGCATCCGCCAGATGACCGAGGACCGTGGCGGCGATGGCTATGCCGACCGCAGCGAACTGGACCGCGCCAACCTTGAGCTGGCACGGGCCCAGGAGCAACTGGCGCTGGAGAAGGGCAACCTGCAGGATGCCCGCAATCAGTACGCCCTCCTGGTTGGCCAGGAGCCTGATGCCTTAAGCGACCCCGAGCCGCTGTCGCTCAAGCGCTACCTGGCGTCAAGCGACCTGACCCGGGTGATCCACGACGCGCCCTTGCAACGCAAGGCCCTGGAAGACGCCAACGTTGCCGAAGCCCAGGTCCGTGAAGCCAAGGCGTCGTTGCTGCCGCAACTGAACATCGAAGCCACGGCCTTGCGCCGGGAAGTCGGCGGGCACCCGGAAAGCGACTCGGTGGTGGCCCTGCGCCTGCGCATGGACACCTTTCAGGGCCTGTCCAACTTCCGCCGCCCGACCTCCGCGCAGCAACGCCTGGAGTCGGCGCGCTTTACCGCCGATGCCATGCAGCGCGACATCCGCCGCCAATTGCAGACCCTGTTCGACAACGGCGAAACCCTGGGTTGGCGGGAGAAGGCGTTGCAGCAGCAGGTGACCGAGTCGGCGCAAGTCAGTGAGCTGTACCGCGAGCAGTTCGAGGTGGGCAGGCGCGATGTGATCGACCTGCTCAACGTCCAGCGCGAACGCTTCGAGGCCGAGCGGCAACTGATCAACCTGCACATCGAACGCAAACGCATCGAGTACCGGGCGGCCGCACAGGTCGGCTTGTTGGGCCCACTGGTGGAGAATCGCTTGAATGGAAGCTGACAACAGGATTGCCGACAACGTCGTGGTGCTCAACCACGACCCTCTCAACGATCCACTGCGCGAGGGCCTGCTGTTGCTGTGCCGGCAACTGGGGCGGCCGCTGGGCGATGCCGAGCTGGTCGACGGTTTGCCGTTGGAGCACGGCCGCCTGCCGCTGCGCATGGTCGCCCGCGCGTTGCGCCGCGCCGACATCACCGCGCGGGTCGATCAACTGCCGCTGGCGCAGATGGATAACTACCTGCTGCCGGCCCTGTTGCTGCTCAACGACGGGCGCAGCCTGGTGCTGGTCAAGCTCGACGCCGAGCACGCCCAGGTACTGGTACCGCAGAGCGATGGTGGAGTTGAGCGTTTGCCCCTGACTGAACTGGCGGCGCTGTACAGCGGCACGGCGGTGTTCGCCAAGTGCCGTTTCAGGGCCGATGAGCGGGTAGGGGATTACGCCAGGGCGGTGCCCGAGCACTGGTTCTTCGGCCCGCTGAAAAAGCTCTGGCGCTCCTATGCCGAAGTGGCCGCCGCCGCCCTGGTGGCCAACGTCCTGGCGATTGCCTCGGCGCTGTTCGCCATGCAGGTGTATGACCGCGTGGTGCCCAACGCCGCCTTCGACACCCTGTGGATTCTGGCCAGCGGCGTGGCCCTGGCCATTGTCCTCGACGGCGTGCTGCGGATCATGCGTGGGCATCTGCTCAATGTGCTGGGCAAGCGCCTCGACCTGCAGCTCTCCAGCCTGTTGTTTTCGCGGGTGCTGAGCACGCGGATCGCCGCCAAGCCGGCGTCCATGGGTGCCTTCAGCACCCAGGTGCGCGAGTTCGAATCGGTACGCGAGTTCTTTACCTCTTCAAGCGCTGCGCTGATCAGTGACCTGCCGTTTGTGCTGGTGTTCCTGCTGATCATCGCCCTGATCGGTGGCCAGGTGGTCTGGGTACCCATCGTCGCCTGCGTGCTGATGGTGCTGCCGGGGCTGCTGACCCAGCGCCTGCTCGGCCACCTGTCACGGCAGAACCTGCGCGAAGGGGCGATGAAGAACGGTGTGCTGCTGGAAGCCTTCGAGCATCTGGAAACGGTCAAGGCCACCCGCGCCGAAGGCCGTTGCCTGCAGCAGTGGGAAACCCTGACCGGGGAGCTGTCGAGCACGGCGATGAAAACCCACGCCCTGGCCTCGACCCTCAGCTACGCCTCGAGCATCGTCCAGCAGCTGTGCTATGTCGGTGTGGTGGTGTTCGGTGTCTACCGCATCAGCGAAGGGGCGATGACCGTCGGGGCCCTGGTGGCCTGTTCGATCCTTGCTTCGCGGGCCATTGCGCCGCTGTCCCAGGCGGCGGGCATTCTTGGCCGCTGGCAGCACACCAAGGTGGCCATGGAAGGCCTCGACCAGTTGATGGCCGCCGAGCAGGAGCGGCCCAAGGGCAAGCGCTTCGTGCACAAGCCGCACCTGCATGGGTACTACCGCCTCGAAGGCGTGCGCCTGAGCCACGGTGACAGCCCGCCCGTGGTGGACATCCAGGCGCTGAACATCCAGGCCGGTGAGCGGGTTGCGCTGCTGGGCGGCAACGGCGCCGGCAAGTCGACCCTGCTGCGCCTGCTCAGCGGCTTGCTCGATGCTCAGGCCGGGCGCCTGTTGCTTGATGACGTTGCCCTCAGCCAGATCGACCCGGCCGACCGCCAGCGCGGCATCGGCTACCTGCCCCAGGAAGTGGCGCTGTTCCAGGGCAGCCTGCGCGACAACCTCAACCTGGAAAGCGCCGCCCTGAGCGATGACGAACTGCTGGAAACCCTCGACGGCGTCGGCCTCGGCGCGTTCGTGCGCGGCCATTCGCTGGGCCTGGACATGCCGCTGCAGGGCAACGCCAGTTTGTCTGGCGGCCAGCGCCAGGCCGTGGGCCTGGCCCGGGTACTGCTGCAGGACCCGCCGATACTGCTGCTCGACGAGCCCACCGCAGCTTTCGACCAGACCAGCGAAAAACAGGTGATCGACTACCTGCAGCAATGGCTGGGCAAACGCACGCTGATCATCACCACCCACAAAAAAAGCATGCTTGCCCTGGTCGAACGCGCGGTGGTGCTGCGCCAGGGCCGGGTGATCATGGATGGCCCGCTGGACCAGGTGGTACAGGGCAGTCAGGTACAGGCCCCACAGGCCGCAGGAGGTGCACATGGACTCTGAGCGCAAGGCGGCGAAACTGCGCCGCGAGCTGGCCGACCCGTTGCTGGCGGTGACCCACCCGGTGTACCGGCCGCTGTTGTGGCTGCTGCTGGCCTGCATCCTCATCGCCATCGCCTGGGCGGCCTGGGCCGAGCTCGACGAGGTCACCCGTGGCGATGGCCGGGTAGTGCCGTACAGCCGCATCCAGAAGATCCAGAGCCTGGAAGGCGGCATTCTCGATCGCCTGCTGGTCAAGGAGGGCGACCTGGTGGAGGTTGGCCAGCCGCTGGTGCGCCTGGACGAAACGCGTTTTCTGACCAACGTCCAGGAGTCGACCAACCAGGCCGACGGCCTGCGCGCGGCGATCGCCCGCCTGGATGCCGAGGTGCTGGGCAAGGAGCGTATCGAGTTCAGCCCGGGGGTCGACCCCGACAGCCCATTGGCGCGCTCCGAACGCGAGCTGTTCAAGTCGCGGCGCGGCAAGTTGCTGGAAAACACCCGCTCGATCCAGGCACAGATTCGCCTGGCCCAGAGCCAGCTCGACCTGGTGCGCCCGCTGGTGGCCAAGCGCGCGGTCAGCCAGATGGAGGCACTGAAACTCAGCCAGGACATCGCCACCCTCAACGGCAAGCTCACCGAGCTGAAAAACACCTACTTCCAGGACGCCTACACCGAACGCTCGCAGCGCAAGGCCGACCTCAGCGCCCTGGAGCCGATCATCCAGCAGCGCCAGGACCAGCTGCGCCGCACCGAGATCCTGTCGCCGGTGCGCGGGCGGGTCAACACCGTGCTGATCAACACCCGCGGCGGGGTGATCCAGCCGGGCGAGGCGATCATGGAGGTGATCCCGGTAGAAGAGCGTCTGCTGGTCGAGGCGAAGATCAAGCCGCGTGACGTAGCCTTCCTGGTGCCGGGCATGCCGGCCAAGGTCAAGATCACCGCCTACGACTTCTCCATCTACGGCGACCTCAAGGGCACCCTGGAGCAGATCAGCGCCGACACCATTGAGGAAGACACCCCGCGCGGCAAGGAGTCGTACTACCAGGTGCTGATCAAAACCGACGGCAGCCAACTGAAGAAGGGCGATGAAGTGCTGCCGATCATCCCCGGCATGGTTGCCGAGGTGGATATCCTCAGCGGCAAGCGCACGGTGCTCAACTACCTGATCAGGCCGCTGGTCAAAGCGCGCCTTTACTAGCTAGCTGGTTCCTGTGGGAGCCGGCCTTGCCGGCGATGGGCTGCGCAGCAGCCCTTAGTTTTTTACTCTCCAACAACCACAAAAATCATAATTTCGCCTTTCTTCGCGCTCTCCCAGAATGCGACCTACACCCTCCCACGGCCACCCGCGTGGGACAACTCAGTAGGGCGCAGACATGACAACCAATAAAACCAAGATCGATACGCTCGTAGTGGGCGCCGGGCAAGCCGGCGTGGCCATGAGTGAACACCTGAGCCGCCTGGGCGTGCCGCACCTGGTGCTGGAGCGCAACCGTATCGCCGAAGCCTGGCGCACGGGTCGCTGGGACTCGCTGGTGGCCAACGGGCCGGCCTGGCACGACCGCTTCCCGGGCCTGGAGTTCGACGGCCTCGACCCGGACGCCTTCGCCGGTAAAGACCAGGTGGCCGACTACTTCGAAGCCTACGCGCGCAAGTTCAATGCGCCGATCCGCACCGGCGTCGAAGTTACCCAGGTAGTACGCAACAGCGATCGCCCGGGTTTCACCGTGCACACCAGCGACGGCGTGATCGAAGCCCAGCAGGTGGTGGTTGCCACCGGTCCGTTCCAGCGCCCGGTGATCCCGCCGATCGCCCCGAAGCAATCGAACGTCCTGCAGATGCACTCGGCCGCCTACCGCAACCCGCAGCAGTTGCCTGAAGGCGCGGTGCTGGTGGTTGGCGCCGGCTCATCGGGGGTGCAGATCGCCGATGAACTGCAGCGCGCCGGCAAGCAGGTGTACCTTTCGGTCGGCGCCCACGACCGGCCGCCACGGGCCTACCGCAACCGTGATTTCTGCTGGTGGCTGGGGGTGCTCGGCGAGTGGGATGCCGAGACCATGCAGCCGGGCAAGGAGCACGTGACCATCGCCGTCAGCGGCGCCCGTGGCGGCCACACCGTGGATTTTCGCCGCCTGGCCCAGCAGGGCATGACCCTGGTCGGCCTGACCAAGGGCTTTGATAACGGTGTGGTCAGCTTTGAAGCCAACCTGGCCGAGAACATTGCCCGCGGCGACGAAAACTACCTGGCGCTGCTTGATGCCGCCGACGCCTACATTGCCCGCAATGGCCTGGACCTGCCGCAAGAGCCGCAAGCGCGGGAAATTCTCCCTGACCCGCAGTGCCTGACCCAGCCGTTGCTGGAACTCGACCTGGCCAAGGCCGGGGTCGGCACCATCATCTGGGCCACCGGCTATTCGGTGGACTACAGCTGGCTGCAGGTCGACGCCTTCAAGGACAACGGCAAGCCCCGGCACCAGCGCGGCGTGTCCAGCGAGCCAGGCATCTACTTCGTCGGCCTGCCATGGCTATCGCGACGCGGCTCGGCGTTTATCTGGGGCGTGTGGCACGACGCCAAGCACATTGCCGATCACATCGCCAAACAGCGCACCTACCTCAATTACCGCGACGCTTCGCAGCGCCAGGCCGAACAGCAAGCGTCCAGCCAACCAGCCAGCCTCATGGGAGCCCGTTGATGCCTACTCATACCCGCATTCGCATGTTCAACACCAAAGACACCTACCCCAACCAGACCCTGGACAACGACCTGTGCCAGGCCGTACGTGCCGGCAACACCGTGTATGTACGCGGCCAGGTGGGTACCGACTTCAATGGCCAGCTGGTCGGCCTGGGTGATCCGCGGGCGCAGGCCGAGCAGGCCATGCGCAACGTCAAGCAACTGCTGGAGGAGGCCGGCAGCGACCTCAGCCATATCGTCAAGACCACCACCTACCTGATCGACCCGCGCTACCGCGAGCCGGTGTACCAGGAAGTCGGCAAATGGCTCAAGGGCGTGTTCCCGATCTCCACCGGCCTGGTGGTCAGCGCCCTCGGCCAGCCGCAGTGGTTGATGGAAATCGACGTGATCGCGGTCATCCCCGAATAAGGAGCGTGCCATGACCTTCTCCATCGTTGGCCGCTGCGCCGAAACCGGCCAGCTGGGCATTGCCATCAGCTCTTCGAGCATCGCCGTCGGCGCCCGCTGCCCGTGGCTGCGCACCGGCGTCGGTGCGGTGTCGAGCCAGAACATCACCTTGCCGGCCCTGGGCCCGCAGATTCTCGATGGCCTGGACGAAGGCCTGGCGCCGCACCAGGCCCTGGACCGCGCCTTGACCCGCAACGGCTACAGCCAGTACCGCCAGGTGGCGGTGGTCGATGCCCAGGGCCGCACTGCGGTGTTCAGCGGCAACCATGCACTGGGCATCAACCATGCCGTGGCCGGCGAGCAATGCGTGGCCGCCGGCAACCTGTTGGCCAACAGTGCGGTGATCGAACGCATGGTCGAGACCTTCGAGCGCAGCGAAGGCTGCCTGGCCGCGCGTTTGCTGACCGCCCTTGAGGCTGGCCAGGAGGCTGGCGGCGAAACCGGGGCGGTGCATTCGGCGGCGCTGTCGGTGGTCGGCGAGCTGCTCTGGCCAATCGTCGACCTGCGCGTGGACTGGGCCGACGACAACCCCATCGGCGAGCTGGGCAAGCTCTGGAGCGCCTATGAACCGCAGCTGCAGGACTACCTGACCCGCGCCCTCAACCCGACCCTGGCGCCAAGCTACGGAGTGCCGGGCGATGAGTGAGCTGCGCAGCCGTGCGTTGCTGGCGAAGCTGATCGGCTTTGCCACGGTCAGCCGCGATTCGAACCTGGCCTTGATCGAGTTCGTGCGCGACTACCTGCACGGCCTGGGCGTGAGCTGCGAGCTGATCTACAACAGCGAGCGCACCAAGGCCAACTTGCTGGCCAGCATTGGCCCGGCAGTGGCGGGCGGCGTGGTGCTGTCGGGCCATACCGACGTGGTGCCGGTGGACGGCCAGGCGTGGACAGTCGAGCCGTTCAGCCTCACTGAGCGCGACGGCAAGCTGTACGGCCGTGGCGCCGCCGACATGAAAGGCTACCTGGCCTCGGTGCTGGCAGCAGTACCGCTGTTTCTCGAAAGCCCTCTGCGCCGGCCGGTGCACCTGGCGTTCTCGTATGACGAGGAAGTCGGCTGCCTGGGCGTACGCAGCCTGCTCGAGGTGCTGCCCCAGCGCATCGCGCAACCGGCCTTGTGCCTGATTGGCGAGCCGACCGAGCTCAAGCCGGTGCTTGGCCACAAGGGCAAGCTGGCCATGCGTTGCCACGTACACGGCGCGCCGTGCCATTCAGCCTATGCGCCGTATGGCGTCAACGCCATCGAGCAGGCGGCGCGGCTGATCACTCGCCTGGGCGAGATCGGCCAGCGCCTGGCCGCGCCGCAGCATCAGGACCAACGCTTTGACCCGGCGTTTTCCACCGTGCAGGTCGGGGTGATCCACGGCGGTACTGCGCTGAACATCGTCCCGGCCGATTGCCGCTTCGACTTTGAAGTGCGCGCTTTGCCGGCCTTCGAACCGCAAGCGGTGGCGGACGAGCTGCAAGCCTACGCAGAGCAAACGCTGCTGCCGGCCATGCAGGCGGTCAAGGCCGACACGGCGATCCGCTTCGAAGCACTCTCGGCCTACCCGGGCCTGGCCACCGCACCTGAGAGCGCCGCAGCGCAACTGGTGGCGCAACTGTGCGGCAGCGATGCCTTCAGCACCGTGGCCTTTGGTACCGAAGGCGGCCTGTTCGATGAGGCCGGAATCCCGGCGGTGGTGTGCGGGCCGGGCAGCATGGACCAGGGCCACAAGCCGGATGAATTTGTCAGCGTCGAACAGATGGCGGCCTGTGACCGCCTGATGGATCGCCTGGCCGCGTACCTCTCCAACAACGGATAACAACAAGGAGCCTGCAGTGAACGATTTCAACCAGTGGACCACCCTGGCGCAGCAGCAGCGCCTGATCGACAGCGCATTTATTCAAGGCGAGGCCTGTCAGGCTGCCAGTGGCGCGCGGTTCGAGGTGATCAATCCGGCCACCGGCAAATTGCTGGCCAAGGTCGCCGCCTGTGGCCAGGCTGAAGTTGACCAGGCGGTACGCAGCGCCCGCCATGCGTTCGAACAAGGCCCCTGGGCAAAGATGGCACCCGGCGAGCGCAAGACCGTGCTGCTGCGCCTGGCGCAGTTGATGCTCGAGCACCGCGCCGAACTGGCCTTGCTCGACTCGCTGAGCATGGGCAAGCCGGTGATGGATGCCTGGAACATCGACGTGCCGGGCGCGGCCCATGTGTTCGCCTGGTACGGCGAAAGCCTCGACAAGCTCTACGACCAGGTGGCACCGACTGCCAGCAATGCCCTGGCGACCATCACCCGCGTGCCGCTGGGGGTGATCGGTGCGGTGGTGCCGTGGAATTTCCCGCTGGACATGGCCGCCTGGAAGCTCGCCCCGGCGTTGGCCGCCGGTAACAGCGTGGTGCTCAAGCCCGCCGAGCAATCGCCGTTCTCGGCGCTGCGCCTGGCAGAACTTGCGATTGAAGCGGGCCTGCCCAAGGGCGTGCTCAACGTGGTGCCGGGGCTGGGCGAGGAGGCCGGTCGCGCCCTGGGCCTGCACATGGACGTCGATGCCCTGGTGTTTACCGGCTCCACCGAAGTCGGCAAGTACTTCATGCAATACGCCGCGCAGTCGAATCTCAAGCAGGTGTGGCTGGAATGCGGTGGCAAGAGCCCGAACCTGGTGTTCGCCGATTGCCAGGACCTGGACCTGGCGGCCGAGAAAGCCGCGTTCGGCATTTTCTTCAACCAGGGTGAAGTCTGTTCGGCCAACTCGCGCTTGCTGGTGCAGCGTTCGATTGCCGACGCGTTCATCGAGCGGCTGATCGTCAAGGCGCGCCAGTGGCAGCCGGGCAACCCGCTGAACCCGGCAAGCCGGGCCGGGGCCATTGTCGACAGCCGCCAGGCGCTACGGATCATGCACTACATCGCGCAGGCCCAGGCCGAAGGCGCGCAGCTGGTGTGTGGCGGTCGGCAGCTGAGTTTCGACGGCTCGAGCAACTTCATCGAGCCGACGATTTTTACCGGTGTCACTGCCGACATGACCCTGGCCCGTGAAGAAGTGTTCGGCCCGGTGCTGGCGGTCAGCGTGTTCGATGACGAAGACCAGGCGGTGGCCATGGCCAACGATCACATCTATGGCCTGGCGGCGTCGCTGTGGACCGACGACCTCAACCGCGCCCACCGCGTCGCCCGGCGGCTGAATGCCGGCACGGTGTCGGTCAATACCGTCGATGCCCTGGACGTCAGCGTGCCCTTTGGTGGCGGCAAGCAGTCGGGTTTTGGCCGCGATCTGTCGCTGCATTCGTTCGACAAATACACGCAGTTGAAAACGACCTGGATTCAGCTGCGTGGCTGATGGCCTGTGGGAGCGGGCTTGACCCGCGATGACGCCAGCACAGGCAACACCTCTGTTCTTCCAATAACAACAATTCGGAGCACCCGATGAACAGCAATGCAAGCGTGCAAACCGGCGCCCTGGCGCCGCCTGCAAGTCGCAAGAAACTCGGCCTTACCGCGCTGTTGGCGGTGGCCATCGGCCTGGTGGTGTCCCAGGGCGTCATGGTGCTGATGCTGCAAGGCGTCGGCATTGCCGGCCTGGGTTTCATCGTGCCGTTGGGCCTGGCTTACCTGCTGGCACTGAGTTACGCCTGTTCGTTCTCGGAACTGGCGCTGATGATCCCCCGCGCCGGCAGCCTGAGCAGCTACACCGAGGTCGCCATCGGCCAGTTCCCGGCGATCCTGGCGACCTTTTCCGGCTATATCGTGGTGGCGATGTTCGCGCTGTCGGCCGAGCTGTTGCTGATGGAGTTCATCATCGACAAGGTCTACCCGCACTCCATGCCGCCATTGACCGTGGCCCTCGGGGTGCTGGCATTGTTCACCGTGCTCAACCTGTTCAACATCGACATCTTCGCCCGCCTGCAAACGGTGCTGGCGGTGGTGATGACCGTGGTGTTGCTGGTAATGGGCCTGAGCGCGATGAACAGCGACATCGTCGCGCCCAACCAGGCGCTGTTCGACAGCGCCCACTGGAACCCGCTGGGCCTGGGGGTGATCGCCCTGACCGCGATGGCGGTGTGGGGCTTTGTCGGCGCTGAGTTCGTCTGCCCGCTGGTAGAAGAAACCCGCCGCCCGGAACGCAACATCCCGGGCTCGATGATGCTCGGTTTGACCATCATTTTTGTGATCATCAGCCTCTACGGCCTGGGCGCCTTGCTCACCGTGCCGCAGGCGGAACTGGCCAGCAACGGCCTGCCGCATTACCTGTTCGCCACTACGGTGTTCGGTGAGGCCGGCAAAGTGTTCCTGGTGACCGCCGCGATCACCGCCACCTGCAGCACCCTCAACAGTTCGCTGGCGGCGATCCCGCGCATGCTCTTTGGCATGGCCCGCAATGGCCAGGCCTTCGGCGTGTTCAAGCGCCAGGGCAAGCGCACCGGCGCGCCCTGGGTGGCGGTGCTGTTCATCGCTGCGGTCACCGGCCTGCCATTGCTGCTGATGCATGACCATGCCGATGCCATCAACCAGTTGCTGCTGTCGGCCGCCCTGGCCTGGTTGCTGGCCTACATCATCACCCACGTCAACGTCATTGCCCTGCGCCGGCGCTACCCGCACGTGGCGCGGCCGTTCCGTACGCCGTTCTACCCGTTGCCGCAGCTGTTCGGCATCGCCGGCATGCTGTTTGCGATCTGGAACGTCTCGCCCAGCCCGGACATGACCTTTTCGATTTTTGCCTACGCAGGCCTGGTGCTGCTGATCGTCTCGATCATCGCCGTGCTGTGGATCAAGGGCGTGATGGGCAAGCCACTGTTCAAGCCAGAGCCGCTGGAAAGCGTGCTGGGCACTCAAACCGATAAAAACCCGCAAGGAGATTCGCAATGACCGCTCACGTGAAACCTGCCCGTAGCACCGGCGATTACCAGGCAGCGGATGCCGCGCACCACATTCATGCCTTTCTCGACCAGAAGGCGCTGAACGCCGAAGGCCCGCGGGTGATCGTGCGTGGCGAAGGCCTGGCATTGTGGGACAACGACGGCAAGCGCTACCTGGACGGCATGTCGGGGCTGTGGTGCACCAACCTCGGCTATGGCCGCAAGGACCTGGCCGCAGCCGCCAGCCAGCAGCTGGAGCAACTGCCGTACTACAACATGTTCTTCCACACCACCCACCCGGCGGTGGTCGAGCTCTCGGAGCTGCTGTTCAGCCTGTTGCCTGCGCACTACAGCCACGCGATCTACACCAACTCCGGCTCCGAAGCCAACGAGGTGCTGATCCGTACTGTGCGCCGCTACTGGCAGATCCTCGGCAAGCCGCAGAAGAAGATCATGATCGGCCGCTGGAACGGCTACCACGGCTCGACCCTGGGCGCCACGGCGCTGGGCGGGATGAAGTTCATGCATGACATGGGCGGCGTGATCCCCGATGTTGCGCACATCGACGAGCCGTACTGGTTTGCCCACGAAGGCGACCTGACCCCGGCCGAGTTCGGCCTGCGCGCGGCGCGCCAACTGGAAGAGAAGATCCTCGAACTTGGCGCCGAGAATGTCGCCGCCTTTGTTGCCGAACCCTTCCAGGGCGCCGGCGGCATGATTTTCCCGCCAGAAAGCTACTGGCCGGAAATTCAGCGCATCTGCCGGCAGTACGACGTGCTGCTGTGCGCCGACGAGGTGATTGGCGGCTTTGGCCGCACCGGCGAGTGGTTCGCCCACCAGCATTTTGGTTTCGAGCCCGACACCCTGTCGATCGCCAAGGGCCTGACCAGCGGCTACATCCCCATGGGCGGCCTGATCCTGTCCAAACGCATGGCCGAGGTGCTGGTGGAGCAGGGGGGGGTATTCGCCCACGGCTTGACCTATTCCGGCCACCCGGTAGCGGCGGCGGTCGCAATTGCCAACCTCAAGGCCCTGCGCGACGAAGGCATCGTCAGCCGCGTCAAGCACGAGACCGGCCCCTACCTGCAGCGTTGCCTGCGCGAAGTGTTCGGCAACCACCCGCTGATTGGCGAAGTGCAGGGCGCAGGCCTGGTCGCGGCCTTGCAGTTCGCCGAAGACAAGGCCAGCCGCAAGCGCTTTGCCAACGAAAACGACATGGCCTGGCGTTGCCGCACCCTTGGTTTTGAAGAAGGCCTGATCATCCGCTCGACCCTGGGCCGGATGATCATGGCACCGGCCCTGGTGGCCAGCCACGCCGACATCGATGAACTGGTCGACAAGACCCGTACCGCCGTAGACCGTACCGCCCGCGAATTCGGTCGCCTGTAAGCCCAAAGCGGCCGGCGCGCGCGGGCGTGCCGGCCTATTAGAGGAACCGCTTCATGTCCAGATCCTTGCGTTGCTGTGTTCCCTTTGCCCTGGTTGTGCTGTGCAGCGCGGTGTCGGCCGCACCGCAGAACCTCACCGTCATCTCCTTTGGCGGTGCCACCAAGCAGGCCCAGGACAAGGCCTACTTCCAACCTTTCAACGCCAGCGGTGCAGGACGCGTCGTCGCTGGCGAATACAACGGTGAGCTGTCGAAAATCAAGGCCATGGTCGATGTCGGCCATACCAGCTGGGACGTGGTCGAAGTCGAAAGCCCTGAGTTACTGCGCGGTTGTGACGAAGGCCTGTTCGAGCGCCTTGATCCGGCCCGCTTCGGCGACCCGGCGCAGTTCGTGCCGGGCACCCTCAGCGAATGCGGAGTGGCGACCTATGTATGGTCGATGGTCATGGCCTACGACAACGGCAAGCTGGCCAAGGCGCCGAGCTCGTGGGCGGACTTCTGGAACGTTGCCGACTTCCCTGGCAAACGCGGCTTGCGCAAGGGCGCCAAGTACACCCTGGAGATCGCCTTGCTCGCCGATGGGGTCAAGCCCGAGCAGTTGTATGAAGTGCTCGGTACGCCGCAAGGGGTGAGCCGCGCCTTTGCCAAACTGGACCAGATCAAGGGCAATATCCAGTGGTGGGAAGCCGGCGCGCAACCGGCGCAGTGGCTGATCGCCGGTGACGTGGTCATGAGCGCGGCCTACAACGGCCGGATCGCCTCGGCGCAGAAAGAGGGCATGAAGCTCAGCATCGTCTGGCCGCAAAGCCTGTACGACCCGGAATACTGGGCGGTGGTCAAGGGCACGCCGAACAAGGCCTTGGCCGAGGATTTCATTGCCTTTGCCAGCCAGCCACAGACCCAGAAGGTGTTCTCCGAGGAGATCCCCTACGGGCCGGTGCACCGCGAGGCGCTGAAGCTGCTGCCGGCGAGCGTGCAGCAGCAGTTGCCGACCGCCGAGGCCAACCTGGCCGGGGCACGGGCGGTGGATGCCGAGTTTTGGGTGGATCATGGCGAGGAACTGGAGCAGCGCTTCAACGCCTGGGCGGCGCGCTGAGGCTGTTTGGCAAGGCTTTGCCTTGCATCGCCGGCAAAGCCAGCTCCCACAGGTTCAGGTGTACACCGATCCCTTGTGGGAGCCGGCGTTGCCGGCGATGAGTGCTTCAGTTCAGCCAGGCAGCAAACTGCTCCTTGCAGTAATCGACAAACAACTGCGCAGGCTTGGTCAGCTGCGCACGCTTGAGCCAGCCGGCCACCAGCGCGGAGCCGGTGACATCCTCGGCAATCTCCACACAGACCACTTCCTGGCCATCATAGGTGCTGTGGCCATGGGGCTTGGTCACCAGCAGGGCAAAGCCAAAGCCCTGGCCGACCATGCCGCGGACCATCTCGATCGACGGCGAGCTGAAGACAATGTTCGGGCTCAGTTGCAGCTCTTCGAAAATACTCACGAAATAAGTGCGGCTGGGCTGCACATCGAGAAGGATCATCGGTTCCAGCGCCAGGTCCCTGATCGACACCTGCTTCTGCCCGGCAAAACGATGGCCCGCCGGCACCAGCGCATAGGGGCGCTGGGGCGCGGTCAGGGCTTCGGTTTCGATGGTGCTGTCCAGGTCATGCTCGTAGAAGATCGCCAGGTCGAAGCGCCCGCCGGTCAGGCCTTGCACCAGTTCCTGCTGCTCACCGTCCTGCAGGCGGATCTCCACACCCGGAAAGCGCTGGCGAAAGCCTGCGATCAAGCGCGGCAGGTAGAGCGGGGCGACGGTTTCAAAGCAGCCGATGTCGATCTGGCCACAGACCACGTCGTTGTCGGCCAGGGCGTTCTGCTCGAACTCGCGGGCCATGCGCAGCAGTTCCTGGGCCTTGCGGTAGAAGCGTGCGCCACCGGGGGTCAGCGACACGCCCTGGGCGTGATGGCGGATGAACAGCTGCACGCCGAAGCTGTCTTCCAGGCCCTTGACCGCCGTGGAAATCGACGGCTGGGCGATGTACAGCTTGCGCGACGCCTCGGCGACGCTGCCGCATTCAACGGTGGTGACGAAATACTTCAGTTGACGCAAGGTATAGGACGCCACAGTGCACCTCTGGCTGATTATTTTGCTACACGATACCCCGTGTCCGGCCGGCGGCTGCAGCGGATTTTGCTGGCCATTGAGCATATTTACCCGGGCCTGCCGTTGATCGCCTGGGTGGCACTGCGGACCCGCGCACAGCCTCGAACCTGTACGGCGCGCATTTTCTTGCGCCGCTCTTGCGAGGTAACTGCCATGAGCCAGCCACGTCCCGATGATGATCCACTCTGGAAAGATCCCTTGAACAACCCGCAACGCGAGCACGATCCGGTCACCGACCCGAATGTCTCGGGTGATCCGCAGCGGCGCGACCAGCCCGAGGACGTCGAGCGGCTGCCCGACGACCCTGATGCCGAGGACCGGCTGCCCGAACCCGACCAGCCAACCCCGTTGTCGGACGAACGCCGTTAATCGGCGCTCAGCTCGTGCACCTGCCAGCGCACCGAGCTGACGGCCAACCCGGCCAAGCTGGAAGTACGCGCTGAGCTGATGGGCAGCCCTGATGCGCCCACCCAGCTGGAACGCCTGGTCAGCCGGGTGAGCCTGGAGAAAGGCGTCACTTCACCGTGCAGCGACTGCAGGCGCAGACCGCCGTTGCCGAAGCTGTGCAGCATCAGGCTGCGCACCTGGATTTCATCTTCGGCGCGGCAGGTGATGCGCACCTCGAAACGCTGCTCGGCCTCGTTGGCCGGCAGCACGTCCTGATGGTTCAGACGCTGGGCGATATCGCGCAGCAAGATATTGGCACAGAGCACCACGCAGCTGCCCAGCGCCGCCTCCAGCAACAGCCCCAGGCTGCACAGCACACCGATGGCGGCAGTACACCAGAGCGTTGCAGCGGTGTTCAACCCGCGTACGTTGAGGCCGTCGCGCATGATCACGCCACCGCCCAGAAAGCCGATGCCCGAGACCACATAGGCCGCGACGCGTGAGGCGTCGGTGGCGGCCATGCCCGGCACCGCCTGGGTCATCAGCACGAACAGGCAGGCGCCGGTGCTGACCAGGGCATTGGTGCGCAGGCCGGTCAGGCGCTGACGCAGTTGACGTTCGGCGCCGATCAGCGCCCCGAGTACCAGCGCGACGGTGACGCGCAGCAGAAATACTTTCCAATCCATAGCAAACCTCGAATCCACGGCAATACGCCGCGTTGTCATCGCCAGTGGGCGATGTACGTGAACAAAGAGAATGCGCAGGGCTACGAACCTTCAACACCGGTGAAGGTGCAAGGTGTTCGGGAAGGAGAATGAGGATTTGTCATCCGCAAGGGATGCGAATCGCCACTAACCGCCATGTTCGGCGTGCCAGTGGCAGAGGGAACCTGCTGAACTAGCGCGCCGTGTGGACCTGTCGCAATCGACTAGAGCTACTGTCCAATGCAGGACTCCTGTATAGGCATGCAAAAATGCGGGCGAGAAACTAACCCTCGGGCAGCGCAGGGTCAAGGGTAAAAACATGACAATTGTTGCATTGGCAGCGGATCGTTCCAGATATGCAACGCTGTGGGTCATCGTGTTGTCTTTCCCAGGTGCGCTTCAATAGCTACTGTTCCCTGAAAGGACTTTTGAGAGACCTGTGTGCAACCTTTGATCAATTACTGGCGGCTGGTGCTGCATCCGGGCGCGGACACCCTGCGCTTCGCCCTGCGGACCATGGTCGCCTGCCTGTTGACCCTGTACCTGGCGTTCATCTTCGACCTCGACCAGCCCAAGTGGTCGATCATGGCGGTGTTCATCGTCAGCCAGCCGCTGGGCGGCATGACCCTGCAACGCAGCTTCGCCCAGGTGCTGGGCACCACGCTTGGGGCGGCGGTGGCGGTGCTGATCATGGCGGTGTTCGCGCAGGCGCCGTTGCCGTTCATCATCACCCTGGCGCTGTGGCTGGCCCTGTGTACTGCGGGCGGCACCTTGCTGCGCTACACCAGTTCGCATGCCTTCGTACTCAGCGGCTTTACCGCCGTGGTGGTGGCGATGCTGGCGATCCCCGAGCAGGACAACACCTTGATGCTGGCCATTACCCGGGTCACCGAAACCCTGCTGGCGGTGGCCTGCGTGTGTGCGGTCAGCCTTCTCAGTGCGCGCCCGCAGGCAGTGGCCACGGGCTATTTTGCCAAGGTCGACAACCTCATCAAGCTGATGGCCAGCCACGCTGCGGCGGCAATCCGCGGTGAAGAGAGCGCAGCCGAGTTCAGCAAGCGGCAGATGCAGATCCTCGGCGAGATCAGCGCCCTGGAAGGCCTGCGCCGTCACCTGTACTTCGATGCCCCGCATTTGCGCGGGGCCAATGGCCTGGTGCAACTGCTCGGCAACCAGTTGGTACTGCTCAGCTCGCGGCTGACAGTGCTGCGTAACCAGAAGCTGATGATCGCCGAGCGCTGGCAGGGCAGTTACCCGGAATTCATCAGCCGCCTGCTGGCCGACGAGCTGGCCTTTCTTGACCTGTTGGCGCAGCAGGGCCGGGCCATGCCTGCCGAGGCACGCGAGCATTTCAGCGCCTTGCAGCGGCGTTTCGACCAGGCTGCGCTACAGGCCGAGCAGTTGCAAAGCGATCTGCCAACACCGCTGCGTTCGCTGGCCTGGGCCTTGCGCTGGGAGCAGGCGCGCCTGCTCGAACAGTTGAGCGAAATGCTCGAACTCAGCGATGCCATCCAGGAAGGCCGTGCCGGCGATTGCCTGTACCGCCAGGGGCGCAGCAACCCCTTGCACCTGGACTGGCGCCTGGCGGCGATGAACGCCAGCCGTGCCTTTATCGCTCTGGTCACGGCCGGGCTGATCTGGATCGAAACCGCCTGGGACGGTGCCCGCGCCGGGATGATCCTGGTGGGTATCCTGTGCTCGCTGATGGCGACCTTTCCGCGCCCGTTGATGGCGGCGCAGAACTACGCCCGCGGCCTCGGTCTGGCGCTGGTGGTGTCGGCGCTGTACCAGTTCTGGCTGATCCCGCAGGTGGTCGATTTCGAAATGCTCGCGCTGCTGCTGTTGCCCTTGCTCTATGTAGTGGCGGTGGGGCTGTCGGGGCCGATGACCGCCGGCATCGGCATGGGCCTGGGCCTGTCGAGCTTCTTGCTGTTCGGCCCGCAGAACATCGGCGCCTGGCAGAACACCGCGATGCAGTGGTTCGAATTCGCCGGTGCCTACGTGTGTGGAGCGGCGCTGTCGCTGATGGTGTATGCGTGGATTTTCCCGTTCAACCCGCAATTGCGCATCGAACGGCTGTTTCGCGAAACCCGTGAGCAGGTGTACGCCTTGCTCAAGGGCCCGGCCTCGGACGAGCGCCAGTTCGCTTTTGAGAGCCGCATGCTCGACCGCCTGACCTTGATTATCGGCCTGCTGCCAGCGACCCGTGATGAGCGCTCGCGGGGGCTGTTCGAGGTCAACCTGGCGTGCATGGCCCTGGGCGTTGCCTTGCGCCAGTTGCAGGAGCAGGGCAGGGCCAACCCGTTGCTGCCCGAGCCCCTGCGCGCGCAGCTTGAGCAGGTATTGCGCAACACCGGCCGCTATATCGCCGGGCGCACCGCGCTGGTGCTGCCAGACTTGCTGCAGACCCTGCAGGACCTCGGCGAACGCCTCGACAACCTGCACGGCGAACAACTGCAGGCGCCGGCCGAGCAGTTGCGCTCGTTGTTCCGCATTCGTGTGGCCTTGCTGGTGATCGCAGGCTTTTTGCGCCACTACAGCCCGTACCTTGAACCTGCTGCCAAAGGAGCCCCGGCCCTTGCCCATTGATTTCGAGATTGGCGGCGTCTACCTGCCGCCGATTGCCCAGGCCCTGCTGCTGGCCATACCGCTGTTGATTGCCGTGCTCTGGCTCCTGCAAAAGCTTGGGGTGATGCAGCGGGTCTGGCATCCGGCTTTGTTTGAAGGCGCGCTGTACGCCTGCCTGTGCGCCTTGATCATCCTGTACATGGGGAGCTGAACCTTGAACAAACTTGTGACCCAGGTCTCGACCCTGGTTGTGGTGGTACTGGCGCTGCTGCTCGGCTGGTTTGCCTGGGAGCATTACACCCGCGCGCCCTGGACCCGCGATGCGCGGGTGCGCGCCGACGTGGTGACGCTGTCGGCGGATGTCGCCGGGCGCATCGTCAGCCTCAAGGTGGCGGATAACCAGCACGTCGACCAAGGCCAGTTGCTGCTGGAAATCGACCCCGAGCGCTATGCCCTGGCGGTCGAACATGCGCGCCGCGCCATCGAAGTGGCGCGGGCCAGTGAAGGCCTGGCCCAGGCGGCAATCATTTCAAGCCAGGCGCTGCTCAAGCAGCGCCAGAGCGAAGAACAGCGCCGGCGCACCCTGAAGCAGGGCTTTGCCATCTCCGGTGAAGAATGGGAGAAATCCAGCACCGACGTGGCCGTGGCCCAGGCCGAACTGATGCGCGGCCAGGCCAACCTGAGCCTGGCTACGGCCAACGTGCAACTGGCTACTGCCGCCTTGACCCAGGCCGAGCTTGACCTGCAACGCACAAAGATTGTTGCCCCGGTCAGCGGTTATGTGACCAACCTGCTGACCCGCCAGGGCGACTACGCCACGGCCGGCGGACCTTTGCTGGCGCTGGTCGACAGCGGCTCGTTCCATATCAGCGGCTATTTCGAGGAAACCAAATTGCCGCGCATCCACCAGGGCAGCAAGGTCGACATCGCCCTGATGAGCGGCGAACGCTTCCAGGGCACGGTGCAGAGCATCGCCTACGCCATCACCGACCGCGAAAACGCGCCCGGCAACCGCCTGCTGGCCAACATCAACCCCAGCTACACCTGGGTGAAACTGGCCCAGCGCATCCCGGTGCGCATCGAGATCGACCCGGACTATGCCGGCAAGGCCGACCTGCGGGCCGGCACCACGGCCACGGTGACGGTGCGCGAATAGGGCCGAGGTGGTAGGCTTTGCGGCGTTTCTGCCCAGCCACGCGAAGCTCACGCATGATCCTCAACCTCGCTGTATTTCTCTGCACCCTGACGGCCATGGAGGGCATCGGCTACCTGGCGCATCGCTACATCATGCACGGCTGGGGCTGGTTCCTGCATCGCTCGCACCATGAGCCGCACCTGGGCGCGCTGGAAACCAACGACCTCTACCTGCTGGCCCTGGCCCTGATCGCCTTTGCCCTGGTTGCCATCGGCCGCGCCGGGCATGCGCCGTTGCAATGGGTCGGGGCGGGCGTGGCGGCGTTCGGGGTGATCTACGTGATCGTCCATGACGGCATCGTCCACCGCCACTGGCCGTGCCGCCCACGGCCGCGCAATCGTTACCTCAAGCGTTTGTACCGCGCGCACCTGCTCCACCATGCGTTGAAGGGGCGGGATAACAACGTGTCGTTCGGGTTCCTCTATGCACCGCCCATGCACAAGATCAAGCAGCAATTGCGCGCGCGGCGCCGGGGTTGACCCGCAGGCGCGCAATTTCATACAAGATTGTCCGGTGCCGCATGCGTAAGGTAGTAGTGTTCTGTACATGGAGAAGCGTATGAGCCTGCACATCGAAACCCCGTTGATCGCCTCGCGTCCGCTGAGCCTGGCCAGTGGCCTGGACATCTGGCTCAAGCTCGACGCGCTGCAGCCGTCCGGCTCGTTCAAGCTGCGCGGTATCGGCGCTGCCTGTGAAGCCTATGCCCAGCAGGGCAAGCGCCGCTTCGTGTCGTCCTCGGGTGGCAATGCCGGAATCGCCGTGGCCGTGGCCGGGCGCATTCTCGGCCTGGCGGTGACCGTGGTGGTGCCGCAAACCACCACCGAGCGGGCCAAGCAACTGATCCGCCAGGAGCAGGCCGAAGTGATCGTGCATGGCAAGGCCTGGCACGAGGCCAATGCCCTGGCGCTGTCGCTGATGGGCGAAGATGACGCCTATATCCACCCCTTCGACGACCCGCTGTTGTGGCAGGGCCACGCGAGCATGATCGACGAAGTCGCCGCCACCGGCTTCAAGCCCGATGCGGTGGTGGTCGCGGTCGGCGGCGGTGGTTTGTTGTCGGGGGTTTGTGAAGGCCTGGCGCGCAATGACTGGGGCCAGGTGCCGGTGTTTGCCGTGGAAACCAGCGGCGCTGCCTCGCTGGCGGCGGCCATGGCGCAAAAGCAACTGGTGGCGCTGGACGGCGTCAACACCGTGGCCACCTCGCTGGCGGCCAAGCAGGTGTGCCAGCGCGCCTTCGAGTGGAGCCAGGAGCGACCGGTGGTCAGCCATGTGGTCAGTGACCAGGCGGCGCTGGACGCCTGCGAGCAGTTCCTGCTCGACCAGCGCATCCTGGTCGAGCCGGCCTGCGGTGCGGCCCTGGCCCTGGCTTACGCGCCCACGGCAGAACTCAAGCAGCACCAGAAAGTGCTGGTGATCGTGTGTGGCGGCGTCACCGCAACCCTCGACCAGATCCACCAATGGCGCGCGGCCTGCTAGTTGGATAGCGTCGTCCATCAAGCCCCCGGGCATCCAGGCGTACGCCTGATCGATGCCCGCTACCAGCAATTTGCCTTTCCCCGGCATTTTCACCTGGAGTACCACATCGGCCTGATTGTCACCGGCCAGCAGCGTTACGCCGCCGGCGGCACGCGCCAGCTGGCCGGGGCAGGGGACATCCTGCTGATGGCCCCGGAACACGTACACGACGGCGCCAGCGCCGATGACCAGGGCTACGGCATCCGCATCCTGACCCTTGATCCTGGCTGGCTGGCCGAGGTCAGCCGTGACCTGAGCGACGGCCGCCAGGGCCTGCCCAACCTCAATGCCTTGCAACTGCGCCACCCGCAGTTGCAGCATTTGCTTAATGGTTTGCACCAGCAGCACGACCCGCTGGCGTTTGCAAGTCACCTGTGGGAAACCCTGGCGCTGCTGCTCGGGCTGGGTTCTACCCTCAACGTGAACGAGCACAGCAACGGTTTTGATCCGCAGCGTTGGCGGCAGTTGCGCGAATGGCTGGAGTCACGCCTGGACCAGCCGCCGAGCCTGGAAGAAATGGCTGCATTCGTTGATTTGAGCCCGTGGCAGCTGCTGCGCCGCTTTCGCAATCACTGCGGCTTGCCGCCGCAGCAATGGTTGACCCAGTTGCGCCTGGAGCGGGCCTTGCCCCGGGTGCTGGCCGGCCAGCCCTTGAGTGAAATTGCTCTGGACCTGGGGTTCTACGACCAGGCGCATTTCAGTCGCCTGTTTCGCCGCACCTATGGCGCGCCGCCGCGGGGCCTGAAGGTGATGAAACGCTAACCAGTGCAGATCTTCACCGGCTGGGCACATCACCGGCAACCGTGGTCCGGAACATCTCGCGGCGCATGCCGTGGTAGTCGGCGATCGGCAGGTGCCAGGTGCTGCGGTTGTCCCAGATCGCCAAGGTTCCCTGGCGCCAGCGCATGCGGCAGGTAAAAGCGGGCGTGGTGGCCAGGTTGAACAGGTAGTCGAGCAGCGGCCTGGCTTCTTCGCTGCGCAAGCCCTGGATGCCTACGGTGTAGGCAGGGTTGATAAACAGCACCTTCTCGCCGGTTTGCGGATGACGGGTCACCAGCGGGTGGCTGCGCATGTCCTGCGAGGTGTCGCTGCCATAGTGGATCGCCATATTTTCCAGCAGGGCGTTATGGTTGGCGCCGACCCCGTAGGCCCGCTCGGGGCTGTGTAGCGCATCGAGAGTGCCCAGCAGCGCCTGCATGCCCGCTGACAGCCATTGATAGGCCAGTGCCAGGTTGGCGTAGCAGGTATCGCCACCGTAGGCCGGGATGTCGTGGCCGTAGAGCAGGGTGAAGGCCGGCGGGCGCTGCTGGAAGGTCCAGTCGCTGTGCCAGGCGCCGCCGAACACGAAGGGCGCCTTCTCGTCGGCCTCCTTGACCACATGCACCACATGCGGATGGTCGGCCATGGGGGTCACGTAGGGTTCGCGGCCGAATTCGCCGAACTGTCGGGTGACCCGCTCAAGGTCGGCGATGCGCAGGTTCTGCTCGCGAATGAACAGCACCTTGTGCGCCAGCAGCGCCTGGCGCAGTTCGACCCAGCCTGCGTCCTCCAGGCGGTTCAGGTCGAGGCCCTCGACGTCGGCACCAAGGGCACCGGTACTGGGCAAGACGCGCAAGTGGCGGTAGTCGGCTGCGCGGTTGTGGTCGGGATGGCAGTAGATGAATTCGCTCATGACGGACACTCGTGTGGGCCTGCTGTCATCGGGATTGCAGTTCATCGCGCACTGCGGCTTCAACCGGGGCGGGCTCGTGCCCACGGCTCACCCACCAGCCAAAGCCTGCCGCCGTGAAGAACATGATCAAACTGTAGATCGCCGCCGGTATGGCCATGGTCGAGTTGTTCAGCAGGCTAGGGGCCAGCGCCAGGGCAATCGCCAGGGTGCCGTTATGGATGCCGATCTCCATGCCGATGGCAATCGCCTGGCGCTTGGGGATTTTCAGCAGCCGTGGCAGCCAGTAGCCGATGCCCAGGCTCAGCAGGTTGAACAGCAGCGCCGCGCCGCCTACCACCGGGGCATAATCGACGACGGTCTGCCAGTCCTTGACCATCGCCAGAACAATCGTGAACACCAGAAACAGCGCGGCGATGATCTTCATCGGCCGCTCCATGCGCGCTGCAAACCCCGGCGCCAGACGGCGGATCAGCATGCCGATGGCCACCGGCACGAGGACAATGGCAAACACCTGCAGCACCTTGGCAAATTGCAGCGGGATGGCCTGGTCGGCGGCCATGAAGTAGGCCAGCGACAGGTTGACCAGCAGCGGCATGGTCAGGATCGCAATCAGCGAGTTGACCGCCGTCAGGGTCACGTTCAAGGCCACGTCACCGTGGGCCAGATGGCTGAACAGGTTGGCGGTGGTGCCGCCAGGGGAGGCCGCCAGCAGCATCAGGCCCACCGCCAGAGCAGGGGCCAAACCGAAACCTTTGGCGATCAGAAAACAGATAAAAGGCAGCAGCAGGATCTGGCAGGCCAGGCCGATGAGGACCGGTTTGGGAAATTTCACCACCCGGGCAAAATCGGCCAGGGTCAGGGTCAGGCCCAGACCGAGCATGATGAAACCCAGGGCGATGGGCAGGAAGGCACTGAGCAAGGGCGATGCAGTCATGGCGCGGACTCGTAAGAAGGCGATGTCCGCCAGTGTAGGCAAGGATTTCAATATCCATTACGGATCTTGCGGTTTATGCCCGGCAAACAGTAGCATCGCCGCTTTTGCCCCAGGACCCGATTCCCGATGCAGTTTCAGCCAGGCATTCTCGCCGCCCCCGTTCCCGCCCAGGCCCGCCACCTGTTCTTCACCTTGCACTCGCCCGCCGCCTTGCCGGGCGTGCTCGATGCGCTGCTGCAGCAGGTTGATGGCAGCCGCGTGGTAGCCGGTTTCGGCGCGCCGCTGGTGCAGGCGCTGGGTGGCAGCATCGACGGCCTGCGTGGGTTTCCCCAGCTGACCGCAGCGGTCGACAACCCCTGCACCCAGCACGACCTGTGGCTGTGGCTGCGCGGTGATGACCGTGGCGAGCTGTGGTTGCACAGCCAGGCGCTTGAGCAACTGTTGGCCCCGGCCTTGAAACTGGCCGAGGCGACCGATGCCTTCCGCCACAAGAGCGGCCACGACCTGACCGGCTACGAAGATGGCACCGAGAACCCGGTGGAAGAGGCTGCCGTTGAAGCGGCGATCCTTGCCAGCGAGGTGCCGGGGCTGAACGGTTCGAGCTTTGCCGCGTTCCAGCTGTGGCGCCATGACCTGAATTGTTTCAAAGCTTTGCCGCAAGCTGAGCAGGACGACATTATCGGCCGGCGCAAGGCCGACAACGAAGAGCTCGACGACGCGCCGCAGTCGGCCCACGTCAAGCGCACCGCCCAGGAAAGCTTTGCCCCTGAAGCCTTTATCGTCCGGCGCTCGATGCCCTGGGCGGATGAGCGTGGTGCGGGGCTGGCGTTCCTGGCCTTCGGTCATTCGTTTGATGCGTTTGAAGTGCAACTGCGGCGCATGAGCGGCCTGGAAGACGGCGTGGTCGATGCCCTGTACCGCTTCAGCCGGCCGCTGACCGGGGGCTACTACTGGTGCCCGCCGCTGGGCGAGCATGGGCTGGACTTGAGCGCTGTGCTCGGGCGCTGAATGTGGGAGCTGGCTTGCCAGCGATGGGGCCAGATCAGCCAGCCTGGCCGGCGTTGCCTGAACTACGAGCGCTTCGCGCTCGATCGCCGGCAAGGCCGGCTCCCACAGGACTGGCAGTTGTAAGAAAATTTTACGGACTTTTTACGAAGAGGCGTCAAGCAGAAAGGGATACTGCCCGCGCATTTCTTCGAGACGTCCGACCGTGAGCCAAGCCGCAACTTCCGCAAGCGCCCATCCCCCCGTAAAAACCTCGTCACTGAGCCTGTTGATCGCCGCCGCCGGCGTGGTCTATGGCGATATCGGCACCAGTCCGCTGTACACCCTCAAGGAGGTCTTCGCCGGTCATTACGGCGTGCAGGCCAACCATGACGGTGTGCTCGGCATTCTCTCGCTGGTGTTCTGGTCGCTGATCTGGGTGGTGACCATCAAGTACGTGCTGTTCGTGCTGCGCGCCGACAACCAGGGCGAAGGCGGGATCATGGCCCTGACCGCCCTGGCCCGGCGGGCGGCGGCGCCGTACCCGCGCTTGAGCCGGGTGCTGGTGCTGCTCGGGCTGTTTGGCGCGGCGTTGTTCTACGGCGACAGCATGATCACCCCGGCGATTTCCGTGCTGTCGGCGGTGGAGGGGCTGCAACTGGCCTTTGACGGCATCGACCACTGGGTCGTGCCCCTGGCGGTGGTAGTGCTGGTGGCGCTATTTCTGATCCAGAAGCATGGCACCGCACGCATCGGGATCATTTTCGGCCCGGTGATGGTGCTGTGGTTCACCGTGCTTGGCGCGCTGGGGGTGTACGGCATCGTCCAGCGCCCGGAAGTGCTGCTGGCGATGAACCCGGCCTGGGCGGTGAACTTCTTCATCGTTCACCCGGGCATGGGCGTGGCGATTCTTGGTGCGGTGGTGCTGGCCCTGACCGGCGCCGAGGCGCTGTATGCCGACATGGGCCATTTCGGCCGCAAGCCGATTGCCCGCGCCTGGATCCTGCTGGTGCTGCCGGGCCTGGTACTCAACTATTTCGGCCAGGGCGCGCTGATCCTCGGCAACCCCGAGGCGGTCCGCAACCCGTTCTACCTGCTGGCCCCTGACTGGGCGCTGGTGCCGATGATCGCCCTGGCCACCCTGGCGACCATCATTGCCTCCCAGGCGGTGATTTCCGGCGCGTTCTCGCTGACCCGCCAGGCGATTCAGCTGGGCTACGTGCCGCGCATGTTCATCCAGCACACCTCAAGCCAGGAGCAGGGGCAGATCTATATCGGCACAGTGAACTGGGCGCTGATGGTCGGCGTGGTCCTGCTGGTGATCGGCTTCGAGTCGTCCGGCGCCCTGGCCGCGGCCTATGGCGTGGCAGTGACCGGCACCATGCTGATCACCACCTTGCTGTCTTCGGCCGTGGTACTGCTGTTGTGGAAGGCCCCGCGCTGGCTGGCGCTGCCATTGCTGCTGGGCTTTTTGCTGGTCGACAGCCTGTACTTTGCCGCCAACGCGCCGAAGATCTTCCAGGGCGGCGCCTTCCCGGTTATCGCCGGCATCGCCTTGTTCATCCTCATGACCACCTGGAAGCGTGGGCGCAAGATTATCGTCGAGCGTCTCGACGAGTCGGCCTTGCCGCTGCCGCTGTTTATCAGCAGCCTGGCTGCGCAACCGCCGCACCGGGTGCAGGGCACAGCGGTGTTCCTCACCGCTCGCGCCGACGCCGTGCCCCATGCCTTGCTGCACAACTTGCTGCACAACCAGGTGCTGCATGAACGGGTGGTGCTGCTTACCGTGGTGTCCCAGGATCGCCCGCGGGTGCCGGTGGCCCAGCGTTTCGAAGTACAGGCTTTTGGCGAGGGCTTCTACCGGGTCAACCTCAATTTTGGCTTTATCGAAGAGCCCGACGTACCGGCGGCACTGCAGCTGTGCCCCCTCAAGGAGCTGGACTTCAGCCCGATGGCCACCACCTACTTCCTCAGCCGCGAGACGGTGATCCCGACCAAGCGCATCGGCATGGCGCGTTGGCGCGAGGCGCTGTTCGCGTTCTTGCTCAAGAACGCCAACAGCAACCTCAAGTACTTCAACCTGCCGCTGAACCGGGTGATCGAGCTGGGGACACAGGTGGAGATGTAGCCAGGGCTGGCCTGTCATCAAATGAAAACAGCTTGTCGTCCGATGCGAAGCACCCGGTAAGCGTTGGGCATAGAGTCCAGTCAACAAGAATTGACGCACTGCGTCAGGATGACTGGAGTGACATGCATGGCCAAAGTCGTACGCTTCTATGAAACCGGTGGCCCCGAAGTTCTGCGCTATGAGGACGCCGACGTCGGCGAGCCGGGCCCGGGCCAGGTGCGCCTGCGCCAGGTGGCGGTGGGGCTGAACTACGCCGACACCTACTTTCGCAACGGCACCTACCCGATCCCGCTGCCCAACGGCATGGGCGTGGAAGCCTCCGGGGTGGTGCAGGCGGTGGGTGAGGGCGTGAGCCAGGTCGCGGTGGGCGACCGGGTGACCTACACCGGGTTTCTCAACACCCTTGGCGCCTATTGCACCGAACGCCTGATTCCGGCGGCGGCCTTGATCAAGCTCCCGGAAACCATCGCCTTTGAAACCGCGGCGGCGATGACCATGCGCGGCCTGACCTCGGCCTACCTTATGCGCCGCCTGTACGACTTCAAGCCCGGTGACAGCGTGCTGCTGCACGCCGCCGCCGGCGGTGTCGGCCTGATTGTCTCGCAGTGGGCGCGTCTGCTCGGCCTGACAGTGATCGGCACCGTGTCCACCGACGCCAAGGCCGAAGTGGCCCGGGCCCACGGCTGCAGCCACACCATCAACTACAGCCACGAAGACGTCGCCAAGCGCGTACGCGAGCTGACCGACGGGGTTGGCGTCAACGTGGTGTTCGACAGCGTTGGCAAGAGCACCTTCATGGCCTCGCTGGACTCGCTCAAGCGTCGCGGGCTGATGGTCTGCGTCGGCACCGCCTCCGGCACCATCGCGCCGTTCGACCCGCAGATCCTGGCGATCAAGGGCTCGCTGCACCTGACCCGCCCGGCCCTGGCCGACTACATCGCCGACCCGGCGGAGAAGGCAGACCTCGCCGGCGAGCTGTTCGAGCATGTCAGCAGCGGGCGGATCAAGATCGAGATCAACCAGCACTATGCATTGCAGGATGCGGTCCAGGCCCACCGTGACCTGGAAGCGCGCAAGACCACCGGCTCGTCAATCTTCGTCATCTGAAGAGGGCAACAGCATGCACATCGAACAACTGACCTGCGCCATCGGTGCCGAGATCACCGGGGTCAATCTGGCAGATGCAATTGATGACGACGACCTGTTCGAGCAACTGCGTGCGCAGTTGCTCAAGCACCGGGTGCTGTTCTTGCGCGATCAGACCTTCAGCCGCGCCGAGCACGTGGCCTTCGCCCAGCGCTTCGGCGAGCTGGAGGACCACCCGGTGGCCGGTAGCGACCCCGAGCACCCGGGCCTGGTGCAGATCTACAAGCGCCCGGAGCAACCCGCCGACCGCTACGAAAACGCCTGGCACACCGACGCCACCTGGCGCGAGGCACCGCCCATGGGCTGCGTGTTGCGCTGCGTGGAATGCCCGCCGGTAGGCGGTGACACCATGTGGGCGAACATGGTGCTGGCTTACCAGAACCTGCCGGAGGAGGTGAAGGCCAGGATCGAGGGCCTGCGCGCCCGGCACAGCATCGAGGCCAGTTTTGGCGCCGCCATGCCGATGGAAAAGCGCCTGGCGCTCAAGGCGCAGTTCCCCGATGCCGAACACCCGGTGGTGCGCACCCACCCGGACACCGGCGAGCCGGTGTTGTTCGTCAACGCCTTCACCACCCACTTCAGCAACTACCACACGCCGCAGCGGGTGCGTTTCGGCCAGGACGCCAACCCCGGTGCCAGCGACCTGCTGCGCTACCTGATCAGCCAGGCCTACCTGCCTGAGTACCAGGTGCGCTGGCGCTGGAAACCCAACAGCGTGGCGATCTGGGACAACCGCAGCACCCAGCATTACGCGGTCATGGACTACCCAGCGTGCCACCGCAAGATGGAGCGCGCCGGGATCAAGGGCGACCGTACCTTCTGACGCCCCGCAACACCCCAGGACAATAACAAGACCGAGGACTACAGCATGCAATTCTTCGACGATTCGTTGCACCCGGAAAACATGGAAAAGGTGGTGATCACCGTGGCCCCGTATGGCCCGGAATGGATGCCCGAGGACTTTCCCGAAGACATTCCGCTGACCATGGACGAACAGGTGCAAAAGGCAGTCGACTGCTATGAAGCCGGTGCCACCGTGCTTCATCTGCACGTGCGTGAACTGGACGGCAAGGGCTCCAAGCGCCTGTCGAAATTCAATGAACTGATTGCCGGCGTGCGCGAAGCGGTGCCGGAGATGATTATCCAGGTCGGCGGCTCGATCTCGTTCGCTCCGGAAAGCGACGGCGAGGCGGCCAAGTGGCTGTCCGATGACACCCGGCACATGCTCGCCGAGCTTACGCCCAAGCCCGACCAGGTCACCGTGGCAATCAACACCACGCAGATGAACATCATGGAGCTGCTGTACCCGGAGTACCTGGAGGGCACCTCCCTGGCCCATCCGGCGATCCACGCCGCCTACAGCGAAATGACCGTACCGGCCGGCCCGGCCTGGGTGCGCGAACACCTGCGCCGATTGCAAGCAAGCAACATCCAGCCGCATTTCCAGCTGACCGGCATGCACGCCCTGGAAACCCTTGAACGCATCGTGCGCAAGGGCGACTACATGGGCCCGCTGAACCTGACCTGGATCGGCATTGGTGGCGGGTTCGACGGCCCAAACCCGTTCAACTTCTTCAATTTCATTCACCGTGCGCCCAACGGCTGCACCCTGACCGCCGAATCGCTGCTGAAAAACGTGCTGCCGTTCAACACCATGGCCCTGGCCATGGGGCTGCACCCGCGTTGCGGCAACGAAGACACCATCATCGACCAGCACGGCAAGCGCTTCGGTTCGGTGCAGCAGATCCAGCAGACCGTGCGCGTGGCCCATGAGCTGGGCCGTGAGATCGCCAACGGCAAGGAAGCGCGGGCCATCTACCGCATTGGCGAGCAGTACAGCAGCATCGAGCAGACCCTTCAGGCCAACGGCATGGCGCCTAACCGCCAGCCGGGCCAGAAGGGTGTGCCGCAGCGCGCCTGATTGGCCAGGCCCGGTACGTGTTTACGTGTCGGGCCGCTGATCCGCAGCGCTGTCCGTCGGGCTTTCAAAAACAATAAAACTCACGCCAGACAACCCCAAGGAGGCAGCATGGCCGCCTATATCGCCAGCGCCACAGACGATGGCGCCGACACTTCACAGGGCATTCCACGGCGTTATGCCTGGATTGTCTTTGCCCTGACCTTTGGCCTGCTGATTTCCGACTACATGTCGCGGCAGGTACTCAATGCGGTGTTCCCGTTGCTCAAGGCCGAATGGGCCCTGAGTGACAGCCAGTTGGGCCTGCTCAGCGGCATCGTCGCGCTGATGGTCGGGCTGCTGACCTTTCCCTTGTCGCTGCTGGCCGACCGGTTCGGGCGCATCCGCAGCCTGGTGCTGATGGCCGTGCTCTGGAGCCTGGCCACCCTCGGTTGCGCCCTGGCCGACAACTACCCGCAGATGTTTGCCGCGCGCTTTCTGGTCGGCGTCGGCGAGGCCGCCTATGGCAGCGTCGGCATCGCCGTGGTGGTCGCGGTGTTCCCCCGTGACATGCGCGCGACCCTGGCCGGCGCCTTCATGGCCGGCGGCATGTTCGGCTCGGTACTGGGCATGGCCCTGGGCGGCTTGATGGCCCAGCACTTTGGCTGGCGCTGGGCGTTTGCCGGCATGGCCCTGTTTGGCCTGTTGCTGGCGTTGCTGTACCCGCTGATCGTCAAGGAAGCGAAGATCGCCCCGCAGCGGGTCAATGCCGCCGCCGGCAAGATCGCCCGGCCACTGCACACCTTGTACGGCAGCCGCTCGGTGATCGCCGCCTACGTGGGCAGTGGCCTGCAGTTGTTCGTCGGCGGCACGGTGATTGTCTGGATGCCCAGCTACCTGAACCGCTACTACGCCATGAGCACCGACCGGGCCGGCGTGGTGGCGGCCATCATCGTGCTGTGCAGCGGCATCGGCATGATTCTTTGCGCCATGCTTTGCGACCGCCTGGGCCGGCAGCGCCCGGACCGCAAAATCAGCCTGGCCATCGGTTACTGCCTGGGCAGTTGCCTGTTGCTGTCGATCGCCTTTGCGCTGCCTGCGGGCACCGCGCAACTGGTGCTGATCTGCCTGGGGATGATGGTTGCCGCCGGCACCAACGGCCCGTCCAGCGCCATGGTCGCCAACCTCACCCATTACTCGGTGCACGGCACCGCGTTTGCCACCCTGACCCTGGCCAACAACCTGCTTGGGCTGGCGACCGGGCCGCTGATTACCGGCCGGGTTTCCGACCTGATCGGCCTGCATGCCGCCTTCCAGCTGGTGCCGTTGATCAGCATCGCGGCGGCGGCGGTGTTTTTTATTGCCAAGCGTCATTACCACCGTGACATGTCCCGCCTGGAGATGAATCCGTGAAGCATGTTTTGTCGATCGAAGTGTTCTTCGACTTTATCTGCCCCTGGTGCCTGATTGGCCAGGCGCATCTGCAACGGGCCCTGGAGCAACTGCGTCGCCAGCGGCCCGAGGTCGAGGTCAAGTTGCATTTGCGCGGCGTGCAATTGCTGCCGCAGATGGCCAGGACCGGCCAGCCGTTCGAGGCCTTTTACCGCAAGCGCCTGGGCAGCGATGAGGCGGTACGCCTGCGCCAGGCACAGGTGCGCCATGCTGGCGAGGCTGCCGGGGTGAGCATCGATTTTGCCCGCATCAGCCGCATGCCCAATACTGCCGATGCCCATCGCCTGCTGCAGCGCGCCGTGGCGCTGGGGTCGGCGCAGCAAGCCGAAGCGCTGCTGGCCAGGCTGTTTGCCGCCTACTTCCAGCACGGCAAGGACCTGGGCGATCCGGTGACCTTGATGCACATCGCCAGCGCCTGTGGCCTGGAGCCTGGAAGGGTTGCCGATTGCCTGCGCGGCGATGCCAGCCCGTTCATCGGTGCCAATGACCAGGCCGCCGATGGCGTGCCGTGTTTTCGCTTCAACCAGCGCGTGCGGGTGTCGGGGGCGCAGCCAGTGGAGGTGTTGCTGCAGGCCATGGCTGAAACCCTGGAACACGAGGTGGCGGCATGAGCGGGGTGTATCCGGTACCGGCCGACAAAGTCCCGGCGCGTGGCGGGCGGGTGTTGCTGGAATGGGAGGGCAGGAGTGTCGCGCTGTTCAATGTCGCCGACAGCTACTACGCCATCGACGACAGCTGCCCGCACCAGGGCGCCTCGCTGTGTGGCGGTCGCCTGGACGGGCGGGTAATCCAGTGCTGCGCCCATGGTCTGCGCTTTGATCTGGCCAGCGGCTACTTGCTCAATTCGACCCAACTCAAGGTTGCCAGCTACCCGGTCGAGCAGCGAAGTGGGCAGCTGTTCATCGTGCTGGCGAGCACGGAGGCGGGCCAATGAGCGTGATCGCAATTGCCGCCGCCAACCACCGCGCCCGGGAACTGGCGCCGGGCTTTATCGTCAGCCTGATTGCCGCGGCGGCGGCGAGCTTTCTCAGTGAGCATTACGATGCCCCGGTGATGCTGTTTGCCTTGTTGCTGGGCATGGCGCTGAACTTTCTGGCCAGCGATGGCCGTTGCAAAGCCGGGATCGAATTTACCGCGCGCACGGTATTGCGCCTGGGCGTGGCGCTGCTGGGCATGCGCATTACCCTGGGCCAGATCGCCAGCCTTGGCTGGAAGCCGGTGGCGCTGGTGGTGATACTGGTGGTGGTGACCATCCTGGTGTCGGTGGTGGCGGCCCGGGCCCTGGGTTTTCAACGTTTGTTCGGCATGCTCACCGGCGGCGCCACGGCGATCTGCGGGGCCTCGGCGGCACTAGCCCTGGCCGCAGCCTTGCCCCATCACCCGCAAAAAGAGCGCGCCACCCTGTTTACCGTGATTGGCGTGTCGGCGTTGTCGACCCTGGCGATGATCGTCTACCCGATGATTGCCAGCTGGCTGCAATTGTCGCCGCAGCAGGCCGGGGTGTTTCTCGGCGCGACCATTCATGATGTGGCGCAGGTGGTGGGGGCGGGGTACAGCATGTCTACCGAGACCGGCGACATTGCCACGGTGGTCAAGCTGATGCGCGTGGCCATGTTGCTGCCGGTGATTGTCTGTGCGGCTATGATCACCCGTCGCGCCGGCGGTGATGCAGGCGGGCAGCGGCCACCGTTGCTGCCATGGTTTGCGGTGGGTTTCGTGCTGCTGGCCTGCATCAACAGCACCGGCTGGGTGTCGGCGGCGGTGCAGGGCGGGGTCAATGACCTGTCGCGCTGGTGCCTGGTGGTGGCGATCAGCGCCCTGGGCATGAAAACTCAGTTAAAGGAGCTGGCGGCGGTGGGCTTCAAGCCGATTGCGCTGATGGTCGGGGAGACGCTGTTCCTGGTGCTGCTGGTGTTGGCGTTGATGCACTGGGGGTTGTAGACGGTTGCCCCAGGGGGGCTGCTTTGCAGCCCTTCGCCGGCCTTGCCGGCGATGAGGCCAGTGCAGCCAGCACCTCAGGTGTCGTCTGGATTGCGACCGCTGCGCGCTCGATCGCCGGCAAGGCCAGCTCCCACCGGGCTCCGTGTACGCCGATCCATTGTGGGAGTCGGCGTTGCCGGCGATGAGGCCGGTGCAGTCAGCACCTCAAGTGTCGTCTGGATTGCGACCGCTGCGCGCTCGATCGCTGGCAAAGCCAGCTCCTACCGGGCTCCGTGTACGCCGATCCATTGTGTGAGCCGGCTTTGCCGGCGATGAGGCCGGTGCAGTCAGCACAAGAGGTGTTGACTGGGTTACGACCGCTGCGCGCTCGATCGCCGGCAAGGCCAGCTCCTACAGGTCCGGTGCATGCAGGTCCATTGTGGGAGCCGGCGTTGCCGGCGATGAGGCCGGTGCAGCCAGCACAAGAGGTGTTGACTGGATTACGACCGCTGCGCGCTCGTGTTTTACAGCGGCGGCGGCTCTTGCCGGCGCTCATGCTGCGTCCTCCAAGTCGCCGGCGGCATGCCGAACTGGGCGATGAACCAGCGGGTGAATGAGCTGGGCATCGAATAGCCGAGCATGTCGGCAATCCGCCCCAGCGAATAGGCAGGATTCTCCAGATAGCGGATCACCAGGTCGCGGCGCACGCCGTTGATCAAATCGCTGAAGGTCACCCCGCATTCCTCCAGGCGCCGCTGCAAGGTGCGCACGTTCATACCCTGGGTCTGCGCCACTTGCTCGATGGTTGCTCGCCCCATGGGCAATAGCAGGTAGATGGTCTTGCGCATTTCCAGCTCCAGCGACAGCTTGCCACCGGCCTGCAGGGTGTCCAGGTAACGCTGCGCCAGGCGCGCCATGGCCTCGTTGGCCAAGGGGTTGGCGGTGTCGAGGTCGGCGGCCGGGCAGACGATACCGTTGAACTCGCTGCCAAACACCAGCTTGCAGCCAAAAATCCGCCGGTGAATGGCCAGGTCCGCCGGGGCCGCGTGGGTGAAGTTGGCGCTGATCGGGTGCCAGTGAGCCCCCAGCAGTGCGGCGCACAGGCGCAACATTACGCCAATTGCCAGCTCTGTAGCCTGGCGCCCGCGCTGGGGCAGGTCGGTAACCACTTCTTCGCGAATGATCACGGTCTTGCCGGCTTCTTCGATATGAATGGCCAGGGCGTCGTTGAGCAAATGCCGGTACTGGACGATCACCTGCAGGGCATCACGCAGGGTGCGCTGGTGGCTGAGCAGCAGGCTGATCTCGCCAAAGTCCGACAGCTGGCGCAGCTCGGCCATGCGCAGGCCGAAGGTATCGCAACCACTGACACGCGCGGATTCCTCCAGCAGGGTGACCACGCTGGACACGGCGATGCGTTGATTGGGGTCGTCGAGCAGGGCAGCGCTGAGGCCGACCTGAGCCAGCAGGGCATGGGGGTTGAGCCCGAGGTGGCGAGACACCTCAAGGTAGTTGGTCAGGCTGGCAGCACGTACAAGGGCGGTCATTGTTGTTGTTTTCCACGCGTGGTCATCGGGCGTCCCGCTTCTGTGGCGGGTCACTCGTTATAGCGCGGGTGTCGTCAAATGAGAAGCCGCCGGCAGCAGTGCTTCGTCGGCCAACGCCTGCGATAACCGGGCGCCCGGTCGTTTGCCGGCAGTACTGTCACCAAATGAAAAGTGGCTGACGCGCAATGTAAAGCACCAGGGGGGAGGGGTGATTACTGTGACTGTGCAAGCGCTCCAGATGACCTGTGAGCGGACTGTCTTGAGCATAGGTGCCGACGTGGAAAAACTGCATACCCGCGCAACTGTCCTGATCGTCCCCGGCCTGCGCGAGCACGTTGCCGATCACTGGCAGACCTTGCTGGCGGCGCGCCTGGCCAAGGTCCAGACGGTGCCAGCGCTGCAGCGCAACGGCCTGGACTGCAACGCCCGGGTCGAAGCCATCGAGCAGGCGCTGCAGCAGATCGACGGCGATGTCGTGCTGGTCGCGCACAGCGCCGGGGTGCTGATGGTGGCCCATTGGGCCGCACGCTATCAGCGGCCGATCAAAGGCGCGCTACTGGCGGCCCCGCCAGACCTGCAAGCGGCGTGGCCCGCCGCCTACCCAAGCCCGGACAGCCTGCACGCCAACGGCTGGAGCCCGTTGCCGATCACGCCGCTGCCGTTCCCGAGCATTGTCGCCGCCAGCAGCAATGATCACCTGGCAAGCCTTGAGGCGGTGAGCAGCATGGCCCGTGGCTGGGGTAGCCAGCTACTGGAACTGGGTGCCGTCGGCCACCTCAACCCGGCAGCCGGCTACGGCCCCTGGCCCCAGGCCGAAACCCTGATCCAGGCCCTGGATCGCTAATCCTGCAGTAGCGCACGGACGCTTGAGCCAAGCCCGCAAACGACGGGCAGCGAAAAAAAACAATAACAATAAGTGGAGTCATCGCGATGCCAAACCCTCGCATTCACCGTGCTGTGAAGCCACAGCGCTGTCTGCTCGCCTGCGCCATCGGCTTGCTGGCGTTGCCCGGCGCGCAGGCCTTTGAGGTTGATACCGGCAGTGAAGACTGGGCCGTGCGCCTGGATAACACGGTCAAGTACAACTACGGCGTACGCACCGAAAGCGCCGACAAGCGCCTGCTGGCAACCCCCAACAACAACGACGGCAACTACAACTTCCGCAAGGCCGGCACTACGGTCACCAACCGTGTCGACCTGCTCACCGAGCTGGACGTGATCTACCAGGGCAACATGGGCTTTCGCGTCAGCGCCGCCAGTTGGTACGACAAGGCCTACGACAACACCGGCTCCAACGCCAACCCGTTCGTCAACGGCAACGGCGGCCAGTCGGGCATCAACCCCAGCCTCAACGGCTTGCCAGGCACCGGCGTGCCCTTGGGCAGTTCGCACCTGAGCAACTACGCCCAGCGCTACTACAGCGGCCCCTCCGGGGAAGTGCTGGATGCCTTCGTGTTCATGCGCCGAGAAGTGGGCGATTCGTCGCAGATCAGCGCCAAGCTGGGCCAGCACAACCTGTTCTGGGGCGAAACCCTGCTCAACCCGGTGCATTCGCTGAGCTACGGCCAGTCGGGCCTGGACCTGGCCAAGCTGGCGGCGTCACCCGGCACCGAAGCCAAGGAGCTGTTCGTGCCGCGCAACCAGCTGTCGACGGCGTTTTTGGTCAACCCGGAGCTGACCATTGGCGCACAGTACTTCCTCGACTGGGATGCCGCGCGGTTGCCCGAAGCGGGCACTTACTACGGCGGCTCGGACCTGGTGGGCGAGGGCGCGCAGAGTTTTCTGCTCGGCCACACCGGCACGCCCGGGCTGATCCCGGTACGTGGTGCGCTGACCAACATCCGCCGCGGCCACGACCTGACCCCGGACAAACGCGGCGACTGGGGCGTCATGGCCAAGTGGTCGCCCGAATGGCTGGGCGGCACCCTGGGCTTCTACTACCGCAAGACCTCGGAAATCCTGCCCCAGGCCTGGCTTGATGCCCGCGGCCTGACCGTCGCCAACGGCCCCTTCGGCAGCCCGCCGGGCAGCGCCCAGGGCGCGGTAGGCAACCTGTACAACTCGCTGCAAAGCGCCACCTACCAGTTCGCCTACGCCGACAACATCGACATCTACGGCCTGAGCCTGTCCAAGGATGTCGGCGGTATCAGCGTCGGCAGCGACCTGAACATTCGCCACAACATGCCCCTGGCGAGTATCCCGGCGATTCTCAGCGCACCGGGCCAGGCCGGCCTGGGCGGCGGCTTCGGCCTGCTGCCGGCGCGCTTGCCCAGCAGCGGCGTGGTTTATGAGCTGCCGTCCGACGGCGACAGCATGAGCGCCACCGGCGACACCCTGCACTGGACCCTCAACGGCCTGATGACCATCGGCGATACGCCGCTGTTCGATTCGGCGACCCTGCTGGGCGAGCTGTTCTACAGCAACCTGCTCAAGCTCGATAGCCACAACGAGGCCCTGTACAAGGGCAAGGGCAGCTACCGCGGCATCGACCAGCCGACCCGCGACAACTGGGGGATCGCGGTCAACTTCACCCCGACCTGGTACCAGGTGCTCCCTGGCATGGACCTGAGCCTGCCGCTGTCGATCAACGTTGGCCTGGACGGCGTATCGCCGGTGCAGGGCGGCGGCGCCGAGAACACCGGCAACTACGCCGTGGGCCTGAGCGCGGCGATCTACAACCAGTACTTCGTCGACCTCAAGTACGTCGATGGCTTCGGCAAGACCCAGTCCTGCAACGACGGCCAGACCGACGGCAGTACCCCCAACGCCCTGGACGGCGAACAGGACTACACCTGCTACGGCGGCGGTTACGCCGCGTTCTCTGGCGGCGCCGCCACCACCGAGGACCGTGGCGCGCTGTACCTGACCCTGAAAACCACCTTCTGAGTCACACAGGAAAACAACAACATGAACTACGTGCACACCCTGTTGGCCACGTGCCTGTCGCTGGCTGCCCTGAACCCGGCTCACGCCGCCGTCTCCAACGACCAGGCCGCGCGCCTGGGCACTAGCCTGACGCCGATTGGCGCAGAAAAGGCCGCCAACGCCGACGGTTCGATCCCCGCCTACCAGGGCGGCCTGCTGACCCCGCCGGCGGCGTACCAGGCCGGTGCAAGCATGCGCCCGGACCCGTTCGCCGCCGAGCAACCGCTGCTGGTCATCGATGGCAAAAATGCCGAGCAGTTCAAGGGGCAACTGACCGCCACCACCCAGGAGCTGCTCAAGCGCTTTCCGAGTTTTCGCGTCGATGTCTACCCCACCCACCGCACCGTGGCGCTGCCGCAGCCGGTGCTCGACAACACCCTGAAGAACGCCGTGGGGGCGCGCAGCCAGGAGGGCGGTAGCGCGGTCGACAATGTGCTGCCGGGCATTCCCTTCCCGATCCCGCAGAGCGGCGCCGAGGCCATGTGGAACTTCCTGTTGCGCTACCAGGGCGTGAGCATGACCGCCAAGTACGACTCGTGGAACGTCGATGCCGCCGGCAACGCCACCCTGAGCACCACCGGCCAGGCCAACATCAGCTACCCGATTTATGAGGACATGGCCAAGCCGATCGGCGCCAAGGACACCTACTACCAGATGAAGCTCACCTACACCGCGCCGGCCCGCCGCGCAGGTGAGGCAATGATGCTGCGCGATGCCGCCAACCCGCTGGTGCAACCGCGCAGCGCCTGGCAGTACCTGCCGGGCCAGCGCCGGGTCAAGCTGGCGCCGAACCTGGCCTACGACACGCCCAACCCGGGCACCTCGGGCTCGGGCACCTACGATGACGTGTTCGTCTTCAATGGCGCCCTGGACCGTTACGACTGGACCCTGGTCGGCAAGCAGGAAATGTACGTGCCGTACAACACCTACCGCCTGACCTACAACACCGACGTCAAGCAACTGACCACCGCCAATCACCTCGCGCCGCAGTTCGTGCGCTGGGAAAAACACCGGGTCTGGGTGGTCGAAGGCAAGCTCAAGGACGGCGCCCGGCACATCTACCACAAGCGCCGCTTCTACCTCGACGAAGACAGCTGGATCGCCCTGGCGTCGGACCAGTATGACGCCCGTGGCCAGCTGTACCGCGGCAGCTTCGCCTTCCTCAGCCAGAGCTACGACAAGCAGACCCCGGATGCCACGCCGTTCATGATCTACGACCTGATCGGCGGCACCTACAACCTCAATGGCGTGGTCGGGGCCTACGGTGGCATTCGCTATATCGAGCCGCTGTCGCGCACCCAGTGGTCGCCCGAGTCCCTGGCCGGGGCCGGCATTCGCTGAGCCCGTTGCGTACCCATCGAGGAGGATCAGGGATGGATGTTTTCAAACGCTGCAGCCTGACGCTGCTGGCCTGGGCCGCGCTGCACGGCGCGGTGCAGGCCGAGCCCTATGTCGACGTGCTCGACCTGCCGGCGCAGCCCAGCGCGCTGGCGGCGAGCAGCGCCTTGCGCGATGTCACCCGCGCCGGCACACGGATGGTCGCGGTGGGGCCGCGCGGGCACATCCTCTACTCGGATGACCATGGCAGCCACTGGCAGCAAGCCCGGGTGCCGGTGAGCGCCGACCTTAACGCGGTGAGCTTCCCGACCCCGCAACTGGGCTGGGCGGTGGGCAACGACGGGGTGATCCTGCACAGCCGCGATGGCGGCTTGAGCTGGGAAAAACAGCTCGACGGGCGCGTGCTCGGCGAGCAGGTGCTGGCCTATTACCAGGCCCGGGCGCAAGCGGGCGGCGATCAATGGGCAAGCTGGGTGAGCGAGGGCGAGCGCCTGGTCGCGGAGGGCGCCGACAAGCCGTTGCTGGATGTCTGGTTCAGCGACCCGCTGCAAGGCTACGCGGTCGGGGTTTTCAACCTGCTGCTGCACACGGTTGATGGCGGCCAGCACTGGACGCCGTGGCTGGAGCGCAGCGACAACCCGCAGGGCCTGCACCTGAATGGCCTGGCCAGTGTCGACGGCGCGCTGTACATAAGCGGCGAGCAGGGCCTGCTGCTCAAGCTGAGCGCCGATGGCAAACGATTTCAACGCCTGAGCACACCCTATGCCGGCACGCTTTTTGGTGTGACCGGTAAACCGGGGGTGCTGTTGGCCTACGGGTTGCGCGGCCATGTGTTGCGCAGCAGCGACGGCGGCAGCCAGTGGCAGACGATCAAGACGGATCTGAACACCAGCATCACCGCCGCCAGCCTCGACGCCAGCGGGCGGTTCTGGTTGTCGAGCCAGGCCGGCGACCTGCTGCAGAGCAGCGATGACGGCGCAAGCTTCAGCGCCGTGGCCCAAGCCCAGCGCGCGCCGGTCAGTGGCGCGGCCTTTGATAGCGGCGCCGAGCTGGTGCTGGTCGGTGAGCGCGGCATTCGCACCCTGGCCCTCGAACAACCGCAGCAGCCATAACAAGAGAAAACCCTGATGGCCGATATCCAACAAGACACCTTGCCGGTGATCCGCAACCTTGGCGACTTCGATGCGCGCTCCGGCAACCGCCTAGAACGCCTGGTGTTCAACCATCGGCTGCCATTTATGCTGTGCATGCTGCTGGTCACCCTGGTGCTGGGCTACATGGCCCTGACCCGCCTGGAACTGCGGCCCAGTTTCGAGAAGATGATTCCGCAGGGTCATCCCTATATCCAGAACTACCTGGACAACCGCCAGTCGTTGCGCGGCCTGGGCAATTCCTTGCGGGTGGTGGTGGAAAACACCCAGGGCGATATCTTCGACCCGGCCTACCTGCAGACCCTGCGCCAGATCAACGACGAACTGTTCCTAAGCCAGGGCGTCGACCGCGCCTGGATGAAGTCACTGTGGAGCCCGGCGGTGCGCTGGACCGAAGTTACCGAAGAGGGCTTCCAGGGCGGGCCGGTGATGCCCGATGCCTACCAGGGTTCGGCCGCCGATATCCAGCAACTGCGCCAGAACATCGAGCGCGCCAACATCGTTGGCAGCCTGGTGGCCCGTGACTTCAGCTCGAGCATGCTTATCGTGCCGCTGCTCGACCAGGCTTCGGCGACCGGCGCCGGTATCGACTATCACGGTTTTTCGCAAAAGCTTGAGCAGTTGCGCCAGCACTACGAAGCGGGCGGCGTCTACAAGCTGCACGTGATCGGCTTTGCCAAGCTGATGGGCGACCTGATCGACGGCCTGCTGCAGGTGATGCTGTTCTTCGCCCTGGCAGTGCTGACCACGCTGCTGATCATCTACCTCTATACCCGCTGCGTGCGCAGCACCTTGCTGGTGGTGCTGTGCTCGTTGACGGCGGTGGTCTGGCAACTGGGGATCGTCGCCTGGCTGGGTTATGCCATCGATCCGTATTCGATCCTGGTGCCGTTTTTGATCTTCGCCATTGGCGTGTCGCACGCGGCGCAGAAGATGAACGGCATCATGCAGGACATCGGCCGCGGCACCCACCGCCAGATCGCTGCGCGCTACACCTTCCGGCGCTTGTTCATCGCCGGGGTTACCGCCTTGCTCGCCGATGCGGTGGGCTTTGCCGTGCTGATGCTGATCGACATCCCGGTGATCAAGGACCTGGCGATAACCGCCAGCATTGGCGTGGCGGTGTTGATCTTCACCTCGTTGCTGTTGATGCCGGTGGCGCTGTCGTATGTCGGCGTCGGGCGCAAGGCCGCCGAACGGGCCCTGCGTATCGACCTGCGCGCCGCCGAGCATCGCGGCTTTGGCAAACTCTGGGACCTGCTTGATCGCTTCACCGAACGCAAGTGGGCAACCGGCGCGGTGCTGGTGGCCGCCGTGCTCGGTGCCGGCGGTTTCTGGCTGAGCCTGCAACTGAAAATTGGCGACCTCGACAGCGGCGCCCCGGAACTGCACGCCGACTCGCGCTACAACCGCGACAACGCCTACATCACTGGCCATTACGCGCTGTCCAGCGACACCTTCGCGGTAATGATCAAGACCGCCCCGGAAGGCTGCCTGCGCTACCAGACCCTGGTGCTCGCCGACCGCCTGGCCTGGGCCCTGCAACAGAACCCGCAGGTGCAGACCACCGTGTCGCTGACCAACGCGGTGCGCCAGATCACCGCCGGCACCTACGAGGGCAACCCCAAGCTGAGCAGCATCCAGCGCAACCAGGACGTGCTCAATTACGCCGCCCAGCAAGCCTCGGTGAACGCCCCGGAACTGTTCAACAACGACTGCTCGCTGATGCCGGTGATCGCCTACCTCAAGGATCACAAGGCCGACACCCTCGATCAGGTGGTGGCGATCGCCGAGCGTTTTGCCCAGGCCAACGGCAGCGAAGAGCGCCAGTTCCTGCTGGCGGCCGGCAGCGCCGGGATCGAGGCGGCGACCAATATCGTGGTGCGCGAAGCTAACCGCAGCATGCTGTTGCTGGTGTACCTGGCGGTGACGCTGTTCTGCCTGATCACCTTTCGCAGCTGGCGCGCGACCCTGGTGGCGGTACTGCCGTTGATGCTCACCTCGATACTGTGCGAGGCACTGATGGTGATGATGGGCATTGGCGTCAAGGTCGCCACCTTGCCGGTGATCGCCCTGGGCGTGGGCATTGGCGTGGACTACGCGCTGTACCTGCTCAGCGTGCAGCTGCATTACCAGCGCCAGGGCCTGACGCTGGCGCAATCCTACAAGAACGCCGTGGCCTTTACCGGCCGGGTGGTCGGCCTGGTCGGCATCACCCTGGCCGCCGGCGTGGTGGGCTGGGCCTGGTCGCCGATCAAGTTCCAGGCCGACATGGGCATCCTGCTGACTTTCATGTTCCTCTGGAACATGCTCGGCGCACTGGTGCTGATCCCGGCGCTGTCGCACTTCCTCTTGCCCGCCAGCCAGGCGCGGGCGCCTTCACCCAGCCCCACCAGCGTCGAGGGGCTTAACCTCAACAGCCAAAAAGCCGAGTGTTCATCGCATGTCTGATTACCTACCGCCGTTGCGCGACATGGAGTTTCTGTTCAACGAAGTATTCGACATCCCCGGCCAGTGGGCGCGCATTCCGGCCCTGGCCGAGCAGGTTGATGCCGACACCGCACGGGCGATTCTCGAGCAGGCCGGCAAGCTCATCGCCCAGCAGGTGGCACCGCTCAACCGCAGCGGCGACGAGCAAGGCTGCCAGTGGCACGCGGGCCGGGTGACAACCCCGGACGGCTTTGCCCAGGCCTACCGCAATTACGCCGAGGATGGCTGGGTGGGTGTGGCCGGGGCCAGCGAGTACGGCGGCATGGGCATGCCCAAGGTCATCGCCGCCCAGGTCGAGGAGATGCTCAACGCCGCCAACCTGTCGTTCGCCCTGTACCCGATGCTTACCGCCGGGGCTTGCCTGTCGTTGCTCAACCATGCCAGCGATGCGCTCAAGGCGCGCTACCTGCCGCCCATGTATGAAGGGCGCTGGTCGGGGTCGATGTGCCTGACCGAACCCCATGCCGGCACAGATCTTGGGTTGATCCGTCCCCGGGCCGAACCCCGCGCCGATGGCAGCTACCGGGTCAGCGGCACGAAGATCTTCATCACCGGCGGCGAGCAGGACCTCACCGAGAACATCATCCACCTGGTGCTGGCCAAGCTGCCGGACGCCCCGGCCGGCGCCAAAGGTATCTCGCTGTTCCTGGTGCCCAAGGTGCTGGTGGATGAAGACGGCGCGCTGGGTGAGGCCAACGCGGTGAGTTGCGGCTCGATCGAACACAAGATGGGCATCAAGGCCTCGGCCACCTGTGTGATGAACTTCGACGGCGCAGTCGGCTACCTGGTGGGCGAGGCCAACAAGGGCCTGAATGCCATGTTCACCATGATGAACTACGAACGCCTGGGCGTCGGTATCCAGGGCCTGGCCTTGGGCGAGCGCTCGTACCAGAACGCCGTGGCGTACGCCCGCGAACGCCTGCAAAGCCGCGCTGCCACTGGCCCGGTAAACCCGCACCAGAGCGCCGACCCGATCGTCGAGCACGCGGATGTGCGGCGCATGTTGCTGACCATGAAGGCCCTGAACGAAGGCGGGCGGGCATTCTCCACCTACGTGACGCTACAACTGGACCTGGCCAGATACAGCGAAAATGCCGATGAGCGCAGCCAGGCCGAGGCGCGGGTCGCGCTGCTGACCCCGGTGGCCAAGGCATTCTTGACCGACATGGGCCTGGAAACCACCGTGCATGGCCAACAGGTGTTCGGCGGCCACGGCTATATTCGCGAATGGGGCCAGGAACAGCTGATTCGCGATTGCCGCATCACCCAGATCTATGAAGGCACCAACGGCATTCAGGCCCTGGACCTGCTCGGGCGCAAGCTGGTCGCCGACGGTGGCCGCAGCTACGCGGCACTGGCCCAGGAGATCAAGGATTACGCCCAGACCCTGGCGGCCTCACGCGCAGAGTTCAAGACGCCGTTGCTCCTGGCGCTGGCCAATCTCGACGACCTGACTGCCTGGGTGCTCGATCGCGCCCAGGGCAACCCTCGGGAAATCGGCGCGGCGGCGGTGGAGTACCTGCAGGTGTTCGGTTACACCCTGTATGCCTACCTGTGGGCGCGCATGGCCGATGTCGCCCTGGACCAGGACGGCGCCTTCTACCAGAGCAAACTAGGCAGCGCCCGCTTCTATTTCGCCCGCCTGCTGCCGCGCATCCATTCGCTCAGCGCCAGCGTCAAGGCCGGCAGCCACAGCCTCTATCTGCTGGAGGCCGAGCAACTGTGAAGGACACCTACGTGACCACCACCCGCATCATGCAGCCGGCCCCCGGCGCTTACAGCTACCCGTTGCTGATCAAGCGCCTGCTGCTGTCGGGCGTGCGCTATCAACCCGGCCAGGAAATCGTCTACGCCGACAAGCTGCGCTACAGCTACAGCACCTTGCTCGAGCGCATCCAGCGCCTGGCCAATGTGCTGACTGCGGCCGGGGTCAAGCCCGGCGACACCGTGGCCTTGCTCGACTGGGACAGCCACCGCGCGCTGGAGTGCTTTTTTGCCGTGCCGATGCTCGGTGCGGTGCTGCACACCGTCAACGTGCGGCTGTCCCCCGAGCAGGTGCGCTACACCATGAACCATGCCGAAGACCACCTGGTGCTGGTGCATGACGACTTTGTGCCGCTGATGACCCAGTTGCGCGAGCAGTTACCGACGGTCAAGGGTTACCTGCGCCTGAGTGACGGCGCTGATGTGCACACAGAGCTGCCGCTGCTGGGCGAATACGAAGCGCTGCTGGCCGGTGCCGACAGCCACTTCGACTTTGCCGATTTCGACGAGAACTCGGTGGCCACGCTGTTCTACACCACCGGCACCACCGGCAATCCCAAGGGCGTGTACTTCAGCCACCGCCAACTGGTGCTGCACACCCTCAATGAACTCGGCACCTTCGCTGCCTGCGGGGGCGAGCCGTTGCTGCGTGCTGGCGATGTCTACATGCCGATCACGCCAATGTTCCATGTGCATGCCTGGGGCGTGCCTTACGTGGCCACGGCCCTGGGCATCAAGCAGGTGTATCCCGGCCGCTACGAGCCCAACCAGCTGGTGCGGCTGATGCGCGAAGAGCAGGTGACCTTCTCGCACTGCGTGCCGACCCTGTTGCAGATGATGCTCGACTGCGACGAAGGCCAGCGCACCGACCTGGCAGGCTGGAAGATGCTGCTGGGCGGCAGCGCGCTGACCCAGGGCCTGGCCGCGCGGGCCAGTGCCAGGGGCATTCGCGTGCACTGCGGCTATGGCATGTCCGAGACCTGTCCGCTGCTGAGCATCACCAGCCTCAGTGCGCAAGACCTGACGCTGCCCATGCAGGCGCAACTGCCATTGCGCATCAACGCCGGGGTGCCGATCCCGCTGGTAGACCTGCGCATCGTCGATGAACAGGGCCAGGAGGTGGCCCATGACGGCGAAAGCCTGGGTGAAATCGTCGTACGTGCGCCGTGGCTGACTCAGGGTTACCTCAAGGAGCCGGAGCAGGGCGCCGCCCTTTGGGCCGGCGGCTGGCTGCACACCGGCGACATGGCCTGCATCGATGAGCGCGGCGCGGTGCAGATCCGCGACCGGATCAAGGACGTGATCAAGACCGGCGGTGAGTGGATCAGCTCGGTGGAGCTGGAAAGCCTGATCAGCCAGCACAGCGGCGTCGATTCGGTGGCGGTGGTGGGGGTAGCGGATGCGCAGTGGGGCGAGCAGCCGCTGGCCCTGGTGGTCTGCGTTGCCGGCGTCGAGCTGGATCAGCCGGCGCTAGCCCGGCACCTGCAGCCATTTGTCGACAGCGGGCGCCTGAACAAATGGGCGATTCCGCGCCTGGTGCGCTTTGTCAGCGAAATTCCCAAGACCAGCGTCGGCAAGATCAACAAGAAGCTGATTCGCGAGAACCATTGTGGCGTCTGAATAAAGCGAGTGGGCATTCGACTTGCGCCGCGATGGGCTTGACCGGCCTCATCGCGGGGCAAGCCCGCTCCTACCTGTCAGACTTCAGTGAGGTCCGAGGTGGGCGGGGTGGGGGTGTTGACGCTGTCCAGTTGCTGGTCGGCCAGATCCTGAGCCAGGGCGACCATGGTCATGGTCGGGTTCCACGAACCACTGGCCGGCCACAGCGCACCGCCGGTGACGTAGACGTTCTCCACGCCATGGGGGCGGTAGTCCAGGCCAACCACGCTATCGTCCTTGTCGCCGATCCACAGGGTCGAGCCCTCGTGCACCAGCCCGGCCACCCGCCGTTCAGGGATGCCCGGCCTTTCGCTGGTCCAGTGGCCCAGGTTCGGGTCGCCGTGCCAGTACTCGACCTTGCCTTCGGGGGCGAACACCCGCTCCATCATCTGGAAAGTGCCTTCGTCCATGGTGTCCCAGGTTTGCTGGTCGGTTTTGCTGGCCAGCACTTGCAGGTTGACGTTGGTGGTCGGGTCGGCCTGGTCGTTGAGGTGGAAGTGGTTGTCGGGGTTGCGAAAATCAATTTCGCCAAGCACAGCGCAGACGAACACCAGATGGTCCTTGGACGACTCCAGTTGCGCCATCGACGCCGTGGCGACCACGTCCGGCATGTAGCGCGCGGCTTTCTGCGCGTTCTTTGCAGGTTCCCGGTCTGACAGCACCGACAACTGCACGTGGTACTGCATGCCGCTTTGCTTGTTTTTGCCGGCCAGGTAAATGGCCGCCAGTTCCAGCTCGGCAAGTTTGTCGGCGAACGGGTAGTCCTTGCGCGGTACCCGTGCCACCACCGAGGTGATGAAGTGCGCGGTGAAGCGATCACCGGCGCGCTTGATCTGCGGGAACGAGTTCATCAACAAGGTCGCCGGCGGCAGGGTGCCCATGGCCAGGATCAGCTTGGCGTTGCCGATGTTGATCACCCCGCGCGAAGTCTGCAGCGCCGTAGCCGCGCCATCTTGCTGGTGAATGCGCTCAACGATGCACTCGGTGATGATCCGCAGCGGGTTGCCAGTACCGGCAGCGGCAAGCTCGGCCTGTTTGCCGGCCAGCTCCATGATTGCCGCCGGGGTCGAGAACTTGGCAAAGTCCACGCCACCGGCGCGATCGGCCGCGGCGGCCAGTGGCGCCGGTAACCAGCGGGTGGCCGAGTCGATCTTGTTGATGTTGTGCTCGAGCATGTTTTGCAGCTCAAGCTGCAGGGTGCCGTAGACCGGGCGCTGCTCGGTGACATGGGCGCGCACCTGCGGGTCGAGCTGGGTGTCGATCTTGTCGGCCGGGATGACGTTGAGCAGCTTTTCGGCCGATGCGAAGCGCGCTTCGGCGGCGGCGATGGTCTGCTCGGGCCAGTAGGCCATTTCCTCCTTGGTCGGCCGTGGGCACCAGGCGCTCCACATGATGCTGCGGCCACCGAAGAACGGCACCATGCCGTGCTGCCAGCCGATATTGCCCGGTGGCTGGCTGGCGGTGCGCGCCGAGAGGGTCCAGGGGAAGGTTTCGGAGAAGCCGCCGAGGGTCTTCTGGTAAGGGATCGGCAGGTTCTGGAAGTGCTCGGGGAGGAAGAACGGCCCGCGCTCGACCATCAGGATCCGCGCCTTGGGGTTGCTGTCGAGGATGCGTTCGGCGAAGGCCAGGGAACAGAAGCCGGTGCCGATGATGATGAAGTCGAACTGTTCTTCTTCGCGAACCTGCTTCCAGGCCGATTCGGAGAGAAAGAACACGTGGTCCAGCACCTTCTGGGCGTTGGGTGTTTGTGGACCGGGGGTAGGGTAGCCGTGACCGAAGTTGGTCGAACTGGTGACTGCGCTCATTGTTGCCTCCAATCATTGTTGGCAGAGGGTCTATCGTCCTTGTGCAGCGTGCAGCCGGGGGGCTGCGCTGCTAACGCTAGCAGAGCGAAGTGGCAATTCAAGATCACTTGGTCGGGGGGAGTCGGGGGCCTCAGGCAACCCCGGAATACTTCACCGCAGCCGCCGCCCGCGACGGCACATTGAGGGTGCGCAACAACGACGACACATGAATGCGCACGGTAAACGGCGAGATGTCCAGCGCGCGGGCGATTTCCTTGTTGGTCTTGCCCTGGGCGATCAGGCGCAGCACCTCTTGCTGGCGTGCGGTCAGGGTTGTGGCGACGGCGTGGCTGTCCAGCGGCAGGAGCCCGGAGGGAGCAAAACGCACCAGCACTTCACCTTCACGAATGGCCAGGATCGCCTGGCCAATCTCGTCCGGGGCAATATTCTTGCCGATAAAACCGTCGATGCCGGCAGCCATCACCTCGCCGATCAGTTCCTCGTCATCGACCATCGATACCACGATCAAGGTGGTGCGCGGCAATTGCTGGCGCAGCTCGACCAGCTGGCTGATGCAGGTCAGCCCCGGGAAGCGCAAGTCGAGGATCAGGGTGTCGGGTTCCGGGCCGTTGGCGACCAGCTTCAGCACGCTGTCGAAATCACCGGCCTCTTCGCTCTGGGCATCGGGCAGCAGGCGCTGGACAGTACGCAGCATCGCTTCGCGAAACAGCGGATGGTCGTCGGCTATGATTATCCGGCATGCCATGGTGAGTGCCTCCCTGGGCGTGGCGTTCCTGACGGGCGTGTTACTTTACCACCGGGTAAGGGCACTGCCCGGTGTTCATGCTGGATATGACGACTGTCGCACAAGGATGTTCAGATGAAGTTCGAGAAAAACTCCGAGCTCGACCAGGCTAACCTGCGCATCATTGTCGCCGGTATTGCCGTGGTTTATATCAGCGTGCTGGGCTTTCTGCCCGGGCAGCGCTTTGAAACCTACCGGCCGATCGTGATCTACATCATCCTGTTCCTGCTGCTGTCGGTGGTTATACGCCAGGTTATCGTGCGCTGGCCGGGGGTGTACCCGGCGCGGCGCATTTTCAGCATGGTCCAGGACTACACCGGCACCTGTTTCGGCCTGGTGGTGGGCGGCGAAGCGGCGCTGCCGCTGTACGCGGTGATGGTCTGGGTCAACCTGGGCAACGGCATGCGCTTCGGTTCGCGCTACCTGGCGATCGCCACCGCCCTGGCGTTGCTGGCGCTGCTGTGCGTCTACCGGCTGACGCCGTACTGGCAGGCGCAACCGTTCATGGTGCTGATGCTGATGATCACCAGCACGGTCATCCCGATGTACGCGCACCTGCTGCTCGAACGCACGCGCAAAGCCTCGGAAGAGGCCACCGCCGCCAACCTGGAAAAGTCGCGCTTCCTGGCCCAGGCCAGCCACGACCTGCGTCAGCCCATTCACTCCATCGGCCTGTTCACCGCCTGCCTGCGTGAAGCGCGCCTGGGCGATGAAGAACGCCGGCTGGTCGATAACATCGACCGCTCGCTGCTCAACGTCTCGCAGCTGTTTCGCTCGATCCTCGACCTCTACACCCTCGACAACGGCCGGTTGCAGCCACGCCTGCAGAGCGTGCAACTGGGCGAGTTCCTCCACGACCTGTTGCGCCAGAACGCCGAAGCGGCGCGCTGGGCAGGCGTTGAGCTGCGCCTGCGCCCCTGCGAGCACTGGGTACAGGTGGACCCGGCGTTGCTGGCGACCATGGTCCAGAACGTGCTGTCCAACTGCTTCAAGTACGCGCCGCAGCGCCCGGTGCTGATCGGCGTGCGCAAGCGTGGCGAGGGCCTGGCCATCGTCATCTACGACCAGGGCCGCGGTATCGAAGCGGAGGAACTGCCGAAGGTTTTCGAAGAGTTCTATCGCGTGCGCCAGTTGCGCGACAAGGACGTCGAAGGTGTAGGCCTGGGCTTGTCGATTGTCCGGCGCCTGGGGCAGATGATGGCCATGCAGGTGACGATACGCTCGCGGGTGGGCCATGGCACGGCCGTGAGCCTTGAAGGTTTGCGCGAAATGACCGCGCCGACGCGTCAGGTCTACCGTGAAGACCCGAGCCAGGTCGGCCTGCTGACCGGTTTGAAAGTCTGCCTGGTGGAGGATGACCGCAACGTGCTGCTGGCCACCAAGGCCTTGCTCGAGCGCTGGGGCTGTGAAGTGCAGGCCGAACTGAGCGGCAAAAACCTCGCCAGTGACTGCGACATCATCGTCGCCGACTATGACCTGGGCAACCACGCTACCGGTATCGAGTGCATTGACCTGTTACGCGCGCAACGGGGCAGGGCGGTGCCAGCGCTGATTCTTACCGGGCATGAAGTGGAGAAGATCCAGGCGGCCCTGCACGACCGCCAGATCGCGATCCTGTCCAAACCGGTGCGCCCGGCCGAGCTACGCGCAACCCTGCGGGCGTTGCGCGAAACCTCGGCAGCGCCGGTTTAGCGCGCAATCAGTAGCGTTGCAGCGGATTTTGCGGGCGGCCACTGTTCTTGTTGTAGCATTGCGCGCCCATGCCCATGCCCATCGAGGCGATACCGACCATGACGCCGCTGGGCAGCTCGCAGTTGTAATCACCCGAAGCGGTGCTGGCGATGTAGTAGGTGGAGCTGTGGTCGCTACGCACGTTGGAAATCTTCGTCACCGGCTCGCCGATGGTGGTTTGCGCGGTGGACTTGAGGCGGTCTTCGTTGGGTTTCATGGTCTGGCAACCGGCGACGGCGACCAGCAGGGCGCTGAGCAGGGTGATCTTGGTGAATGCTGATTTCATGGTGCATCTTCCTTGGTGTTGTTCTGTTTTACGGGCACAACGATCCCTCACGCCGCACAAGCGCGGCGTTGGGGAACACTGGGGTTGCCGGGGAATATAGCGCCAGGGAGGAGGGGGGTCGATTAGCACAGATGGGCTAATAGCATATTGATATAATTTTTTATCTATCGTCGTGACAAGGATATCCGCATGCCCATTTATCTGGCAGCAGAGCAACAACTGAACGTAGGACAGGCCACCGTCATCGAGGCACCGGCGCAGGAGGGGCCTTTTGTCGTGGTCTTCGAAGACGATGAAAATACCGCCTATTTCTACGCCCTGGACAGCAGCGCCAGTGACAACCCGATCCAGGATGCACTGCATATCTATAACGTCGAGGATATCTCCGACCGGGAGAAGCCCTCGACAGTGAAGATCGGCTGGTCCATGGACCACAGCAAGGCGGTGCTGCTGATCAATGAGTATCCCCATGCCGTGTTTGATTTTACCGGCCAGCAGGGTTACTGCCACTCCGGCTTTCCGCCGTCTGTGGGGAAGGGCTGGTCGCCGCAGGGGCATGAGTGGCAGGAAGACGTACTCAAGCTGTTTGCCTGAGGCGTGAATATATAACTCAACTAAATAGTTATTTAGTTGAGTTATATTTCAGCGCTATAAAAAGAGTAGGGCAGTTGCGTACTTTCAGCATCACCTTTGTTCAATGGCAGCGTGTGGAAACTCCTCGCGCAAAGCCTGGTTCAACCATTCGATAAACCAGGCGGCATCTTCCGACAACGGCTGTTGCGGTGTCAGCACTTGGTAGCTTTCAAGTGCAACTTGCGCATCGGTACAGCGCACGAGGGAGCCGTCTGCCAGTTCGTGCTTGACCAGTACCTCGGTGGCCAGAGCAATCCCGTGCCCACGCCGGGCCAGATTCAAGGCAATGTCGTTGCTCATGTGCGAGGCTTCGGACCTGACCTTGTGCGGTAACTGTTGCGCCGCAAACCAGCTGTTCCACCAGGTGCCGTCGTCGACGTGAATCAGCTCGCAGTTCGGCAAGTCCTGCACCTGCAGGGCTTTATTCGGCAATTTTGCCAGGTACGTCGGCGAACAGACCGGGAAAACCGGCGGTTTGATCATCCTCAGAAACACCCCTGAATGCTCGCCCGTCAGGCCAAAACCGATACCCAGGTCAGCCTGACGGGCATCCACTGACGTGAACGAGGCATTAGGCTCGATGGCCAGCTTCAGGCCCGGGCGCAGGCTGCGCACTGCATCGATACGCGGCGTCAACCAGCGCGAAGCGAAGGCCGGCACACACAGGATGCGCAGCCAGCGCTCCTGCTGGCGACGGGCAACCCGCGAGCCGGCATCGGCGAGAATCTTCAGGGCCTGGGTCGCTGCCTGCTGGAACTCAAGCCCGGCCGCTGTCAGGGTAACGCCGCGGGGTGTGCGCTCGAGCAGTTGTACACCCAGCCAGTCTTCGAGGTTTTTCACGTGCCGGCCGATTGCGGGCTGGGTCACGTGCAGCGCTCGCGAAGCGGCGACATAACTGCCCAGGCGGGCAGCCGCCTCGAAGGCACGAATGGCATTGAGCGGGGGCAGCCGGTCGCTGGGCATGGCGTTCACTGCTGTTAGTTTTTTTAATATCGACCCGGACTTTATTGTTCTTTTCCCGTTTCCGCAAGTTGATAAGCTCGAAATCGACTGGCGCAATTTCATTGAAAGTCGAGGACGTACCGATGTTACGCAGAACAATAAAAAAACAATCCACCCAGGCTGTTTCGGTATTGGCATTGACCATCGCCGCACTGGGATTGACCCACAGCGGTACCAGCCTGGCTGACAGCCAAGCCGCACATTGTGGCGTTCCGGGGCTTAACGTTTGCCCGCAACCCTTTGATAAAACGCTGCCGGACCCGCACAACATGCTGACCTGGGACCAGGCCACACGGGTGGTGGGTTTCCGTAATACCTACCGCCTGTACGAAGGCGATGTATTCAGCACCCAAGGCGCCAAACCGTCGCCGTTAACGCTGGCCAGCAACCCGTTGCCAGCTATTCGCTATGCAATGAACGGCAATCACTACAACCTGGATAACTACATCGCCAACCAGAACGTCACCGGCCTGTTGATCCTCAAGGACGGCAAGATTGCCTACGAGTACTACGGCAAAGGCAACAGCGAAAACACCCTGTGGACCTCGCGCTCAGTGGCCAAATCAGTCGTCAGCGTGCTGGTGGGCGTGGCTATAAAGGAAGGCAAGATCAACTCGGTTGACGACAAGATCACCCGGTACATCCCTGAACTCAAAGGCACGGCCTGGCAAGAGGTGACCTTGCACCAATTGCTGCAGCACACCTCGGGCGTGGTCTGGGATGAAAACTACGCATCACCTGACTCAGATTTCTCCCACATGACCCAGTGCGAAGCCAAGCCTGCGCCATATGACTGCGTGCTCAACCTGGTCAAATCGGTGAAACGCAAACCCGGGGTCAAACCGGGCGAAGTCTGGTCCTACAACACCGGCGGCGCCTGGCTGGTAGGCCGCGTGCTGGAAAACGCCACCGGCATGACCCTGGCCAAATACCTCGAAAGCCGCATCTGGAGCCGTTACGGCATGCAACAGGATGGCGTCTGGCATGCCTTGGTCAAAGACAAAGTCGACATGGGCGGCCACGGCTTCAACGCAGCGTTGCGTGACTGGGGCCGCTTTGGCCAGTTCGTGCTCAGCGGCGGCCAGTTGCCGTCAGGCGAGAAGATTCTGCCGGATGACTGGATTGCACGCTCGACACACTGGACGACTGCCAAAGGCTCGGTCACGCCATCGGCGCCGAACGGACAGTACGGCTATCAATGGTGGTACTCGGCGCCGGCACCTGATGCCAATGCCGAACCCAAGAAAACCGCCACCAGTGAACAAACGCTCTGGGCGCTTGGGATTTACGGCCAGACCATTGCAATCAACCCGGCGGAGAAACTGGTCATGGTGCAGTGGTCGACCTGGAAGAACGCAGAGACGCCGAGCTCGCTGTATGACGAGCAGGCGTTGTTTGTGAATGCGGTGAGTGAAGCGTTGCACGGCAAGTAAAGGGGTAAAGGCTTAAACGGGTTGTGCCAGGCTTGAAATCTGGCCTGGCACTGCCCGTGGGCTGCTATAGATGACTGCGCATAATGTATATTATGTTAAATCAGGTGCTATGTCACAAATGTTCATGAGGCTAGTAAGGTACTGATTCGACGAATCCGTTTTTGCCATCCTATGTCAGCATCGGTACAGTACATCTCTCACCCATGCCCACCCGAAGGCCCACTGCCTAGGACTACTGCTCGATATCGAGCCGTATCGAATACAGGCAGTTATTGGCTCCATCTGGAATCACCAACTCCTCGCCGACTCGATAGATTGGCCCAACCAGCTCGCCGCTCATTGCGTACAGACCGTTATCGACAATTTGAAAGCGCTGCACTCCCTGGTCATTAAGCACAGCGCGCCCCTTTTCTAGCCGGCTCGCTTTCGCTGCCGAATTCACCAAACTGGAAAAGCTCGGTGCGTAGTCGGCCCGATTACTTCAGAACGCCCACACGCCAGACAACGAAATGGACTGATCACGCATACCAGGCGCTCGTTCAGTCATGTAATCCAGTCCCATCGACAGGCCATGCTTGGTTTGAACGCTGATGTTTCCGTTCACCCTCAAGATGTTCCGCTGTAAAGGCCGCCCAGCGATGGCAAATTCTTCGCCGTGGGACTGGAACTGCATGTCCGTCTGGGTGGAAACATCCGAAAGGGCATGCTTCCAGGCTGCGCCGGTCTGAAAGTTAACCGTCACCTTCTCGCTAAGTTGAACAGGATAATTAACCCGCGCACCCAGTCTGCCGGCATAGACTTCTTGAACATCGCGGTAACCTTTCAAAGAGAACAGCTTTTTTTCCTCGGAAGAACCAGAAAGGTCATGACGCGTATATGAGAGCCCGATGTAGGGCTCAACACTCGCTCGACCCAAGTCCAAGCCGTAAGCCAGTTCCGTGAAGAGTTGAAGTGTGGTGCCATGGTAGCTGGCTTCAGGTGTCGAGACCTGGTCTTTGTAATAAATCCGCCGCTTGGTAGAGACATCGTGCCACGCCACATTCGCACCCTGACTCGCAGTCCAGGCGTCAAAGCGCTTGGCGCCATAGATCCCAAGGGAGTAGGTTTCTACATCGGCGGATGCGAGTGCTTGCGATATCGAGGTCTTCTGATAACCACCGAACACACCAACGCTGATGTCCTCTACCTCCACGTCAGATCCGAGAACGAAGCCCTGGCTATTGCGACTCAGGCTGGCAAGACCACGGGTGCTTTGCTCCGAGCCCTCAGAACCGAACATGTGCCCCCAGGCCCCTGCCCCCACCAAGCCCTTGCGAGTTTCATATAAACGATGAGTGACCGACGCTTGAGTATGAGATGAGCCGTAATCCAGAACCGTGGCAATGGTCGGATGAATTTCTCCTGGCAGGGAGGTCGAAAAAGCCATGAACTCGGAACGGGACATCCCCAGCACAACTCGGTTTTCAAGTGTCAGCAGCCCAGATTCGCCGTCGCCCAGAAAGCCTTCGCTGAGAGGGTTCGGGGCTGCAGCAGTAGACATGAGCGATTCTTCAGGTTGGGGGGGAGCCGTTACCGCTAGGGCTTCAGGCTGCACAACACTCGGAGCCTCTACTACCGGGGCTGGTGTTTGCGCCACGCTTGGAGCCTCTATTACCGGCGCTGGTGTTTGCGCCACGCTTGGAGCCTCTATTACCGGCGCTGGTGTTTGCGCCACGCTTGGAGCCTCTGTTACCGGCGCTGGTGTTTGCGCCACGCTTGGAGCCTCTACTGCAGGCGCTGGTGTTTGCGCCACGCTTGGAGCCTCTGTTACCGGCGCTGGTGTTTGCGCCACGCTTGGAGCCTCTATTGCCGGCGCTGGTGTTTGCGCCACGCTTGGAGCCTCTACTGCAGGCGCTGGTGTTTGCGCCACGCTTGGAGCCTCTATTACCGGCGCTGGTGTTTGCGCCACACTCGGCGTCTCTACAATCGGCGTTGGTGTTTGCGCAATGACTTCAGGTGCCACGGCCGACGGAAGCAGTTGTGCACAAGCGGATTTGCCGTTTTCCCCCTCGCACAGGTCGGCAGGCCTGACATCATTACGTAACAGCAATAAGGCCACGTCGCTAGCCCCATATTTCAAGCTGGGTTCAAGGAAAGAAAAATTTGACGTAACGTTATCAAAGCTTCCTATCACACCGTGTTGTGCTGACAGTACTAAGTACTGGGTTTGGAAGCCGTAATCACCCGCTTCGGCATTGACTTGAAGTTCGCCGCCTCTGATATACGCGGTACCGCCCGCATTGATGCTATCGCTCAAAGATGCTGGATTTACCTCCACCTTGTACATCGCTCCCTTATTGAACGTCACGTCTCCCATCACGTTCAACGTTCCGATGGAGTTTCCAGGGGCTACGGCGGCACCGTGCTCAAGTGTTATCGACCTGACGCTCCCAGAACCGTACACGAAAGCACCATCGTTGACATGGACGTCGACGGCTGACATCACGCTATTGAGCCCCAACCCGCCGCGGTTAACCTCAGCTCGCCCTTCCATGCTCACTAAGCCGGTCAGGCTCAGTGAGCCGCTTCCCGCTTTTACGAGTGTACCAGAGCCGTGTATTTCGCTGCCGAACACCCGGTTGTCACTCCTATTGAACTCCACGATCGACTCATTGTGAACAGGTTGATCTATCCACCCCCTGTCAGTACCGTCACCAATCTGCAAGATGCCTTCTTTTACCATAGACATTACAGTATTGTTGCCGCTCAACACTAGGCGGCCAGGGCCACTCTTCAATAGCGGCCCGCCCGAGGCATTACCGCTGTACGTAAGAGTCGAGTTTATGTTGGCTACATCGATAGCGGCACCACTTTTACCCTCCTCAGCGCCGATCAACAAGTCGGAGCTGAACGCTTGGGTATAGATATTCGAATTGAGGTTCTCAGCAGCACCATCAAAATATAAAACTCCCCCGTCGATACGAACTTCACGCGATAAGGCGTCGGCGGCTTGCTGAAGGCTCAGGTCTAGGAGACCGCCTATAATATAGTGCCTGACCGTGTCTTTTTTTTCTTGCACAGCGGTAAGGTCGACAAACGCGTCGAAATAAGCGTTGTACCCACCTCCTTGCCCCTCCACCCGGTTGCGTATAGATTTCGAAGGTGTTCGCAAATAATCCGTGTAGGCATTTGCGAAAACCCTACTCGTATTGACACTCGGGTGAAGGCCATCCTGGGTGAGGTATCGATCTTCCTTGGCATCTCGAGCATGCTTGCACTCGGCTACTGCGTCGCACGACAATTTCAGACTTCCATCGATACCATACAACTCTCCCTGCCCGGCGATATGCCCCAGCATTTTGAATGTATCGAATAGTGTGACCGTCACCCCCGGGTGCCGCAGTAGCGTGTTTAACACCATGGGCGTCGTGCTGGCATTAATGTCGTCTGTTAAGTGTGAAATATTAGTCCATGCACTTTTAGCGTCCCTCGCAATGCCGAGATGCAGCCCGTTTTGCTCGCCTTGGCGCCAATTCAGAAGTGTCGGCGTCAGCCTGATATCCGGGATATTTCCGAACAGGATATTTTTTGCACCTATGTGTATCACATCGACCAGAAGCTTCTGCCTACTTTCTGCCACTTCTCTTCTCGCGATGGTTGTCTGCCTAGCACCAGTGTAGCCCTGTTCAATAATGTCATTACCACCTGCCATGATAATAGCTAAGTCATCGTTGCTGAAAACACCACCGCCTTCACTGAAACGCAGGGGTTGCTCCGAAATTTTATTTATCAACGTAATATTTCGCTCACTCATCCTGCTGAGCACAAAATTTATGGCTCCATCAGCCATGCTTCTAAAAATCCATCTACTGCTCGTGGGCAACTTCTCAATGAACCCGCTCACCGCTTGGCGAGCGATGGTTTTCTGAATATCCTTGCTGGCACCCGGAAATGTCGAACTCAGCTTACCACCGCCTTGTGCCATATTCACATGAGCGTCATTTCTTATGAACTGCTTACCACCTTCACTTTCAACTTCAACTTTCACGTCATACCCAAAGGGAGAAAAAGTCTCTGACCAATATATGGGGTTCGCGTTAATGATCGGCTCATTCAATAGCTGCTGAGCAAAATTTCCAGCTCCCGGCGTGAAAGGCGCGCCTAGCGGCAGTGTTACAGGCAGGCGGTTAGCGAAGATATTTTTAGTGATATTACCCACGTCGAGTTGGCTATCACCGAACATCACAATACGCGAATACTTTTGTTTGACGACTGCTCTGTCCACCTCGGGAGGATTCAGCTGAACGTGATCCTCTGCCCTTGCCAGGTCGTAAACGACACAGAGCGTGGACGATGCGAATAGCGTAAAAAATATATTGGCTTTGACTTTCATACCTGCTCCTTTTTTATTTTTATCACCGCGGTGGCGTACTACCTGTTACTGATAGATTATCGTGAAGGTCGCCGAAGCCTTGGCAGGACCTGGGGTCACTTTGCTTTCGGTCTGCAGATAACGGGCACGCAGGGGAATGGCATAGCTTGCTTCAGTGTTTCTCAGAGTGAGACCACTATCCCGAACTGTTCCTAGAGGCAATGGGCTGTTGTTGGTCGAGGCGATCTGGACACCCACACCCGTTGCGGCGCGCGCCCCAGCCGTGGGTGCGGATTCGAGACGTAGTACACCGTTATTCGAATTGATCGCAGGCAGGAGTGGATCTATGCGAAACCTCAACATATTTTTACTCGCCCCGTGAAATGCAGGACAATTAGTTAAGTTGATTGAAAAATCGACCCACGGTGCGGCGCTATTGTTGCCGGTGAAAATCTTGGTCATGTTTGCCCCCATATTAACTTCCACTGGAGTTGCAAGGCAGGTTTTTGACGCGACCGTAACATTCGCCTCAATTGAGAGCACGAACATCCTCTTAAGATTTGCACGCCCAACACTATATTCTTGAACAATGTTTGGCAGATCAATGAGCTGACCCGGCTCTGCGTGAGCAGTTTTAATTAATACGATTTTTAATCGCGGATCCTGAGTCGGTACACATTTAGTATTAAGCTTACAGCTATCGCCATTAATCCCCATAAAATTCCGGATACTCCAGATTTCATTATCAGGGAAAGTCGCTCCAGTCCAAAAATTTACAATAGCGAACCCGATTCCCGCCACATTAGTTTTGTAGACGTTACGGTATCCGGCGACTGAACCCGGAACTGCGGTTCCCGAAATGCTCGATATAATATCTACGGATCCGTTCCGCGTAAAAGTACAAGTTAGGCCGGTGGAAAAATTTCTACTAGGCTTGAAATCCTCACTGTAGATCTCGCTCCCCACTGGCACATCGCGCCCGACGGTAAGCCCTGACACCTTTAACACCATGTTTTCTTTCACGACGCCGTTTGCGAGTTCACACGTAGGATTAGCCATCGCTCCATTTGCCAGCGCGCCCACCGCAACTAACAACAACGCAGCTTTAATCCAAACAGAACACCTCATAATAAAATCCTCTGGACGTGAACATTCACATCGTTGAACGCCCAATAACTGCCAAACATAAAACACGCAGGCCTGGCCGGAAACTTCCCAGTGTTATCCCCTGTGTCGCCCTGCCTCTGCCTTCAATGAGTGGGTACACGTGTCGTCAAACTCACCGTGCTCGAAGATAACTGCGCCCTGGCACGCGGCCGCTTCAACTAGAAGTGAGCATTTCACAAAGGAATCTTTCGAGTGTCAGGCAGAGCGCTGTCAGCTACCTCCTTACCGGCTGCACAAACAGCGTCCAATTGTTGGAGCTGTTGCTCCTTGTCAGGTGCGGGGGGAATCACCAGCGCGCAACGTTGCAGCGCCTTGCTTCCCCAGTTGACCAACAACTGCCGGGTCTCGGGCTTAATCCGCGCATACAGTTGCCCGCCCTGCCCTACGGTGCCCACCGAAGTACCCTCGCCGTCCACCACGCTGGCGCCAAACGGCAAACTGCTGCCATCATCCAGGCGTACATTGAGCAATACCGCACGCCCTTTGGTGGTGGTGTATCGCAGGCGCACCACGGCACCAGAACGTGGGGCCACTTGCTGACTGGTCTCGTTCAGCTCCACATCCAGCGAACTACCAATCGGATCAATGCCCACTTCATTGAGCTGATAAGGACGCAGGTAAGGCACCACGGCATTGCCGCTGCTATCCAGCTTGAGACCTGGATAGCCGGCTACCTTCGCCCCTTCGGCGCCTGCCGCGCTCACGATCGCCATGGTTTCGCCACGATAGGGTGTCAGCGTCAAGCCGTCGGAATGGGCAACCAACGTACCACTGGCTCCCAGCGACATACTGGTGTAATCGGCACCACGTCCCAAGGAAGCGTTTAGCATGGTCCGAGCGCCTGTGTACTGGCCGTTGACCGAAGCGCTTTTCGTGCGGCTCGCACCGTCGTGACTGAAATTCGCGCCGTAACCGAACTGACGGTTTTCACCGGCGGAGCCATTGATCCCCACCTGCTGATCGAAATTGCCTTGTGCATCTCGGCCGATTTGAGCGGTCATTTGCGGACTGAAGACCGAAGCGCCAAACTCCAGCGGCATGCTCACTGTCAGCAAGAAGCTGTTTTGCATATCGCCCAGCCCACTGCGACTGCGATTGGCGTTAAAACTGAAGCTCACCCGGTCGAACTGCCTGCTGTAGCTGAGTTGGTACTGCACATCGCTGCCTGGCAGGTTCCAGTAATTCTGCGTGAAGCCGCTGACTGCTAGCTGCCCCCATGGGCCCAGGCTTTGGTCTGCGGTAATAGAAAAGCGGCTGCGCGGGCGCCCGAGCTGACTCACATCCTCGCCACTCTTCTCAGCATCCAGCAGTTGCAGCGCATTGCTGAAGTCTAAGTAGTTATGAGTGGAAAACCGGTAGGCTGCCACTGAGAAGTTGCTGCCAGTGCTGAGGAGGTTCTTGTTATAAGACAGCCGCAGGCTTTGGCCTCTGGCGGTACCACTTGCCAGTGTCGTCTGGGCATGAGTCATGTCGGCGGCCATCGCGCCAATAGGGGTATCAAACGCCAGGCCCGAAAGTACCGCCAGGTATTCTTCGCTCGACTGTACGCCTGCAAAGCCTGTGAACGTGTTGTTCAGGCCATATTGCAGCGTACCTTGCAGCAGATGTGCCTGTTCGTTGAGGTAGCTGTCTCTGGTTTGACCGGCAGTGAGGCTGAAGCGCGAGGTACCAGGCCGTAGTAGTTGGCTGACCGAAGCGTAGGGAACGATAAAGCTCTGCTGGCTACCGTCCGCTTCGAGCACGCTCACGTCCAGGTCGCCCCCGTAGCCTGTGGCATACAGGTCATCGATGACGAAAGCACCAGGGGCTACAGTGGTTTCCATCAGCACATTGCCGTCCTGGCGAATGACCACCCGCGCATTGGTCCGCGCAATACCGCGAATGACCGGCGCGTAGCCGCGCAAGGAGTCAGGCAGCATGCGATCATCACTTGCGAGTTGCACGCCGCGGTATGACAACGTATCGAAAAGTTCGCCGCTGGTGTTGGATTCGCCAACCGTCAATTGGCTTTTCAATGTGGTGACATCGCGCTGGGCATAGCTGTTAAGCGCCTGGTAGTCATTTCCCCGGTGTGACTGCCAGCTCATCGAACTATTATGACGCAGGCGCCAGTCACCCAGGTTGAGGCCGGCATTTAGCCCCAGGTAAGCAGAGTCTTGGTCGCCAGTGCGCGTATGGTTGCGATTGCTGTTGAAGTTGTAACTGAGCAGGCCGGCAGTGATACCGCGGTCCCACAACTCCGGGCTGACATAACCCCGTGCATTACGCTTGAGTGAAACTTGAGGAATGCTGAGGTCGAGCCTTTGACTGTCGGGCGAGAAACTCGCAGTGGCGCCTGGTACCAAACGCCCCAGTGCTGGGCATTCCTCATTGTCGAGGGCCAGGATAGCCTCGGCCGCCAGCTTGGTCATTTCCACGCCTTGACGTTCCAACAGCGCCCGGCTCATGCAAACCTGGGGGTTGCGACCATCGGGTTGAGACTCAATGCGAATGTCGTGACGAAAGCTCAACTGCCCGTTGAGCACCACATCAGCGCGGTAAACTCCCGGCATCACGGGGTTACCTGTCTGGTAAGCGCCAATATCCAGGTCGCGCGAGCCCTCAGGCAGGAATGCATCGTTGAATTGCACTTCCTGGGCCACTACGGACGGACCACAGCAGGCGCCGAGGATAGTGAACAGCGCCTTCAACAGCGAAGCCGCTAGCGGATCCAAGGCGAAGTGAGGGCGCTTCCCCGACAGAGGCCCGGGAAGGGATGGCTTATGCATAAGTGGCTCGCGCTTAAAATCGTACAGGATTACTTAGAGCTGATTGCCTTGCTGACAGGAACCAGAGCGCCATAGTCATTGATGGCATTGAACTGGACGCGAGCGGCAGCTCCCGGCCGGGCTTTCAGTGCTGGCAGTGGAAAAGCACGCGTCTCACCTGGCGCGATCATCCCGTCCTCGCTGCGCTCACGCTTACCGCCATCGACGAGATCAAGCTCTATCAGCGAGACATGGAAGGCCGACGGATTGAATGCCTGCAGCTCCCATCCTTGGCCATTGCGGGCAGGCACCACATGCCACTGCACCTGTTCAATTGCCTCACTGGCTGTACCCGCCAACTTCTCTGGTCGGTAGAACAACTTGATCCGCGAACGAAACGCCATCTGGAGAGTATTCAGATCACCCTCGCCCTGCGGCTTGGGCGGGATATCAAGCACGTTAAGCCAGAACACCGACTCTCTGTCTTGCTCCATCGCAGCGCCGGTGAACATCACCCGCAGTGTTTGCCCCTTACCAGGATCGATACGCGCCACAGGAGGCGAGATCAAAAACGGGGCCTTGGACTGCGTAGGCGTCGATTCAACATTGCCGGTATCCAGCCATGACTGGGTCAATGCGGGCTGTGTGCCTGCATTGTCGAGCTTGACCGTGATCTCCTTTTGACCAGCCGGGTAGATCAGCCGGGTACCGGTAATCACTACGCCCGCAGATGCCTGGGCGGCTGCGAGCCCTGCCAAGCCCACCAAAAGCAGACGCTTGAATGTAACTAAGCGCATCATGGAATTGTCCCGTTGCCGCGAGGACTCGCCCGCTTGAACTTAAAGCGTGCGAGTCCTTTGTTGCGACTTACTGATAATTGATGGAGTAAGTCACGGAACTCACCACGGTGCCGGGGCCGGTAGCCGCTTCCGCAAAGTATTGAACCGCATAAGGCAGATCGGCCGACAGGCTCTGCTTATCGAGATCAATACGGCTGGTAGTGGTAATCTGGTCGCCGCTTCCCGCTTTAATCGGTTTACCATTAGCGGCATCGACCAGTTGCAGTTGAACCTTAGTGGCCGTACCCGAGTTCTTCAGGTTACCGCTTTTCGGGTCGACGGTGCCGCCGGCCTCGAAAAATGCAGCTGCAGTCTTGAGTGCGGTAGAGCAATTACTGAGTTTAATATTGAAGCCGGTCTGACCTGCAACTTTTCCAGCTTCAGCCAGCGCAGAAGTTGCAAACGTTGGCAGGGTGACGACCGAAGTGCCACCGCCGTTTACCGAGACCTGGCAGGTCTCTGCCTTAAGCTCGCCGTTGAAATTGATAGTGCCATCCGCAGCCATTGCAGCGGAGGTAGTGGTAGCAGCGACCAGCATGGCAATAGCGCAAGCTGTATAGTTCATGTAAAGACTCCGAAACAACCATATTCATAATTTAAGTGGAGGCCTTTTTAGCGGAGACACTCCTGTTGTGTTGCAGGCGAAATACTAGAGCTGCTCCCACACTCATGAAATAGGAGCGCTCCTAAAAACAACGACTCGAAATATTGAACAAATGACGCCTCTCGCCGATACCCGTCGATAACGTCGCTCTTCAATAGGACTGGTCCCAAAAAACCGGATAACTCAAACTTTATGGTAGGTTTTTATGAATTGTCGCCATGCAGCGAACGTGAAAAGCCAAAAAATGAGGAGCGGGTGCCGTTGCGCATAACTTAACGAGTTGCGCATCAGTATTCCCAGGCTGTTCTCCACGCACCATGCACCTCTTGCCGGTGCGCTTCATACAAAACTGAGTCAGGTACGGGTGCGCGCGGCGACGTCTCTAAGAGGCGGGCATGTATCCAGGTGCTTGAGCGACGCGGCATAACTCAGCCCACTGCGTGAGCAGCACACGCAGCGGCGGTACCAGGGCCTCTGCAGGCCAATCAACGCTGTCCTTCAACAATTGATCGATCAACTCGAGGGTGGGGATAAGGCGCGCAAAGTCTTGCGGCTGCGCAATGCGCCATTGATGCAGAACCTGCGAAGCTCGACGACTGTCATGCATCGCCAACGCTTCGACGAGGTTACTGACATGCGTGCGCAGCTCAGGGGAGAACAATGTTCTCTCGGCGTTTTCGACGTGGCTGGACAATTCGGGCGTCAGCGGTAAATCGCACCACAGCGCGATGATTTGCTCCAGCTGACCTAACTGTACGGGCTTGGTCAGCAGGCCGTCCACCCCGGCATCGAAACAGTGCTCCAGGCCTTCATGCCCCGCAGGCGTCCCCAGGGCGATGAGGGGGCAGGACGGTCGCTGCCGTTGATGTTGAGATTCGCGAAACGCCTCGACCTGGCCTAGAGGGCCACCCCCCTCCAGCGAGTCCCAGTCCAGCAACGTCAGGCTAAATGCGTGCTCACGAAAGAGCGCCAGGCCCTCCTCTGCATCCTCCGCCAACAAGGTTTCGCAGCCTAAGCGCCGGAGTAACTCGACCAACACCTGCCGCTCTACGCTCGGCTTCTCGACCAGCAGTACCCGCACACTCGTGGGGGGTGCAGTGTCCGCCACCACAGCATGTATCTCCTCGCTGCCGCACGCAGTGGCGACACGTGGGGCCAGCACCAGCGGCAGAGTCATGTCTATGCGCGTGCCCTTCCCAAGCTCGCTGGCCAGCGTTAGTCGGCCTTTCATCAGGCTTACCAACCGACGACAAAGCACTAAGCCCAGCTTCGTGCCCCCCATGCGACTGGTAGAATGGTTGAAGCGCCAGGACGGTCGAAACAGGGAGCGCTGTGCTTGCTTGGACAGCCCCACGCCTGTGTCAATGACACGGATACGTAAATGGTCGGTACCACCCCCACCGCTCAACCTCCGCAATTGCACCTGGACCTTTCCGCACTCGGTGTACTTGACTGCATTGGCAACCAGGTGGCGTACCACCTGAGTTACACGACGCTTGTCCAGCAACAGACACGGTAACTGGCGGTCGCCGGTAATTGTCAGGCCAATGCCTTTTTCCTCTGCAGACTGCCGGTAGCTCTCGACCACCTCATCGGCAAGCGTCCAAAGGTCCGTAGGCTCGGGGTCAAGTTGAAGTTTTCCGGCCTCCATCTTGGAGATATCAAGCACATCATCCACCAGACGCAGCAAGGTATTGGCGCCGCTGTTGACGAGATTGGTTAGTTTGCGCTGGTGGTCATCGAGCGGTGTGTGCTGCAGCAATTCCACCGCAGCCAGAACGGCGTTCATGGGCGATCGTACTTCATGACTCATCACCGCCAGGAACATCGCTTTTTTCCGCTCGCCACGTGCGGCACGTACACTTTGAACCCGGCTTTGCCAGACTAGCATCAGCAGCAATAACACTATGGCCAGCAGAAACCACAACTCCGATTCGTAATGTTCGGCAATGACTTGAACCGTTGGAATATCGACATTCAGTTCGGCCAACCAATCGTCGCAAATCCCCTTGCGCTCATCTGTACTAATGGAGGCCAGCACCTTCTCCAAAATGGAAAAAAGCATGACATCTGTATCGCGCACGGCCATGCTCACCCCCCGATGCAACGAGGGAACCACTCCGGAAATCTGCAACACCCCTTTGTATTGGCGTGACAAGTAGGGAATGACCAACCATTCGGAAGCAATGGCGGCATCGGCCCTTCCGTCATTGACCATCGCTAGCATGTCCACCGCGTTTTTTGCATCGATCAACGTGACGCCGCGAATCTGGCTGCTCAAAAAAGCGGCATAGCCCTCACGACCAAGCATGACCAACCGCTGGCCGGTCAAATGCTCCAAGCCCACAAAAGGCTGGTCGGAAAAGCGACTTACGAGAATGGTCGAACTGGTATTGTAGGGCTGCGTGTAAAGCATACCCTGGTCCGCCTTGGGGTCGACGGACGTACGGCGCGTGGACAAGACATCGACTTCACCACTGAGCAGCATGTCTTTTCGGGCACTGCGAGTGGTAGTAATCACCGGTTCAAATTTCAACCCGGTGCGCTGTGCGATCAGTCGCAGATATTTGGCTGACAGTCCTCGCAGCTCACCGCCGCTCATGTATTCAAATGGCTGCAAGTCGTCAAAGACCCCGACCCGTAGGACTGGATGGGCCGCGATCCAGTCCCTCTCCTGCTGGCTCAGGTTCATCGGTATCGGCTCGATTTCCGCACAGGCGCCACCCCTGCCACCAACCAATGCCAACGCAAGCCCCCCCACCAGAAGCAGCATGTTCACGACTGCCCCCTCCAGGTAGTCAGTGACAGTTGCAGCACATCCGGTGACATACCGTCGCTCGAAGCGTGCCAATGTCGAACGACTGATTGCAGTGCCTGCGCGTATGCCGGGTCATCCCAACCCCTGCCGTCGCGCAGCAGTTCCTCCATATGCCCTGCTGCGTAACCTAGCTCCGACCACCCCATGATCAACGCCGCGCCCCGCACCCGATGGGCGAAGCGCAGTGCGCAAGCACGCTCACATAGCGCCACGGCCTGGATGAGGCACCCCAGGTCAGCGGCCATTTCCTCGCTAGCTTCGGCCGGTAGCCAAGCAGGTGAAGCCGCAATCGGCGAGGGCAATGTCAGGTTGACATCGCACCAGCGCTCGATGAGCTCACTCAGTTGTCCAAGGCGGATAGGCTTGCTAAGCACCCCATCCATTCCTGCCTCCTTGCAGCGCCTGGAATGCGGGCCACCAGTCGACGCGGAAATCGCGATGATCGGGCAACGCGTGCGCATGAGCTGCGACTCGGCAGCGCGCAGCTCGCGAGTCAGGCTGTAGCCATCTTGGTCGGGCAGGTCGCAGTCCATCAGGATCAGGTCGTATTCACGCTCTTCAAACAAAGCCTTCGCCTGCGCAGCGTCAGCCGCGATCATCGGGTGACAGCCCAGTCCATTGATCTGGGCCAGCAGCACTTCCTGGTTGGCGCGTGTGTCCTCCACGACCAGGATCCATAGTCCACTGTGGGACAGCGGCGTGAGTATGCTGAACGCTTTCGGCATTTCCTCCGTTTCAGGAGCGTTGGCCGCGGGCAGACAAATAGTGACAGTGGTACCAACCCCCGGTGTGCTGTCGAATGTCATGAATCCTTGCATGGCAGTTACCATCTGCTGGCATATCACCAAACCGAGCCCTGTGCCACCAAACTTCTTGTCAGGCAGGGCTTGCACATAAGGCTTGAACAACGATGCTCTTGCCGACTCGGACACGCCATCGCCCGTATCGCGGACTACGATTCGCAAACACTGGGCCTTATCTTGCGAAGACACTAGGCTCACCGTCACCTTCACGCCGCCGGCTTCAGTGAATTTAATTGCGTTGGACAGAAGGTTGTGGATGACCTGCGTCAGGCGTGAGCCGTCAAGCAGCAGCAGGGGCAAACGTGCAGGGGCATCCAGCTCGAGTTCCAATTCCTTTTGCTGCGCCCGTAAACGATGCAAACCCACCACCGCATCCAACAATGCCCCCACTTCGGTAGGCTCGACTGCCTGCTGTCCAGTCAGTCCCGGTTGTGATGTTTCCAACACGTTCAAACTGTCATCCAACACGTGCCGCAATGCGGTTATGCTGCTGTTGGCCAAGTTGGAAATGTGCCGCTGCTGAGTATTGAGCCGGGTATGTAACAACAGCTCCATCGCGGCAAGTACGGCATTCATGGGTGAGCGAAGCTCACGGTTCATGTGGCGCAGGAATCTCGCTTTGTGCCGCTCGTTATGCACCGCTCTGCGCCAGTGGCGATAGCCACGAAACACAAATACACACAAGCCGGCAAATGCCAGGATCGCCAGGATCAGGACATGAAAATAGTGGCTGCTTATGCTCAATAGCGTGGGCGTATCCACGTTGAGATCCTGGTACCACCTATCGTACATCGCCTTGCGTTGCGCTGGGGAAACGGCCCCCAGCACTTTCTCAAGAATCGACACCAGTAGCGCATTGTCCGCGCGAACGGCCATACTCACGTCCAGCAGTTGACTCCCAACCACCCCGGATATCTCCAACACCCCCTGAAACCGCCGGTACAGATACGGCATGAGAAACGTTTCGGTGGCGACCACTGCATCGGCGCTGCCATCCGCCACCCTGCTCAACATTTCCTGCGCCGACATGCTCTTTATTAGGTGGGCATGAATTGACCGTTCGCTGAACATTCGCGCGTAGCGCTCAACATCCGGGATCATTACGGTCTTGCCCTGCAACTGATCGAGGTCGAAGATGTCTGGGCGATCGACACGCGTTACAATAATCGGGGAAGTGGTGTGATAGACAAGCGTTTTGATCGCCGGATTGCCAGGCTGGGATTTGAACTGCAAGTGGGAAGATAGTAGATCGACCTGGCCCTCCAGAAGCATTTGATCACGCACCGACACGCTTTTACCCGGCACGTACTGGAATTTAAGCCCGGTGGCAAGACTGACGAACTCTAAGTATTGTTTTGCCCGCCCGTGCAGGACGGCCCCTCTGAGGAACTCGAAAGGTACCAGGTTCTCGTCTACGCCCACTCGCAACACTGGATGCTGGGCGATCCAAGCGCGTTCCTCCGGGCTTAGTTCGATTGAGCTGGCCTGAATCAGAGGTGCCGCCACTATCAGCAACCACAGCATCAGCCCCTTGCGCACATATCGCGTCATGGCGGGCTGATAATTTTACTGAGTTTGAACAGTTCGTTGTTCGACGTCACGCCAAGTTTGCGAAACGCCGCCGCTTTCTGAGTACTGATGGTCTTGAGACTGCGATTGAATTTCTTGGCGATCTCACTCACAGTCATCCCCGCCAGATAACAACGAATAACCTCTTGTTCTCGGCTGCTGAGATCTGCCCGGGCGAAGGCGTCTGACGTATCCGTGCCCTGCTTTGGCGGGTCGCTGGTAACCGCTTCAGCCAAACGCTATGTCATCTCCGTGCTGAGGTACGCCGCACCGGAGGCCACTTGTCGTATCGCCTTGAGCAACTGCTGCATGTCCTCTCCCTTGCCAACGAAGCCGCGGGCACCGAGACGCATCGCCAGGCTCACGGTCGCTGGATCGTGGTGCGCGGACAGCACCAGGACCTGGCAACTGGGGTATTTGACCCGCACAGCACGAATTAGGGATGCACCATCCAGTTCGTCAGGACCCAGGGAGAAATCCAGAACCAGCAGGTCCGCGGGGGCTTTTGCCAGCCCGCCGATAAGATCGCGACTCCGTCCATATACACCAACGACCTTCAGGTCCGCTTCAGCCGCCAGCGCATCGACCAGCCCATGCCTGACAACTGCATGGTCATCTAATAACGCAATACGTATAGATTTCATCGCGTTTTAACTCACTCAAGCCAGCACGTACATCGCTGTCAAAAAATAAACACAAGCAACACAACGCACAGTTCAGACTAGTATAGCCACAGTTGCAAATGGGCTAGCCGGAGCACAAAAAACGTTTCACTTTCCCTGCCCCTTAAACGTTACGCATCTCACAACTGAATTTGCCTGCGTCAATCGTCCGTCTGCCCACCTCGCCAAACCACTCCATTCACCATTTCAACCTTCTCCAACCGTACGCGAGTGCTTTGTCATCGGAGCAAATGGCCCCCGCCACGCTCCCTAAGAACGGCGACGGCGTGCGTTGGTAGGTAGCCACGAGCCTCACGCCGCGCAGTCCGTTATTTACCTCTACGGGAACGGGTATGCCCAGGGTCGACGAGTTGGATGTTTTTTATCTAGGCTGAATACTTCGCGGCGGCGCTCTTTAACTATTTTTGTTTTCTCATGAACATCATAAAGTCATCGAACTCCATGGGATGCGCCAACGCATACCCTTGGCCAACTCTGCAGCCTAAACGATACAACAGGGGAATCGTCGACTCATCTTCGATACCTTCTGCGACTAAATTAAACTTCAGTAGCCGCGCCCAGTTGACAAGACCGCTGATGACCTTGCCCGAGGATGAACACTCTCCAAGGGCCCGGACAAAAGATCCATCAATTTTCATTTCATCGAATGAAACATTGACCAGCAGGTTCATCGTCGCCGCCCCAACGCCAAAATCGTCTAGTGACACCTGGAAGCCTTTGGCTCGAATGGCGGTCAACGCTGCAGATAACAAGAGCTCATCGGGCTCTGGCACGTCTTCGGTCAGTTCCAGCTTCAGCAAACGGGCTGGCAAACCTACCCCATGCATGCGCGCTGCCAGCCGCTCGGCGAATTTCGGCGTACAGAGTGTCTTTGCCGAAGCATTGACGGCGATGGGAATCCCGAAGTTCTCGCGCTTGAGCGCGAGCATGACCCTGACCGCCCACATTTCCACCAAGCTGAACAACAGCAGGTCCAATCCCAGTCGGTTGACCAGCGGGATCATGATAGAAGGGGGGATGTCACCTAGCCGGTGGTGCTTCCAGCGTATTAATGCCTCGGCCCCGACAACGCGCCGACTCAAAAGATCGAACTGTGGCTGGAACACGAAACGCAGTCCCTCCCCCGTGGTGAGTGCACTGATCAGTTCTTCTTCGGTCAACAACTCGAAGTCCGCCTGGGCGGGCCCTGAATCGAGTTTGGTACGGATCAGCAGCGCCGCTCGTAAGGCATCATTCAAGACCATTGCCCCCTCCCGATGCAGGATTTCCACATGAATACCTGCCGCCTTGGCCAAGCGCGCGAGGGAATCCAGCGCAGTCATGGCTACCCCGCCCATGCACTCGATCCCTGCCGTCTGAACTGTTGCAGGCAGTCTAGAGCCATAGTTGACATCACCGGGGCAAGTCGCGGCGATCATTGACGTTTCCCCCATCCAGAACAGGCTGGGCAACTGCTCCAATTTACCGTTTTTATGCATTCGATTGAGCACGCTCAGCAACATCAAGCCTGCATCACTTTCAGGACAAATTTGGCAAACGATGACATCGACCGGACCGTTGCTCAAATATACTTCGACCTCGCCCAGTGTAACGAAGCTAGCCACAGGCGTAATACCGCTAGCCATAAGCATACCCCTCATACGTTGAGCAGGGACTGCGCCCACCGCTAACATAATGACGCGCAATGCTGCAAACGTACTGGGCGCAATTACATTCAATCGCATGAAATAGTTTCCCGGTTTTGCTGTCTCCAAATAAGCTTACCAACCCTGGCACAAAACAAAATAGGACTGGGACTAAAAGAAGCCTGTAACTTCCGCCGAGCGGAGCGCGCGGATTGGTCATTTACTCACCCGCTGTTGGCCGTTCTGATCGCCGTTCGTTGACAGTTTCGTATAGGACTCGGGTAGAAACAGACCCAAAACGAGCGCTCGAAAAATCAGACTGGTCCTATAGGCAACCCCGGGTAAAGCTATCGACCACCATTATAAGTCACGCGCCGAAGCGTGACCTGCTCCTATCTGAAGGAGTTCACGATGAATTTTTTACGTTTATCGGCGCATTCTCTAAGAAAAAATCCTACCTCCACTCATAAATAAGATTCGTCTGACACCCATGACCAATAGTGGCGCGTAAGCTCCTGTTTTGCAGGCAGTGATCAGCTGATTGCTGCCTTCTAGCTTCTAGCTTCTAGCTTGGAAGCGTGCCCACAGATATGCCTAATGAACCGAAGATAGCGAGGCCTCTATCCTTCAGTATCGCGTCGGTAGCTTACCCGTACAAAAGTCCTGAACAACCCTGCGCCGGATTTTGGGTTCAGCCTGTTTTACCAAGCTTCAACCCAGCACACTCCGCCTGACAGTACCTCGTCGCCTAGCAACACGGTGGCTAAAGTCTATACCCAACGCTGTCTACAAATTGCTGTTTCGTTTACACCAGCCACGCCCCCTCCCCGAATAACTTGGGCGGTCGAGATGTATGGTAATTGGCCCCGCCGTCTATCGACAGCAAGGGCGTCGCACTCGGAATCGATTTAAGGCCGAAAGCCATCCCCACGAGTGAGCACTTCAAAATCTTGTCTCTCGGCGTGCGTTTATCCAGCTTCTACAGTTCGTTTTGGTCTACGTCTAATTTTCACTCGCCTCAGGTATTCTTATTTAACCAGCCAGACAACTTCGACATTAGTGTGCCGGCCGACGACCTCGATCAAATTAGAACGGCTATCACTAAGGAAACTTCCAGCATCAAAACGAAGGTGGTGACAAATCGACAACCATACGGTCACCCGCTCAACAAACCCAGGGTTTATTGGCAAAACTACGAATCTACAAAAAATACGCAGCCAAATCATCTATTAGCCTACATCGATGTTGACCTTACAGCTGAGAGAATACATATCAAAGGCGCCGATTCTGAGGTTAATGTCGCCACTCTTTTAGACTTGTCTCAGGCTAATGACTACGAACGTACCATGGAATGGTCGATCTACGACCACTTCACCCTGGTGGCGCCTTCCGGCCAGGTACTGATCGGCGCGCTGTGGCCAGAATCGCCGTTGCATGAAGGGATCAACTTCAAGCCCGAAGGCCTGGTGTTCAAGCTGGTCAACCACAATGGCCCGGGAAAGCCCGGCATCACGCCGGGCTTCACCTTCCCCTCTAAGCTCGCCGCTTGATCGCCACCTTCGCCCACAGCGTAAACGCCACTGGTGGTGTCCAGCCTGAGTTTGATACGTGCTCTTGCAGGCACACGTAATTATTGCCTTCGTAACTCACGCCATCCTCCTTGCGATACCGTTGGTTCAACTGCCACTCGGGGAACGCTGGATCGGTGATGTCTCCCGCCGTTCGAATGCTCAGGTTCTTGCTCGGAAGCGACTGATTCCCCTGAGCGTCTGTTGCGGTGACAAAGTAGCTGTACTGAGTGTTCGCTGTCAGGCCGGCGTCCTTCAGCGTTAAGGCTGGCGTATTGCCTATCGCAGCCCCGTCCCGGTATAGCGTGTATGTCTCGATCGGCCGAGGGCCGCTTGAAGCCCCCCAACTCAAGGTCATACTGATTTCGGTGACGTCCCTGGCCGACAGGTTCGCCGGAGCCGTTGGCCGGTCACCAGGCTGCGATTCGCCGTGAATCAACGGTGCGTAGCGATCGTAGAACTCCCAGTTGTAGGCAACATTGTCCCGGGTAACGCCGTCGTCCCAGTTGATAGACCAGGTCATCAGCCCCTTGATGGAATGGCCAGCAGCGTCGAGACGCTTGAATGCATTGACAACGGCCGCAGGATCTATCACATAGCCAGTGGCGGCAGCGTCATTATTGGCCGGTAAGCCAATGACGAATTTATCTGCGGGAATGGCGATGTAATCCCGAGTGCCGGTCACCAGGCTTTCGGTCAGGTAGTAGAGGAAATCCTCTTTCATCTTGTCATCGCCCTGGGCAATCCAGGCCCCTTTACCACCGTTGGCCTCTTGTACCCAGACCCCATCGCCACCCTGGTTGTAATACTGCGGCGCGATGAAATCGTAGTAGCCCTCAAGGGCCTGAATGTAGCCAACGTACTTGCCATTAACCCTGAGGTAGGGAAACTCGGGTGCCATGCTGATGATGAAATGTTTTCCTTCGTCCTTGTAGTGATCCTTCACCAGTTTCAAGGCCGCCGGCAACACCGTCTTGTTGTCAGCATAATCAATCGCGCTTTGCTCCAGGTCGATATCCAGCCCGTCAAAGCCGTAGACTTCAACCAGGCGAATGATTTCATTCGCCAGTGGCTGCTCATCGCCCTTGTGCAACTCAATATGAGCGTCGGCGCCGCCCAATGAGATCAGCACCGCCCTCCCCTGGTTGTTGAGCACGCCGACCTGACGGCGAAACTCATCGTCGGAGAGGTTGTAAGGCCTGAAGGTAGGAATACCTTGGCCTTTCATGAAAGCCACAGCAACAACGTTGTAGTCCTTGGGTACATCCACCAGATTCAGATTGGCAAAGTGCCCACCTTGATAACCGTCACTATGGCCGGCTTGCCAGTTATGCCAGAACCCCATGAGGATTTTTTTATTGGCAATGCTCGGCATCAATGATGCTGAATCATTGACGTTGGACTTCTGCGATGAAAAATCAATTTTAGACATTGTTCTATTCCCTCAGAACTTTATTAAGGGCCGTACATGGCCCGGCTGATCTGCTCCCAGGAGGAGCACTCTGAGGCTAGCGCAAGGTGTTGGATTTGCCACCACGGAGCGTCTGGCAGGAGGACGTTACTCGATATCGATGACAACCTTACCCACGGCCTTACCCGAACCCTGCAACACCTGCGCATCCTGGGCTTGGGCCAACCCAAAACGGTGAGGGTCCATCAGCGGTTTGAGCTTGCCCTCTTCTGCAAGCCGCGTCGCATGCCGCAGGATTTGCCCATGGTGCGCGCGCCCTTCGCCGCTGAGCATGGGCAAAAGCACGAATATGCCTGACAGCGTCACGCAACGCAGGGAGCCAGGGGCCAGGTTGTGGGAGGCGAAAGCAAAACAACTGGCGACATGGCCATAGGCTTTGGCCGCAACCAGGGAGTCGTCCAGGCTCTGTCCGCCCACGGTGTCATACACGATGTCGAAGCCTTTGCCTTCAGTGAACTCCGCAACGTATTGCTCGACGGTTCTGGCGTTGTAATCAATAGGCGTAGCGCCAAACGATGCGACGATTGCCTGCTTGCCGGCGGACGCTGTCGCGTACACCTCAGCGCCGTGTGCGGCGGCAATCTGGATTGCTACATGGCCGACTCCGCCAGCGCCGCCTTGCACCAATACTCGCTGGCCGGGCTGGACAGCGGCGCGATCGACCATGCCTTCCCAGGCGGTCAAAAATACCAGCGGAAGTGCCGCGGCTTCGCGCATGCTCAGGTTCTTCGGTTTCAATGCCAGCAGCGCAGCGTCGACCGCAGCATATTCGGCCAGCGAGCCCTGCAGCCCGCGAACGCCTCCGGTGAGTCCGTAAACCTCATCGCCGACGTTGAAGGCCGTCACCTCCGGCCCGGTTTCAACCACGACGCCTGCAAGGTCGGTACCGAGAATCGCGGGCAACTCCGGCATGGCGTAGGGGGCAAGCCCCAGACGAATCATGTTGTCGATGGGGTTAACGCCGCTGGCTGCAATGCGCACGAGTACTTCACCCGCCCGTGGCGACGGGCGCTGTACGGTTTGCTCCAGCAATGTTCCGCTCGCGTAGTCGTCTAGCACCATGGCTCGCATTGTCGACTGGCTGCTCATTCTGATCTCCTTAGAGGTTGTTTACAGTGTGTAATTCAGGGATTAGGGTTAGCTTGAGCCTTTAGGTATCATCTGTCGATTAGGCACTTTTTTGAAACGTAGGCACCCAATGGTAACCATGACGACACCCACTGTTCGCGATCCCGGTATTCCCATGGTGGTCTGTGAGCAATGCCCACCTCGTAGAATTCACGCGCTATTGGCGCCGAAATGGTCGTCCATGGTGATTTATGTGCTGAGTTTCGGCTCGATGCGCACAGGCCAGCTTCAGCGCACGATGCCGGGAATTTCAAAGAAGATGCTTACCCAGACCCTGCGCGAGCTGGAGAGTGATGGTTTGCTCGCGCGCAAGGTGCACCAGGTGGTGCCGCCCATGGTCGAGTATTCACTGACCGAGGTGGGGCACAGATTTGTCGAGCCGCTGATGGCGCTCTATGAGTGGGCGGAAGATAACGCCGAGCTGCTGGATGAGATTGAAGCCAATCGGGCGGCTGCGGGTGGCAATTTAAAGGTCGGCTAAAGCCACACCACCTCACTGGCGCAAAACCGGCACCTTGCTGCAAAGCGCCTGCTACTTTGCCCCTGCATCCCTTGAAGCGTGACTGTCAGCAAGCGGCGCAGCCCGAAAGTTTTCGGGCTGCGCCGCTTGCCAACGAACCACTACCACTGATGCGTATAACTGGCCGTCAACACCGTCCCCGGCGCCGGCAGGTGGCTGGTGTTGTTGCTGTTGCGCATCAGCTGGCTGTACAGCGGGTAGTAATCGCGGTTGAACAGGTTCTGGATACCGACGCTGACCTGATCGTCGGCGGTCACCTGGTACTGGCTGATCAGGTCGACCGTGGTGTAGCCATCGACCTTGCGCCGACCGAAGCTGGCAACGCCATCCAGGCGATAGTCATCGCCGTCAAAATAGGTGGCTTGCACGCGGTTGCTCCACACCTCGCTGGGCTTGAACTGCACATAGGCGGTCAGTTTCAGCGGCGGGATGCGGTAGCCGGTCATGTCTTGCCAGTCGCCGCCGTCCGGCTGCTCGCGGCCTTTCATCCAGGTAAAGCTGCCACCGGCGCCCCAACGCTCATCGCCGGTCAGCCAGTCGGCACTGCCTTCCACGCCATAGATGCGCTCCTTGGTGCGGGTGAGGATCAGACCGTTGTTGAAGCTCTGCACATCGCCCAGCTTGGAGGTGGTGTAGAACACCGCCAACGACGCCAGGGTCTGCTCGCCCACGGCGCCGCGCCAGCCCAGCTCGTAGTTGTTGGTTTTCACCGGCTCCAGGTTCGACGAATCGATATCAAAGCCGCGCCGGGCATTGCGCAGTTGCACGCCAATATCGGGCAGCTGGAAACCCTGGCTGAACGCCGCATAGAGCTCCTGGCCGGCCACCGGTGAGTAGGTGACGCTGAGGTTGGACAGCACCGAGTCGTAGTGCACCTCGCCACCCTGCACCGTGGCCGGCTGGGCGGCGGCCGATTCCGACAGCGGGATGAAGTCATCGTACTCGGCGGTGGCGTACTCGTAGCGCACGCCGCCTTCCATCGACCAGTGCTCATTGAACTTGTGCTGCAACTGGGCAAAGCCACCGACACTGCGCGAGGTCAGGTCGGGCATGTAGGTCAGCTTGCCGATCTTGTCGAACACCCGGCCGCCGCTGGCGTCGTACACCTGCGGGTCGAAGATGTCGATCGGCATGTCGCTGCGTTCCTGGTTGAAGTCGCCGCCCCACAGCAGCTCGGTCGTGCCCGCGCTGCCGATCGGGGTGCGCAGGGTCACGCGGCTGCCGAATACTTCGCTGTTCTGCATCACCTGGTCGACATTGCGCCCGCGGGTGGCCACCGCCCGCGCATCAAACGGCGTGAAGCGGGTGAAGTAGTCGCGGTAGTAAAGCTGCGCATTGAGCGTGCCGCCGAGGATGTCGGTGTGGGCGTATTCAAGGTTGAGCAAGGTGTTCTTGATCTGGTTCTGCTCATCCAGCGACAGCCCCGACAGCGGCCTTGCCGGCACCGAACCTGGCGGTAACCGTGCAACCGAGGGGTCGGAGGTGTAGTCGGAGTTCTGCTCGGCGTTGTAGTGGCTGGCCGACAGCTGGATGCGCTGCACATCGTCGATGCGCAAGCCCAGTTTGCCGCCGATGTTGTAGGTGTTGGAGTCAAACAGGTCGCCCTGGCTCGGCTCGGGCGCTATACGGTGGCCTTTGGCGTCATAGGAGGCGCCAATGTGCCGGGCGCCAAAATCCAGGGCGTAATCGACCTGGCCCTGGGCGCCCGACAGGTGATGCTGCAACTGCCCGCCGAGGCCGTCGCTGTCTAACTGGCTCAGTGGCGATACGGCGCTGAGGGTGGTTTGCGCACGCGGCTCGCCGCCGGCCGGGCGGGTGGTGATGGAGATGATCCCGCCGGTGGCCCCCGCACCATAAATGGCGCTGCTGCCACGAATCACTTCGATGCGCTCGATCAGCGCCGGGTCGATGTTGGCCAGGTTGCGCGAGGAATCGCGGTTGGTGTTCAGCGGTACGCCGTCGACCAGCACCAGCATCGTCCGCCCACGCAGCGTCTGCCCGTAGTCGGTGATGGTGCGGCTGGAGTCCGCCATGCCGGGGATGCTTTTCGCCAGCAGGGTGGCCAGGCCATCAGAGCCTTGGCGCAACTGCTGCAGTTGTTCACGCTCGATGACATTGACCTGCCGGGCTTGCGGCACCAGGTCGCTGTTCAGGCGCGACGAGCTGATCTCCAGGCTGGCCAGTTCCACTGCAGCCGAATCGCTGGCGGGCGCTTCGTTAACAGCTGAAGTGGCGACCGGCAGCACCAGGTAGGTATGTTCGTCGCGCTCCTGGGCGGTCAGCCCGCTCTTGCCCAGCAGCCGCTGCAGTGCTTGCTGCAAGGTGTAGCGCCCGCGCAGCGCAGGTGCGCTCTTGCCGGCAGTGATGTCGCTGGCAAAGAGGATCTGCGCCGAGGATTGGCGGGCGACGGCGTTCAGGGATGTTTCCAGCGAGCTGGCGGGCACATCGAAATCGACCGGTGCCGATTGCGCCAGCGACCACTGGCTCAGCAGCAGGCCGCTGGCCAGCAAAGACAGGCGCACAGGCGCACGCAGGAAGGGCTGACTCACGTTTTTATGCTCCACAAAGTAAGGTTGCAGAGAGATAGCCGTCAGCAAAGCCGCGCAACCCTACCTCTGGCGCAGATTATTTTTCGTGTCGCGGGATTTGATCAGCACCGCGCCATCAGCCGCGGTTGCAACGCTGACCGGCAGGATTGCCGGCAACAGCGCCAGCAGACGCTCGACATGCGCGCTGTCGAACACCCCGGATACCGGCAAGCGGGCCATGCCCGGGTCGATCAGCCTGATCGGCTGGCGGTGATAGCGCTGCAGCGTGCCGATCACCTCGGCCAGCGGCGTGCTTGCAAACACCAGGCGGTTGTCTTTCCAGGCCGTGACATCATCGGCGCTGACCCGGGTCATCGGGCCGGCGATGCCATCGCGCACGCGCAGTTGCTGGCCAGGTTCGAGCAACGTCACCGCCTCGGTGGCACGCCCGCGCACCGCGACCTTGCCTTCGGCCACGGTCACCTGCACGTCTTGCCCGTTGCGGTTGACGTTGAAGCGGGTGCCGACCACCCGCACCCCTGCCCCGCCGGCATCGACCAGAAACGGCCGGTAGACCCTCGGCGACACCTGGAACAGCGCCTGCCCCCGTTGCAGCTCGACCTGACGGGTGCGCAGGTGCCAGCTGATGGTCAGCTCGCTGTCGCTGTCGAGCAGCACCTGGCTACCATCGGCCAGCTGCAGGGCCTGGCGCTGGCCGACCTGGCTGGCGATATGTTGAGTTTGATACGCAGGGTCCAACCACAGCGCGCCAGCCGCCAGGGCCAGCACAACCAGCCCGAGGGTTTTGCCGGTGGCGCGCTTGCGCTTGGCGGGTGTTGGCGCCGGCAGCGGGAATCGCTGCTTGAGCTCCTCGCGAAAACGCGCCAGGGCTTCGTCTTCTTCGCGGTAGTCCTGGGGCTTGCGGCTCATGGTTGCAGCTCCGAGGCCAGGTGTTTGCGGCACGCACTCATGCCCAGGCGCAGGTGCTTTTCTACAGTCTTGAGCGAGATGCCCAGGCGTTCGGCCACTTGCGCTTGCGGCAGTTCGTGCAGTTTGTGCATGACGAACACCGCCTGGCAGCGCGCCGGCAAGTTGGCAATCGCATCGGTCAGCAGCGCCAGGGTGCGTTCAGCGTCAAGATGGCGTTCCTGGCTTGGGGCGCCACTGGCGACCTCAGGCAAGGCATCAACGCCGATTATCCAGCCCTGGCGACGGTGCTCGCTACGGTAGCGGCTAACCGCAATGTCGTGGGCGATCTTGCGCAACAACGCCACCGGCGTGCGCACGTCCTGTTTTTCGTCCTTTTCCAGCAACTGCAGGCACAAGTCATGCACCACTTCACGGGCGAACACCCGCTCGCCAAAACGTCGGCGCACATGGTCCACCAGTTCGTCATAATGACGGACCAAGGTTGCCAGGAGTGTGGGTTTGCTGGGCTCGACCTGCACGATGACCTGCGCGAAGGGAATGCCAAGGGAGGCGTGGCCGCGCAGTATAAATGCGAATACTTTACATTTAAAGCAAATACCGCATTCACGCCTCCAGGCCCTTGACTAGGGTTTGTACGAAAAGTCGCCGAGCGGCGATCAGGCAAGGCGAAAACAGGCGAGGAACGGCCGGGGTCGCGCACGACTTTACGAGTTGTAAATGAGCATTCCGAGCCTGTTTTCAACGCAGCATGATCGTCGCGCAGGCACTTTTCGTACAAAGCCTAGCCCTCTACCCGCGAATGAGCGCTGAAGCAGGTCTCGATCATCTTCCACTGCCCATCGATGCACCGGTAACGATCCTGGTAGATGCCACCCAGTTGCCGCGTGGCGCCGCTCTCACCATCCAGGTTGAAGTAGTACAGGGCCCAGCGGCCCTGGGCCTGGTCGTCACCGGTCAGGTGTATTTCCGGGTTGGCGCCGTGATGCAGGTCGATCACCCGCGCGTTGCACGCCAGTTGCTGATAGAGCGCGACGAAACTGTCGCGATCGCGAAACGTCCCCACCGGGCCGTAGTCGATGAGGATCTCGCCTTCGGCAAAGCAGTCGCGGATGACCTCCACCTGCTTGAGGTCGCAGGCGTTGAAATAGCGGTGCTTGAGCTGGCGAATGGCGTCAAGCGCCTCCAGGCGGGCAATGCGGTGTTCCAGGCTCATTCGGCTGACCTCACAAGTGGGTGTGGCTTGAGTCTATCGAGCCGCAGGCGGGTGCTGATCGTCCGTTGGGACTAGCTGTGGCAAAGCGTTTGAACAGGGGCCAGCGCTAGTCTGTTCGGAGGATTCCGTGGTTTCGCGTTGCCCCCAGCATGGCTTTGGGTCGATACCCCGCCCGTTCATTGACCAACTGCGAAGGACCTTGATCGCCATGGAAAAAGTCATCTACCTGCTCTGGCGCGACACCCAGACCCCGCGCGAAACCTTTGCCCGGCAACTGCGCTGCGAAGTTGCCGCGCAACTGCAGGCGCTGGGTGCGCAAAGGCTGCAACTCAACCTGGCCGACAGCGACGTCGACGCGGCGGCAGGCCTGCGCCAGGAGAACAACCGGCCACTGCCGCACGCCTGCCTGTCGCTGTGGCTGGACAGCGCCAACGCCAGTGCCAGGCAGCCGTTCGACCGGCTCGTCACGGCGGCAACCGCGCGTATGGCGGCCTATCTGGTGTGTGAGTCCGAGGCCATCGCTAACACACGCTTTGCTTGCGCGCCGGGCGAGCGAACCTACGGTTTTGCGCAAGTAGCCCTGCTGACCCGCCCTCCTCGCCTGACCCCGCAAGCCTGGCTGGACATCTGGCGCAACCACCACACGGCAGTGGCCATCGACACCCAGGACAACTTCCAGTACGTGCAGAACCTGGTGGTGCAGGTGCTGACCCACGGCGCCCCGCCGATCGACGCCATCGTCGAAGAGTGCTTCCCGCCGGCGGCGATGACCGACCCTCAAGCCTTCTTCGACGCGGTCGGCGACGAGGCGAAGTTCCAGCGCAACCTGGCAATCATGATGGACAGCTGCGCACGCTTTATCGATTTCGACAAGATCGACGTGCTGCCCACCAGTCAATATCGCCTCTAGGGCCGGTCAAACAGGTTGGCCGTGACCTTGAGCTGCGCAGGTATCGGTGAGGTCACGGTTTCAAACAGGCGCTGGTAGCTTGTGGCAACGATCAACCAGCGCCCGTCACGCTTGACGTAGGCATCCTGGTACAGCGCCGTGCCGTGCAGCAGCCAGTCGCCCTCAAGGTCGATGGCGTGATCTTCCAGGTACCAGCTGCCACGCGCGGTGTCGGCCCCGAGGATTTCGATCTGCGGATGGTGCCCGTGGTGTTTGCACAGGAACGTCGGCCGGTCGAGTATCGCCTTGAGCCCGTCAATAAAGGCTGCCCGGCTGTCGAAGCTGTATTTGCCGCCGTCCAGGGCGGTGGTCAGGTCTTCGGCAAGGCACCCCTCCAGTGCCGCCCAGTCATGGCAATCAACCGCAAGAAAGTAACGGTACTTGAGCTGCTTGATGTGCTCGATCTCGACAAGGTCGTCCAAAGTAAGGGCCATCAGTGGTACTCCTGGGGGTGGGGAGGCATCGGCACAGGATAGGTCGATGCCCACTGATGTCATCGTCCGGCTAGACTACAGGGCTACACGTTTTCGGAAGCCACCATGCTGCAGATCTTTGAACGCCGCCTCGACCCCTTCCCGCCCGACGAAGTACCACCGCCACCGGTAGGCCTGTTGCGCTTTCTGTGGGCCTGCACCCGTGGCGCGCGCGGCTATGTGCTTGCGCTCGCGCTGCTCAGTGCCAGTGTGTCGATCTACGAAGCCTGGTTGTTCGCCTTTCTCGGCCAGGTGGTCGACCTGCTCTCGACCTGGCAGGCCGGTGGCGCCACCGACGGCGAGGAACGGCGCGTGCTGTGGGGCATCGGTATCGTGCTGTTGACCAGCATCGGCCTGGTGGCGCTGCGCACCATGGTCCAGCACCAGGTACTGGCGATCAACCTGCCGCTGCGCCTGCGCTGGGACTTCCACCGGTTGATGTTGCGCCAGAGCCTGTCGTTCTTTTCCGATGAATTCTCTGGGCGGGTGACCACCAAGGTGATGCAGACCGCCCTCGCCGTGCGCGAGGTGCTGTTCACCCTGATCGAGATCATCCCCGGCATCGGCGTGTACTTCATCGCCATCATCGCCCTGGCCGGTGGCTTCGCCCTTAAGCTGATGCTGCCTTTTATTGCCTGGGTCGCCTTGTTCGGCCTGGCCATGCTGTACTTCGTGCCGCGCCTGGGCAAGGTCGGGCAGGAGCAGGCCCATGCCCGCTCTTCAATGACCGGGCGTATCTCCGACGCCTACACCAACATCACCACGGTCAAGCTGTTCTCCCACTCCAAGCGTGAAGCGCACTTCGCCCGCGCGGCGATGGAAGATTTCAAGCAGACCGGCTTTCGCCAGATGCGCCTGGTCAGCCAGTTCGAAATCGTCAACCAGGCGCTGGTGGTGGCCTTGATCATCGGCGCCGGCGGCTACGCCCTGTGGTTGTGGCACCAGGGTGACGTCGGCACCGGCGCGGTGGCGGCGATTACCGCCATGGCCCTGCGCATCAATGGCATGTCGCACTGGATCATGTGGCAAATGACCGCGCTGTTCGAGAACATCGGCACCGTCCAGGACGGCATGGCCACCCTGACCCGCGGCCCCAAGGTGCAGGATGCGCCGAACGCCGGCGTGCTGCAGACCCGCGGCGGCGCGGTGAGTTTTGACAATGTCAGCTTTAACTACAACGGCGAGCGGCAGGTGCTCGATGGCCTCAACCTGAACATCCGCGCCGGCGAAAAGGTCGGCCTGGTGGGCCGCTCCGGCGCCGGCAAGTCGACGTTGATCAACCTGCTGTTGCGCTTCTACGACGTCGACAAGGGGGTGATCCGCATCGACGGCCAGAACATCGCCGAGGTCACCCAGGACAGCCTGCGCAGCGCCATCGGCATGGTCACCCAGGACACCTCCCTGCTGCACCGCTCCATCCGCGACAACATCGCCTATGGCCGCCCGGATGCCACTGACGCGCAAATCCGCGCGGCGGCCTACCACGCCCAGGCCGATGGTTTTATCAGCCAGCTGAGCGACAAGCAGGGCCATAGCGGCTACGACACCCTGGTCGGTGAGCGCGGCATCAAGCTCTCGGGCGGCCAGCGCCAACGCATTGCCATCGCCCGGGTGATGCTCAAGAACGCGCCGATCCTGCTGCTCGACGAGGCTACCAGCGCGCTGGATTCGGAAGTGGAAGTAGCAATCCAGGAAAGCCTCGGCGAAATGATGCAAGGCAAGACCGTCATCGCCATCGCCCACCGGCTCTCCACCATCGCGGCGATGGACCGGCTGATCGTCATGGACGAGGGGCGCATCATCGAGCAAGGCACCCACGCCGAACTGCTCGCGCGCAACGGCACCTACGCGCGGCTGTGGCAGCACCAGAGTGGCGGCTTTCTGGGTGAGGACCAGGGGCTGGTGCTGGCCGAGGAATAGCTGGCCGAGAAACAGTAGCCGTTGCTAGGGTCTGTATGAAAAGTCTTGAGACGCAGGTCAGGCAAGGCGAAAACAGCCGAGGAAGCGGAGTTTACGGGTTGTAAATGAGCATTCCGAGGCTGTTTTCAACGCTGCATGACCAAGTATCAAGGCTTTTCGTACAGAGCCTAGTGCAGGACTGCATAGATCGACGAAACCACCTGCCGGGTGGCTTCCTCGATCGTGCCTTCATTGCGGCACAGCACCCAACCGTTATCGGCAACCGCGCGCTCGAACGCCTGGGTACTCGCCACGTGCTCTTCGAGCCTGTGCATCACCGTGCTGTTCAGCCCGCGGTTGCGTGCCGCGGCCCTCGCCCACGACACTTGAGGGTCGGTGACCACCCCGACATGCAGGTCCGGCACCCGTACGTTGCGCTCCAGGTTCAACTGCAGAATCTCGGCAAACGGCACCAGGCGGCGAAACGCTGCATCGGACGGGTACCAGCGATCGATGAGGATGATGCTGTCGGCGGGCTGTTTAGTCAGCACATGCTCGGATATCCAGGTGCGGCTGTCGGCCAGGCGCTCGCACACGGCCAGTTCCAGATCCCGGCAGGGATTGCGCACCAGCTGGTTGACCAGGGCCATGGTTGCACCGCGAAAGGGATCGCTTTTTTTCTCGCACAGGCGGATCACCTTGTGCTTGTCGGCGCGCAGGGCTTTGGTCACGGCCTCCAGGAGCGTGGTCTTGCCGGTGCCCTTGGGCCCATCGAGGGAAACAAACAGCGGACGGTTCATGCTTCAAGCAACAATTGAGGGAGTGACGCGCACTCTACTGGTTTCTGCCGATCATTGGGCTTGCTCCCACAGTAAACAGCGACAAATCGCGACGCTGTAGGTGTTTTCTGTAAGACCGTTCTGAATCATACTTCCGCCGCCGTTGCGCTATTGTGCCGAGCCTTTTATGGCCCTAGGCTGCTGCCGTCGTTGGAAGATCAACGATCGGATTTAGCAGTCCGGAACATTCATATGAGGTCGACGGCACACCGCTGTTATGGCGGTTGTACGTGGGGCGCCTTCGGGTGCGCCGGGGTCCTCTATGACCGGTCTGCTAACCCGCGTACAGCTGCCACCCTTCGTTTAGCAGCGAAGCGTGGTTGCTCCACTCCTACATAGAGGTCAACCATGAAAAAGCCAGTCCCCGATCCCCCCAGCCTCGAACTGTCCACCGCAACCACCGCCAGCACCCCGTTTGGCAGCAATCACATGTTCACTGTTCGCGCCGGCATTCCCGCTGAAGAAGCGCTGCTGCATGCCTGCCAGTTGCTGAAATGCGCCGAGGCCACGGTCAGCGACGCGCTCGACCACCTGACGCTCAACGACCACTCCCTGGTGTACGGCGCCGGCCAGCACATCGAGACGGCGCGGGCGCTGATTGATGCCGTGCTTGATGGTGGGGGCGTGAACCGGGTCTTTAGCCCCCGCTAGACAGTGGGATCAGGGGCGAGTGGAGCAAGGGCAGCTATTGGTTCAATACCTCAGGAGCCAATCATTGGCTATGATGCCTGCCCGTCAGACAACTGGAAGTCCGATCCTCATGCTCAAGCCCCTGGCCCTGCTGACTCTCGCTGGTGCGTGTGGTTACGCCAGCGCCGCGCCCAGCGACCTTGCCGGCGTCTGGCAAGGCACGCTGGGCAAAGCGCCGATCACCGCCTGTTTCAACGCCGCCCCCGACCGCAACGGCAGCTACTACTACCAGCGTTTTCTCAGCCCCATCTCGCTTGGCCAGGAGATGGCCGGAGAACCCTGGGTGGAAGCCGGCAAGACCGGCTACTGGCAACTGGACGCGCCCGAGGGCGACAGGCTGAGCGGAACCTGGAGCAAGGCTGCGGGCAGCACGCCGTTGCCCCTGGCGCTGACCCGCACCAGCGCCGAAGGCTGTGGTGGCGACGCCTATAACGCGCCCATGGAGGCGGCCCCCCTGCCGGTAAAGGTCGAGAAAAAGACCTTCGGCACGCATGCCTATCAAGTGCGCACCCAAGGCGCCCAGGTCACCTTGAAGCTCAACGGCAATACCCCGGCCATCCATAAAATCAATCAACACCTGGCCCGCCTGGCCGCAAGCCCCGAAGGCCAGAACACATTCTTCAGCGAGCGCCGCGAATTCCTCGGCCGCAGCGGCTCCGCCGAGACAAGCGAGATCAGCGTCGAACCCACCTACTGGTCATCACAGTGGATCACCGTCAGGTTCTACCGCTGGAGCGCAGGCTATGGTCGCGGCGGCATCAGCTGGGGCCTGCACAGCTGGAACCTGCAAACCGGCGAAAGCGTCGACCCCTGGACCTGGATCGGTACGCGCTTTGCGTGGGACAGCCCCTACACCGGGCATGTCGAGCTGCCGAAAAAATTCGCCAGCTGGCTACAAACCCAGACCACGGCAGACAGCGACTGCCCGGATGTCGCCAGCTACAGCAGCTACGACCTGAGTTTCGACACCCAGGGCCTGCGCCTGGCCAACCAGCCCAGCGGCGATGGCTGTGATGTCGACCTGAGCTTCACCTGGCAACAACTGCAGCCGCTGCTCTCGGCGCAGGGTCGGGCCGCACTGCCGAGCTTGCAGGTGCCGTGACAGGTTCGCCAAACATAGACAACTCCCGAGGTAGCCAGTCAATGGACCCGACCCACACCCAGGCCCTGCAACAACTGCGCAGCGCCATCTCCATCGGCCTGCGCCATGCCCTGGCCTTGCTGGAGCGCTGCGCAGGCGACCCGCAGCAAGCCGCCGAGTGCTACAAGGCCGAGCTGCTGCAGGTGCTGGTGGACAAGTCCGGGCTGCCCGCCGATCAGGCCCGGGCGCACCTGCACAACGCAGGCTACGACCTGAACCGTGCCCTGAGCGCCATTGAAAATGCGCGCTTCGGCCTGACCCAGCGCATCCTGCGCAAGCATCACCGGGACAGGGCCCAGGCCCTGAACCTGATTGCCCAGGCGCTGGAAACCGCCGCGCAACTGCCGCGCCAGTACTGGCTGGACTTCGCGCAGCTGGAGCAACTGCCCCCGGCCACGCGCTGTTTCATGGTGCTGCACGAATGGCTGGCCTTCGAGGACTGGGAGGGTTTTGACTGTGCCCTGTACTTTCACCTGCCGCAGGCCATCGCCCAGTTCAGGCATCTGCAACGGGATGCCCTGGCGGACACCCTGGTACAGGCCGACCAGCGCCAACAACAGCTGCGGGCAGCCCACGGCGGGAGCGAAGGCGCGGTCGAGCTCGCTGCGCGGGTCAACCAGGACGCCTTGTTCACTGCCTGCCACAAGCGCTTCACCGAGCAGCGCCCGCAGCTCGACGAGTGCCTGTACGCGTGGATAGAGCGCCATGTCGAGCAGTTTCCCGCCTGAGCCACGGGCCGCTACGGGGCAAAAACCGGTAGACTGCCGCCCCCACCGAATACGGACCTCGGATCAAACCCGCCATGGAATTGCACTACTGCATCACCCCCGCCCATCTCCAGACCTGGATGGCCGAACGGCTCGAGCATGAGTTGCTCAAGCAGGATCAGCAGCAAGCCCGGGCCATGGCCACCTTTGCCCGTTGGCAAAGCCGCTTGGTCGGCCCGCTGATGTTCACCCTGTGCCTGGTCGGCGGCCTGCTGGCGATCTATTTCCCCGAACGACGCTTCACCCCGCAAAAAGTCATCACCCTGGGACTGTTCGTGCTGCTGTTCATCCCGCTCTGGTGGCGGTTTTCCGGGCGCTGGATCACACACCTGCAAGCACGCATCGCCGCCAACCACGCCAAGCCCCGGGCACCGTTGCGCGGGCTCAATCAGCGGCTGATCGAAGCCCGCTTGCGCGCGCCGCTGAAATCGATCGAAGGCAGCTATTGCCTGCGCTTCGACGAGCAGGGCTTTAGCCTCGACAAAGCCGGCGTCGGCACCAGCGTCCTGGCCTGGGAGCAGATCGTTCAGGTGCAGGAATCGCCGTACTGCTACCTCGTGGCGAGCGCGCCGATGGTGAGCCAGGGCCAGGCCTTGGTGATTGTCAAAGACAGCGAGCTTATGCCGGCCGAGGACTACCAGCAGGGCCTGCAGGCGTTCCTCGGCCGGTGCCCTCCCCCCGGTACTGTGCATTGACGAACACTGCGGTGAGTTGCAGCGCCTCGCGGATATCCGGTTTGGCTATGCCATGCCGGTTGGCAAACAGCTCCAGCGCCGCCGTATCAAAACGCTGGGTCTGGATAAAGTCCAACGCTTCGACGCTGGTGTTCAAAAACCGCGCGATGGGAGGCAGGCGCAGGAGCCATTTCATCAGTCGCAGCGACAGGTGATGCCTTGGCGGTTTCACACCAAGCGGCTGCGCCATTTGGGCCAGGAGTTCGCGTAGATTGGGTGTCCGCTCATCAAGGGCGAGCAGCTCCTGGCCAACCATGGCGTCATCAAAGGCGCAGGCTGCCAGCAGCTCAACCAGATAGTCCACGGTAACCAGTGGCAGCCAATGCTCGGGGGTACCTGGCACTGCCGCCAGCTTTCCTTGCGCCAGGTTGCGTATCAGCGTCGCCAGGGGCTGGCTCTCAAGGATATGACCGGTGCGGCTGTGACCGCACACGGTCGCAGGGTGGACAACGGTTACCTCCCCTCCTTGGGCCGACATGACCTGCAGGGTGGCAAAATGCGCCTCCAGCTTGCTTGCCTCGTAACCACCGACCTTGCGGTAGACGGCGGGCCAGTCCGTCAGCTGCGCACGCTGAGGATCGATGCCGATCGTGCGCAGGTGCTGGTGATTCTTCAGCATGTAGCCGCCGACCGTCACCAAGCGGCTCTTTTGTTCCGCGGCCAACAGTGCCACTTGCCTGGCCCCCTCGACGTTCACTGCCCGTGACTGTTGCAGCGTCAGCCCCCAGGTGAACTGGACACCCAGATGAAACACGATGCTGGCCTGCCTTAGCAGTGCCCGGTCAGCCATACTCAGGCCCAGTTTGCTGCGCTGCAAATCGCCCGCCACGGCAAACACCCGGGCGGCGTTGCCCCCCAGGTTGGCGACGTGTTCACGCAACTCGGCCAAGCGTTCCGGGCGACGCATCAAGACCCGAACCGTATGCCCCTGGGCACTCAAGTGGGCCACCAGGTGCTGACCGATGAAACCCGTCCCCCCTGTGACAAAACACTCCACGCTCATTTTCCTGCTCCTTGGTAAGGTGAAAAACCAAGCGTAAACTGTCGACCCAACTCTACAGTCAAGCGGTGTTTTCATGAGAATCGGCGAACTGGAAGCCCGCAGCGGAGCGAGTCGACACACCCTTCGTTACTACGAACAGATCGGCTTGATATCACCCCAGCGGCGGACGAACAACTACCGCGTCTACAGCGCACAAACCCTGCAGGACCTGGACTTTATCCAGCGCGCACAAAGCATGGGCTTTTCCCTTGGGGAAATTGGCGAGATTCTCGATGCACAGCGCAACAAGCTGATCGATTGCGCTGCCGGGGCAAAGCTGATTGAAAAAAAGATGGCCGAGCTCAAACAGAAAATCGTCAACCTCCAGAATATTTATCGGTATCTGGACGAAGAGCGCATCAACCTTGAACGCAGTGCCGCCGAGCAAATTGAACTGCAGAAGCTCAATAGCGCGTGCAACTGACAGACACCTTAAGCCAACACCTGCTCACGCAAGCGCAAATCAAGGAATGGAACGCAGTGGATAAGGAAATCATCTTGATGCGACATGGCCAGCCGTCGCTGGCCACCTCCGGCAACATTTCAGCGCGCGATATGCAGCACTGGATCGAGCAGTACGAACGTTGCGAAATCAACAGCCAGCCCGCGCCAAAGGTTAGCGTTGAGCTGGCAGCTACCGCCCAAGTGATTGTATCGAGCACCGCGCCTCGGGCACTGCAATCCGTTCGGGCGCTGGGCTTGCAGCCCAGTCTGGTAGACGAGCTGTTCTGCGAGGCGCAATTGCCTCATGGGCGTTGGGCTCTACCGCGCCTTTCGCCGTTTACCTGGGCCTTCATTCTTCGTGTCTTATGGTTTTGCGGTTTCTCAGGCAGGATGGAATCTGCCCGCGAGGCCAGCGTACGAGCTGGCCAGGCAGCGCAACGGCTTCAGGCCCTTGCTGCTGAAGGGCCCGTGCTGCTGCTTGGCCACGGCATCATGAATCAGTTGATCGCCAGGCAGCTGGAGGCTGCCGGCTGGACTCGCCAACAGCGCAATGGCAATAGCTACTGGAGCGCCACGGCCTATCGTCTGAGGCAAGCGTAAGATCGCTATCGGCGCGAAGATCTTAGGCTGAGAGCACAACGTCTTCACCGAAAAATCGACAGTGACGCCCGATGGCTGCTGCCTGGCCAGCGTGGTTACGGCTGCGACGAAGGCCGTCGAGCGTCTGCCAGGGCTTTCTCCAGCATCTTCGTTACGAGTCGGTGACCCGACAGGTGAGCAGTTGATTCGTTTCCAGGAACACGAAGAGCGAAGTCAGTCCAGCCTCTACGCTGGATCTGCGCGCAGGCTCATTGGCATAGGCCTCAAGTATCTGATCAATGTCCCACACTGCGTAGTCTTCGCTCATTCAGTCCCTCACCATTGCCTTGAGCAATGCTTCATTCAAATACGCCACATTCAACCGCGTCCATGGGTTCACCCGGGCCTGCTCGGGCGAAAAGATATGCCCGGGGGCAATCATGAAGCCCTTGGGCAACAGCTGGCGGGTCAGCGCTTTGGCATCCTCGACCCCGGGAAACCGCGCCCACAGGTACAGGCTCTGCTCTGGCCGCACAAACACCTCTGCGCCGATCTCGTCGAGCATCTGCAAACCCGCCGTGGTGGCGGCTTTCAGGCGTTCCTGCAGGCGGATCAGGTGGCGCAGAAAGTGCCCTTCGGTGAGGATCACGTCAACGGTGCGCTCGCACAATTCCGAGCTGCTGGTGTGCAGGAGCATCTTCAGGTCGCCCAGCTCGTCGATAACCTCCTTGCTGCCGGCAATGAAGCCGACCCGCAGCGCCGCCGACACCGACTTGGAAAAACTGCCGACGTACAGCGAGCGCTGCAGCTGGTCCAACGCCGAGACCTTGATCGCCGAGGCCGGTTTGAAGTCGGCCAGGGCATCGTCGTCCACCAGGATGAACTGATGTTCAGCGGCCAGTTGCACCAGCCGATGGGCCTTGCTTGGGGAAATGTCCGAGCCGGTCGGGTTGTGGCCCACCGACTGGATGAAAAACAGCTTGGGCTTGTGCAGGCGCAGGTGCTGCTCCAGCACGTCAATATCCGGGCCATCCGCCAGCCTGGGCACCGCGAGCATCCGCGCCCCTTGCAGTTGCAGCTTGCCGAACAGCGGGTAATAGCCCGGGTCTTCGACCAGCACGCTGTCGCCCGGGGCGACGAAGCGGCGGATGATCAGGTCCAGGGCATGGTTGGCGCCGTGGGTGGTGACGATTTGCCGGGGGCTGGCGTTGATTGCATAGCTGGCGAGCTTCTGCACCAGGTGCTGGCGCAGGCTGGCGTTGCCCAGGCGGTTGCCATAGCGAAACAGCGTGGTCACCCCGGTGCGCATGATCTGCCGGGTGAACTTGTCCAGGCGCATGTCCATCAGCCACTCGACCGGCGGGAAGCCCTCGCCCAGCGGTGAGTGGCCGGGCTCACGGACGAACTGCTGGCGCATCAGCCAGATGGTGTCCATCGCCCGCTCGTAGGGCATCGGTTCTTCGGCTTCGTGGCCGTTGGGTGCGCCTTGCTTGACGAAAAAGCCCTGCCCGTGCCGGGCTTCGACCAGCCCTTGGGCGGCCAGCGCTTCATAGGCGTTGATCACCGTGTTCTTCGAATGGCCGAACAGGCGCATGCACTCGCGCAGCGACGGCAAGCGTTCGCCGACCCGGTAGGTGCCATTGCCGATCTGCCCGGCCAGGGATGCCGCCAGTTGTTCTGCGAGTGTCAGCCGCGCCATCGTCAGGTGTCCTGAATGCCTTTTGTCCACTGAGGGTACAGCTTGGGTACTGTCTGTCCAAACTGTACCTTCTTTAGCACAACAGTTCGGACTAGGGTGGCGCCATCTCACAACAATAACTGCAAGAGAGCCTCCCCATGAGCATCGACTCCCGCCTGCCCATGTTCCGCGCCATGTCGCCTGCTGAACGCTTGAGCCACTTGCAAGCAGTGCTCGACCTGCCCGAGCAGGACCTCGCCCTGCTCCGCGATGCCGGCGCCCTGCCGCTGGAAATCGCCGACGGCATGATCGAGAACGTCCTTGGCACTTTCGAATTGCCCTACGCCGTGGCCAGCAACTTCCAGATCAACGGCCGCGACGTCATCGTGCCGCTGGTGGTCGAAGAGCCTTCGGTGGTCGCCGCCGCCTCGTTCATGGCCAAGCTGGCCCGCGAGGCCGGTGGCTTCCAGACCTCCAGTTCGCTGCCGCTGATGCGTGCCCAGGTGCAGATCGTCGAGATCGACGACCCGTTCAATGCCCGCCTGAGCCTGATGCGCCGCAAGGACGAGATTATCGAACTGGCCAACCGCAAGGACCAACTGCTCAACAGCCTCGGTGGCGGCTGCCGCGACATCGAAGTACACACCTTCGCCCAGAGCCCGCGCGGGCCGATGCTGGTCGCCCACCTGATCGTCGACGTGCGCGATGCCATGGGCGCCAACACCGTCAACACCATGGCCGAGGCGGTGGCGCCGCTGCTGGAGGAAATCACCGGCGGCAAGGTGCGCCTGCGCATCCTTTCCAACCTCGCCGACCTGCGCCTGGCCAGGGCTCAGCTGCGCATTGCTCCCGAGCATTTGGGCACGGGCGCCTACAGCGGTGAAGAGGTCATCGAGGGCATCCTCGATGCGTACAATTTTGCCGTGGTCGACCCCTACCGGGCCGCCACCCACAACAAGGGCATCATGAACGGCATCGACCCGTTGATCGTCGCCACCGGCAACGATTGGCGCGCGGTGGAAGCCGGGGCCCATGCCTATGCCTGCCGCAACGGCCACTACGGCTCGCTGACCACCTGGGAAAAGGACCGCCAGGGCCATCTGGTCGGTACCCTGGAGATGCCGATGCCGGTCGGCCTGGTCGGCGGCGCCACCAAGACCCACCCGCTGGCGCAACTGTCGCTGCGCATCCTCGGGGTGAAAACTGCTCAGGAACTGGCCGAAATCGCCGTCGCCGTGGGCCTGGCACAAAATCTCGGGGCACTGCGGGCACTCTCGACCGAAGGCATTCAGCGCGGGCACATGGCCTTGCACGCACGCAACATTGCCCTGGCAGCCGGGGCCCGCGGCGATGAGCTCAACTGGCTGGTCAAGCAGATGGTCGAGGCCCGCGATGTGCGCGCCGACAAGGCGGCGGAACTGCTCAAGCACAAGCGGGCGCAGTAATGGACGCGGTACGGCTGGTCGAAGTGGGCGCACGCGATGGCCTGCAGAATGAAACCCTGACGCTGTCGCCGCAGGTCCGTGTGCAGTTGCTGCAACGCCTGGCCGACGCCGGGCTGCAAACCCTGGAGGCCGGGGCGTTTGTCTCGCCGCGCTGGGTACCGCAGATGGCCGGCTCCGATCAGGTGTTCAAGGCATTGCCCGTGCGCCCGGGGGTAACCTGGACGGCGCTGGTGCCCAACCTCAAAGGGCTGGAGGCGGCAATAGCCGCAGGCTGCCGGGAGGTCGCGGTGTTCGCCGCTGCCTCCGAGGCGTTCTCGCAGAAGAACATCAACTGCTCGATTGCGCAAAGCCTGCGCCAGTACCAGCAGGTCATGGTCCGCGCCCGTGACGCCGGCATCCGCGTGCGTGGCTACGTGTCGTGCGTCATGGCTTGCCCGTTTACCGGTGCAGTGAAGCCTGAAGCTGTGGCTGCGGTCAGCGCTGAATTGTTTGCCATGGGCTGCTACGAAATCAGCCTCGGCGACACTATCGGCAGCGGTACGCCGGCGGCGACCCGGGCGCTGATCGCGGCCTGTCGCCAGGTGGTGCCGGTCAGCGCCCTGGCCGGGCATTTCCACGATACTTACGGTATGGCCATCGCCAATATCCATGCGGCGCTGGAAGCCGACGTACGGGTGTTCGACAGTTCGGTCGCAGGCCTGGGTGGCTGCCCGTATTCGCCCGGCGCCACCGGCAATGTCGCCAGTGAAGAACTGGTGTACCTGCTCGACGGCCTGGGCGTGAGCCATGGCGTCGACCTTGGCGCCCTGATCGATGCCGGTGAGTTCATCAGCGCCGAACTCGGCCGGCCAAGCGGCTCCAGGGTCGCCCGTGCCCTGCTCGCCCAACGCCGCCTGTGTGCAATGCATTAAGCGTTATCTCTTCACCTTCATAACAATAAAAGCCCGCAAGGGCAGTGGGAGAATCCCGATGAAAGCCGAACTGTTCGAAGTCTGGGGCGACACCGTCGACGGTCGTCACCTGATCTGTTCCATCGCCATCGGCGCCTGTGTCAGCCTCGGCGCGTTTTTCACCGCCCAGCACCTGCTGACGGGCTGGGTCGAGTCGCTGCAAATGGCCCGCGCCTACGCCATGCTGGTCGGTATCGTCGGTTGCCTGGCAGGCGGCGCCATCAGCGCAGCGCTGTTCAAGCCCAAGCGCAACGTCGTCGAGCACCTGGCAGACCCGGCCTGGCGGGCGAAAATTCTTGTGGAGCTGCAGAACGAATTCGGCCCGCTTGGCAGCTTGAGCGACCTGCCGGCGGCGACGATTGCCGAACTGCGCGAGATGGACCTGTATGACCTGTTCGCCGACTACGAAAAAGGCCTGCGCTCGCCCCCGGACAACCCTGACGTGACACCTGCCGTGGTGGTCCGCGCCGCAGGAGGCCGCTCATGATTGCCCTGTTGATGGATCAGTTTCTGATCGCCCTGGGCATGGGTATCCTCGGCGCGGTGATCTTCGCCGGTATCGGCCTGATCTCCGGCAGCGATGAAACCACTACCCTCGCGCCGCTGACGCTGTTGGTGGTGCTGCTGGGCGTGCCAGCCCCCGGCGTGCTGACCTTCTTTCTGGCCGGCGCCGTGGCCAAGCACATGACCCATGCGGTGCCGACCGCCTTGCTCGGCATCCCGGGCGACACCATGGCCACGCCGTTGATGCGCGAGGCGAACTTTTTGCGCAACCTCGGGGTTCCGCACATCGCCCTGCGCAAGATGATTTCCGGCGCGGTGATCGCCGCCCTGATCGCCGTGCCCATGGCGGTGTTGTTTGCGGTGATGCTGGCGCCATTCGGCGACATGATCAAGCATGCGGCGCCCTGGGTATTCCTGCTGGCGGCGGTGGCCATCGCCTGGTTCTCCAAGGGCCGCCTGGCGGCGGTACTGACCCTGATCCCGTTCGTCATGGTGATTATCGGCCTGCAGACCCTGACCGCGCAGCATGGGGTCAAGCTCAGCGTCAGCTACTTCCTCGGCATTGCCATCGGCCCGTTGATCGCCGCGCTGTTCTCCCTGCTGGCGCCGGCCGAGCGCGCCAGCATGCGGCGCCAGCAACCGCGGACCTTCTCGTTGTCGCCTGACGTTAAAAGCTGGGGCGGTTTCTTTCCCAACCCGCTGCGCGTGCTCGACAGCAAGCAGAGCCTGTGGACGGCCGTTACTGCGGTGGTCTCCAGCGCCACCTTCGTGTTCAGCCCGGTGGCCATGACCGTGATCATGGGTGAGGCCGTCGGTTCGCGGGTCAAGCATGTCTACCATCGCCTGACCACAGTGATCACCGCGCGCAACGGCGTCACCGAGTCCACCTACATCGCCGAAGCGCTGATTCCGCTGATTGCCTTCGGCCTGCCGCTGAGCCCGGTCGCCGCCGGCCCGGCTGCGCCGCTGTTCAACGCGCCACCGCGCTTTAGCGTCGATGCCGCCAGCGGCCAGGTCAACAACCTGCATTCGCTGCTCAGCACCTGGGAGTTTCTCGGCTACGGCATGCTGGCGGTGATTGTCGCCATCCTGATTGCCTACCCCTTCACCATGAACTACGCGCACCGGGCAGCCTCCTACGTGTCGCGCAAGATCAGCCATGAAGCGGTGATCGCGACCTTTGTCGGCCTGATCCTGGTGATCGGCATCTGGGAAGGCGGCCTGCTCGGCTTGCTGGTGATCGTCACCATTGGCCTGCTGGGCGGATTTCTCTCGCGCTTTCTGGGCTTCAACATCGGCGTGCAGTTCATGGGCTACTACACCGCCGTGCTCACCGTGCCCGCACTGGTTGCCCTGATCGGCGCCTGACCCCCACTCCCTTGGTAAACGCCATTTTTCGCAGCCTTTGCGCTGCGAGGGCTTGCTGCGCTCACTAGAAAGGAAATAACAATAATGAAGATCCTTGCACGCACCAAAACCGTTAACCTTGCGTCACTGTTCATCTGCTCGACGGCCTCGCTTGGCGCCTCGGCAGCCGGCCTGGTCGACGACACCACGGCGTCGCTGAACCTGCGCAACTTCTACCACAACCGCAATTTCGTAAACCCGGCCTACCCCCAGGGCAAGGCCGAGGAATGGACCCAGAGCTTCATCTTCGACCTGCGTTCGGGCTTCACCCAGGGCACCGTGGGCTTTGGCGTCGACCTGCTGGGGCTGTACTCGGTCAAGCTCGACGGCGGTCGCGGCACGGCCGGTACACAACTGCTGCCGGTGCACGATGACGGCCGCCCGGCCGACGACTTTGGCCGCCTGGGGGTTGCGCTCAAGACCCGCTATTCGAAGACGGAACTGAAAGTCGGTGAATGGGTTTCGCTGTTGCCGATCTTGCGTTCCGACGATGGCCGCTCGCTGCCACAGACTTTTCGCGGCGCCCAGCTGACTTCGCGGGAAATCGACAACCTGACCCTCTACACCGGCCAGTTTCGCGGCAACAGCCCGCGCAACGACGCCAGCATGGAGCGCATGTTCATGACCGGCCGGCCCGATGCAACTTCCGACCGTTTCAACTTTGCCGGCGGCGAGTACCTGTTCAACGACAAGGCCACGCAGGTGGGCCTGTGGTATGCCCAGCTCGAGGACATCTACCAGCAGCAGTACCTGAACCTGATTCATAGCCAGGCCGTGGGCAACTGGAAGCTGGGCGCCAACCTTGGCCTGTTTCTGGGCGATGAACATGGCGCGGCCAAGGCCGGTGAGCTGGACAACAAAACCGCGACCCTGATGCTGTCTGCCAAAACCGGCGCACACACCTTCTCCCTCGGCCTGCAACGGGTGTACGGCGAGACCGGCTGGATGCGGGTCAACGGCACCGCTGGCTACCCGATGGCCAACGACACCTACAACTCCAGCTACGACAGTGCCCGCGAACGTTCCTGGCAGTTGCGTCACGACTACGACTTCGTTGCCCTCGGCGTGCCGGGCCTGACCCTGATGAACCGCTACTTGGCGGGTGATCATGTACACACCAGCGCCACCGACAACGGCAAGGAATGGGGCCGCGAGACGGAGCTGGGTTACGTGTTCCAGAGCGGCCCGCTCAAGGACCTGTCGCTGCGCTGGCGCAATTCGACCCTGCGCCGGGATTTCAGCAGCTACGACATTGACGAGAACCGCCTGATCGTCAATTACCCGATCAAGTTTCTTTAACCCCGGGCGCCCTCAACAATCTGTCGCCGCTGCCGATAAAGTGTGAGCCAGGCCGTATACTCTGCCTGGCATCTATTTTCAGGGGCAGACAGGATTCGATATGAACGAGATGGGTATGGCGTTGGCCAACAAGTATTGCCAGGGTGCCGGTCTGGAGATTGGCGCCGCCAGCCATAACGCTTTTTACTTGCCAGACTGCCTCAATCTGGGCCCCTGTGACGGTGAGTCGTTTCTGTACCCGCTGGACTTGCAAGACTTCAACCTCTACAAGAACGAACAGGCCAACTACCAGGTCCCGCCTGCCCGGATCGACGCCCTGGGCGATTTCACCGACATACCGTTCGCCGATCAAACCTTCGACTACCTGATCAGCTCGCACGTCATCGAACACGTGCCCAACCTGTTTGCCGCCTACATCGAGGCGGCGCGGGTGATCAAGGACAATGGCGTGTTCTTTTGCATCTTCCCGAAAAGAAACGCCGACCCCAATGACCGGGTGCGCGCCCTGACCACCCTGGAGTCGATGATCGATGCGTTCGAAAAACGCGTCGACATGAGCGTGATGCCAGAATACAACTGGCGCGGGCACTACCATGTGTTCTCGCTGCAGAGCATGCTGCGGGCGATCAACATGATCAACTCGGTAGGCCTGGGGCACTGGCTGATCGAAACCATTGAAGAAACCGACTCGAAAGTCGGCAACGGCCACACCGTGGTGTTGCGCAAGCAGCCCGGGCTGTCGGCCCTGCGGGTCAGCGACGCCGGCCAGTTCAACGAGGCATTCAATGCACGCTATCAGGCCCAGGACTTCGAGGGGGCATTGCAGCTGGTAAAGGTCGCGCTGTCGTACGATTTCTTCAATGCCCAGAACCTGTACCTGGCCTTCGCCCTCAATTGCCAGCTGGACAATGCCCGCGAGGGCGTGGAGTTTCTGCGCCAGGCACTGATCCTTACCCCTGAAAACGAAGAGTTTCGCAAGCTGTTCGTCCAGGTCACCGGTGGGCCGTTCATCAACCCGGTGCAGTAACAACGCAGGGTGGCGTGATCAATCATCGCCCCCTGCACCCTGCCCCTTATTGCGTCACACCCACCACCTGCTCAGGCGCGACTTGTGCATTGCCAATCGGCGCCTTGAGCAACAGGAAGTACGCCAGCGCCGAACACAGCGCGACGATCGCACTGATCATGAACGCGGTATTGAACGATCCCGAGTACTGGATGCTGAAACCGGTGACGATCGGTGCGACGGAGCCGGCAATGTAGCCGCCAAAGTTCTGGATCGAGCCGAACGAGGCCACCCGGCGGCTGTCGACGATGGTGTTGACGATCATCCAGGCCGTGGCACTGGCCATGTTGATGCTGAACAGCGCCAGGCACAGCAGGACGATGCACGCGGTCAAGCCACTGACATACGAAAGCGGCAAGGTGAACAGCGCGGCCAGCACCAGGCCGGTGATCACGCTGAACTTGCGGCTGCCCAGGATGCTCAGGCCACGGCGTACCAGCAGGTCGCAGAAGCGCCCGGCGACGATGGTGCCGACGGCGCCAAAGCCATAGGCCAGCGATACCACCCAGGCGGTCTTGTACAGGTTCAGGCCGTGCTCGCGCTCAAAGTAGCCGGGCAGCCAGGTCAGGTGCAGCCAGAGCATATAGATGACCCCCATGAAACCGAGGATCGCGCCCCAGGTGCTGCGGTGCTTGAACAGGTCGAGCCAGCCGGCGAAGTACGATGCCTTGGGCACGGCCGCAGGCTGCGGCGCCTGGTATTCGCCCGGCAAGGGTTTGCCCTGGGCGGCAAGCTCGGCCAGGTACTGCGCCTTGCTTTTGAAGAAGGTCAGCCAGCACAGGGCCAGGACGATGCCGAGCACGCCGGTGATGATGAACATGCCACGCCAGCCGAAGTTGACCATGAACAGCGTCAGCAACGGCGGCGCCAGGCAAGGGCCCAGGCAGGTCGACGACCAGACGATGCCGGTGGGCGTGCCGCGTTCATTGGCATCGAACCACTCCGACAATGCCTTGGCCGCCGAGGGGAACATTGGCGCCTCGCCAATCCCCAGCAGCACGCGCAAGCCCATGAAGCCGGCAAAACTGTTGACCATGCCGAACGCCGATTGCGCCACCGACCAGGCCAGCAACGAGGCGCCAAGGGCGATCTTGCTGCCCAGGCGGTCGATGATCAGGCCCATGGGCAACTGGGCGAAGGCATAGGCAATGGAAAACGCCGAGAGCAGGATGCCCATCTGCGACGGGCTGATCATCATGTCCTTCTGGATCGAGGTGTTGGCGATCGACAGCGCGCTACGGTCCAGGTAGTTGACGATGCCGATCAACAGCAGGAAGACAACGGTGATGCGCTGGTACTTCTTCAGTGTGTTCATCTGATGGCCTTTATTATTATTGTTGCAGCGGTTTCAACGCCGGGGCGATCCTTCAGGCGGTCACACACTCATCCTTGGGCAACTTCGGTGGTTCAGGGCTGACGGGCGGTTACCGCCACCTCCAGCAGGCCTCGGCGACCCAGGCTGTCGATCAGTGCGCGCAAACCGAACGTCCACTGCGGCGCCAGGTCACTGGTGGTCACCCGGTTGCACAGGCTGCCCAGTTGCGGGTTGCTGATGGTGACCACGTCACCAGGCTTGTGGGTAAAGCCGTTGCCCGGCTGGTCGCGGTCCTGCTTGGGCGCGAACAGGGTGCCGAGAAACAGCACCAGGCCGTCGGGGTACTGGTGGTTCTCGTTCAGGGTCTGCTGCACCAGGTCGAGCGGGTCGCGGCTGATCTGGCGCATCGAGCTGCGGCCCTGGAGCACAAAGCCGTCCAGGCCTTCGACCCGTAAGTCGACCTCGGCGCCACGCACGTCATCAAGGCTGAAGGTCTCGTCGAACAGGCGCAGCAGCGGCCCCAGTGCGGTCGAGGCGTTGTTGTCCTTGGCCTTGGACAACAGCAAGGCGCTGCGCCCTTCGAAGTCGCGCAGGTTGACATCGTTGCCCAGGGTGGCGCCCTGCACCGTGCCGTTGCTCGACACTGCCAGCACCACTTCCGGCTCGGGGTTGTTCCAGCTCGACTTCGGGTGAATGCCGATATCGGCGCCATGGCCGACCGCCGACAACGGCTGGGCCTTGGTGAAGACCTCGGCGTCCGGGCCGATGCCCACTTCCAGGTACTGCGACCACAGCCCCTGCTCGACCAGGACCTTGCGCAAGGCTTCAGCCTGCGCCGAGCCCGGGACGATCTGCGACAGGTCGGCACCGATGCGGCTGGCTAGCGTCGCCCTGATCGCGTCGGCCTTGGCCGGGTCACCCTTGGCCTGCTCCTCGACCACCCGCTCCAGCAGGCTGGCGGCGAAGGTCACGCCGGCGGCCTTGACCGCCTGCAGGTCGATCGGCGCCAGCAGCCAGGGCAAGGCCGGATCGCGATGATTCGGGTCGCTGTTGGCCAGCAGCGCCGGCAACTCGATCAACGCCTGGCCCAGCGGCAGAGAACGCAAGTAGGCCACCGGCTCAGGTACTTCGAGCAAGGCCGACACGGTCGCCACATGGGCGCTGATATCGTGCACGGCGCCGGCCTTGACCAGCACCACGGCCGGGCCCTGCTGCGCCAGCCAGACGCGGCCGATCCAGGTGCCGGTGTTGAATAACGCTGCGTCTTTGCTCAGTTGCAGCGGTGCTTGGGTGTTCGCTTGGTCTGTCATGTCAGCGCTCTTGTTGTCGGTTAATGCGAAAGTGTCGGGCACTGCAGTTGCCCGGTGAGCTGGTTGAGGTCATCGATCAGCTGTGGCGACAGGCTCAAGCCTTCGCTCAAGGCCTGCTTGCGCCGTTTCAATCCCGCTTGCCCAGGCAGGCGCACCGGGCGCTCGGGGTCGACCGGGCGGCTGGCGAGCACCATTTGGCCGAGGAACGAGGTTTCATCGGTGAAGGCGTCAAGCCCGCCAAAAAAGCGCGGATCAATAACCACGGCGGTAGCCGAGGCGCCCCACTGATCCGGCGCGTCCTTGCGGCCATGGCCCGCCAGCCCCGAGGTCAGCGCCTCGACCAGCAGCGCCAGGGCAAAGCCCTTGTGGCCGAAGGCCTGGCCGCCCAGGGGCAGGATGCTGCCGCTCGGGGTGGTGAAAAAATCTTGCGGGTTGTCGCTCAGTTGCCCGTCGTTGCCCAGCAACACCGGGTGCGGCAGTCGCTGCCCGCTGTCGCGGCACTGGCCGACCAGGCCGAGGGTCACGGTCGACATGCTCACATCGAGCAAAATCGGCTCGCCACGGGTCGGAATGCCGGCGGCAATCGGGTTGGGCGTGTACACAGGTTCAATACCGCCGTGGGCGCAAACCAGCGCCACCGACGGGTCGCTGGAATACAGCATGGCCACCAGGCCACGCTCGGTGAACGGCTGCAGGTAGGCCGCCAGGCAACCGATGTGCGCCGCCCGGCGCACCACGGCAATGCCAATGCCTTGTGCCGTTGCGCCCTGGGCCGCGCAGTCGAGGGCGCGGCTGACGCAGTACGGGCCGAGCAGATAATGACCGTCGAACAGGCTGGAAATACCGCTGTGCGCAAGCTGTTCGAGCAGCCCTGCCTGGGCCTTGACCTGCCCTGCCTGGATACCGCCGATATAGCGGCTGACCAGGTTCAGGCCATGGGTGCGATGGCCCAGCAGCTCGCCTTCGAGCAGTACCCGGGTGACTACCCGGGCGACCTCGGCATCGGCACCGGCGGCTTCAAACAATTGCTCGACGAAGGCTGTGAGGCTTTGCACATCTACGCGGCTGGCGTGGCTCATCGCTGTTGCTCCGTGATCAGTTCAGGGCCGCGTTGCTCGGCTTGCCATCGACCAGGCGCTGGATACCCAGCGGGTTGGCATCGCGCAGCGCTTCGGGGAGCAAGGCATCGGGCACGTTCTGGTAGCACACCGGGCGCAGGAACCGGTCGATCGCCAGGGTGCCGACCGACGTGCCACGGGCATCGGAGGTCGCCGGGTACGGGCCGCCATGGACCATCGCATCGCACACCTCGACGCCGGTCGGGTAGCCATTGAGCAGCACCCGCCCGACCTTCACTTCGAGCACCTCGAACAGCTGGCCAAAAGCGGCCAGGTCGTCGCTGTCGGCCAGCAAGGTGGCGGTCAGCTGGCCATGCAGGGCGTTGACTGCGCGCAACAGCTCGGCCTCATCATTGACCTCGACCACCACCGTGCACGGGCCGAAGACTTCTTCCTGCAGCAGCTCATCCTGCTCCAGCAGCAGGCTGACATCGGCCTTGAACAGCTGCGGTTGCGCCTGGTTGCCGGATTGCGTCAGGCCGCTGAGTTTTTCTACACCGGGGTGGGCCAGCAGTGCCTGGATACCCTTGCCATAGCTTGCCAGGGTGCCGGCATTGAGCATGGTCTGCGGCGCCTGTTCGGCCATATGGCCGCTGAGCTGCTCGATAAAGGCACTGAAAGCCGGCGAGCGAATCCCCAGCACCAGGCCCGGATTGGTGCAGAACTGGCCACAGCCCTGCACCACCGAGGCGCTCAAGTCTTTGGCCAGCTGCGCACTGCGGCTGGCCAGGGCGTGTGGCAACACCAGCACCGGGTTGATGCTCGACATCTCGGCGAATACCGGGATCGGCTGCGCCCGGGCGGCGGCCATGTCGCACAGGGCGCGGCCGCCCTTGAGCGAGCCGGTAAAGCCCACGGCCTGGATGCCCGGGTGCTTGACCAGCGCCTCGCCGACGCCGCCACCAAAAATCATATTGAACACACCCGCCGGCATGCCCGTACGCTCGGCAGCACGCACCAGCGCCTCGGCAACCCGCTCGGCAGTGGCCATGTGGCCGCTGTGGGCCTTGAACACCACCGGGCAACCGGCAGCCAGGGCCGCGGCGGTATCACCGCCGGCGGTGGAGAACGCCAGGGGGAAGTTGCTGGCACCGAACACCGCCACCGGGCCGACGCCAATCCGGTACTGGCGCAGCTCCGGGCGCGGCAGTGGCGTGCGCGCTGGCAAGGCGCGGTCGATGCGCGCGCCATAAAAATCGCCACGGCGCAGCACCTGGGCAAACAGGCGCATCTGGCCGCTGGTACGTGCGCGCTCGCCAACAATGCGCGCACTGGGTAGCGCGGTTTCCTGGCAGGTCACGGCGATAAAATCCTCACCCAGGCTGTCGAGCTCGTCAGCGATGGCGTCGAGAAACTGCGCCCGGCGCTCGGCCGAGAGTTTGCGATAGGCCGGGAACGCGGCGCTGGCTGCTGTCACCGCATTGTCGACTTCGTCCAGGCTGGCCTGGTGAAAGGCGCCCGGCAGGCGCTCGCCCGTGTGGGCATCGACGCTGTAGACCAGGGTATCGCCCAGGGCGCTGCGCTGGCCGCCAATGAAGTTGTATCCGCTAAAGCTCATGTGCATGTCGCCTCGTCAAGAAGGTTGCAGGGCTGTCAATCAGGTCACGGCACCGGTCTGCCAGGGCACGAATTCGTTCTGCCCGTAGCCGTGCTGTTCACTCTTGCTGCGCTCACCGGAAGCGATGCGCAGCATCTGCTCGAAGATGTAGGCGCCGCGTTCTTCGATGCTGGTGCTGCCGTCGGCGATGCCGCCGCAGTTCACATCCATGTCTTCGAACTGGTGCTCGAACACCCGGTTGTTGGTGGCCAGCTTGATCGACGGCGCCGGCGCGCAGCCGTAGGCCGAACCCCGGCCGGTGGTGAAGGCAATCAGGTTGGCGCCGCCGGCGACCTGGCCGGTGGCCGAGACCGGGTCGTAGCCGGGGGTGTCCATGAACACCAGGCCTTTGGCGCGCACCGCTTCGGCGTACTGGTAGACGTCCACCAGGTTGCTGGAGCCGGCCTTGGCCACTGCGCCGAGGGATTTCTCCAGAATCGTGGTCAGGCCGCCAGCCTTGTTGCCAGCCGAGGGGTTGTTGTTCAGCGCGGCGTTCATGCGCTGGCAGTAGTCTTCCCACCAATGGATGCGGGCGATGAGCTTCTCGCCCACTTCGCGGCTGACCGCGCGGCGCGTGAGCAGATGCTCGGCGCCGTAGATCTCCGGGGTTTCCGAAAGAATCGCGGTGCCGCCGGCCGCCACCAGGCGGTCAACGGCATTGCCCAGGGCCGGGTTGGCGGTGATTCCCGAGTAGCCGTCGGAGCCGCCGCATTGCAGGCCGACGACCAGATGGCGGGCGCTGACCGGCTCGCGCTTGACCTGGTTGGCGTCGGCCAGCAGCGCCTTGACCTGCTCGATGCCGGCGGCGATGGTCTTCGAGGTACCGCCGATGCCCTGAATGGTAAAGGCGCGCAACTGATCGCTGGTTTGCAACTGCTGGGTTTGCAGCAGGCTTTCGATCTGGTTGGTCTCGCAACCCAGGCCGATGATCAGTACGGCGGCAAAGTTGGGGTGAATGGCGTAGCCGCCCAAGGTCCGGCGCAGCAGGCCCAGGGCTTCACCACCGGGGTCAACCGCGCAGCCGGCGCCATGGGTCAGGGCGACCACGCCGTCGATGTTCGGGTAGGCGGCCAGCGCCTCGGGGTGAATGTCGCGGCGAAAGTGGTCGGCCACGGCGCGGGCGACGGTGGCCGAGCAGTTAACCGAGGTGAGAATGCCGATGTAGTTGCGCGTCGCGACCCGGCCGTCGGCACGCACGATGCCCTGGAACTGCGCCTCGCTGGCAGGCGTTGGCCTGGCGTCGACGCCGAAGGCATAGTCGCGGGCAAAATCGCCCATCTCGACGTTGTGTACGTGCACATGCTCGCCGGCCTCGATCGCTTGCGAGGCAAAACCGATGATCTGCCCGTAGCGGCGCAGCGGCTGGCCTTGCTCGACGCGCTCAGTGGCGACTTTATGCCCGGAGGGGATCGGCTGGCGCACGGTGATGTTTTCGGCGTCCAGGCGCTGGCCTTCCACCAGGGCCTGGCGGGCAATCAGTACATTGTCCAGGGGGTTCAGGCGGATAACGGCAGGGTCGCCGCTGTGAGTGCTGGCAATCAGTTGCATGGGACCTCTCAGGGCGGATGCGGCCGGCTTCTTGTTATGGCGCCGCCCGAGCTGTGCCGGGCGAATCTGCGATAACTCTAAGGAGCCGGGCGCAACATTCCCAATGAGATGATCCGATCAAGCGATAACCCAGGGTTATCGCATGCACTCAGCGAGCCGTATTTATCAATCGCTGGCGGTGCCCTGCCCCGCACGGCGCTGGCGGGCGAAATCCAGCAGCAGGTCGACAAACGCCTGGGCCGAAGCACTCAAGGGTTCGTCCTTGCGGGTAATCACCCCGTACTCCAGCGGCGCAAGTTGCAACGGCGACTGCAGCTCGCAGAACTGGCCGCTGCTCAACTGCGCCGCCACCATCGAGCGCGGCAACATGGCAATCATCGGCCCGGACTCGAGCAGATGCAGGAACATCGGCATCGAGATGGTGTTGACGCTGTCGGCCGGGGTGGCGATGCCGGCCGCCCTGAAGGCCTGCTCCAGACGCTCGCGCAACGGCGTGCCGACCGGGTACAACACCCAGGGCCAGTCGCCCAGTGCCTGCAGTGGCGTGTCGCCCTGCTGAATAAGCGGGTGATCCTTGTTGACCACCAGGCTGAAGGGTTCCGGCTCCAGGGCCTGGAAGTCGAACAGCTGGCTGAAGCGCTCCTCGGTGAAGCGGCCGATCATCAGGTCGAGCTTGTTCTGCTCAAGCATGGCCAGTAGGTGGTCGCTGGACTGCTCGACCACTTCGATCGACAGCAGCGGGCTGCGCGCCTTGATCGCGGCAATCGCCTGGGGCAGCACCAGGGGCGTCGCGGCAAAAATCCCGCCGACGCGAATAAAGCCATGGCCGCCCTTGCGCAGGCGGTTGACCTGGTCGACGAACTGCTGCGACTCGGCCAGCGCCCCTTGCGCATAGCGCACCACGTACTCGCCAAGTTCGGTGGGCGGCATGCTGCGCGGCAGGCGCTCGAACAGGGCAAAGCCGAACTGCTCTTCAAGGTCGCGCAGCATCTTGCTCAAGGCCGGCTGGCTGAGGTTCATGCGCGTGGCGGTGGCGTGCATGTTGCGCGTGCGCGCCAGGGTGTCGATCAACACCAGGTGCTTGAAGCGTATCCAGTTGCAGAAACTGGCGTGGGTAATATCTGAAGCCATCAACGAACTGCCTCTTGCAGATGAAAGCGCATGGCTATTGGGCCCGCAGGTAGTGCAGCAAGGTGTCCAGGGCTACCGAGCGCGGCCGCGAACGCAAGGTCAGCAGCCCCAGGTTGACCATCGAGATCGGCAGTTCAACCGGCAGGATGGCAACCATGGCGTAACGGGCATAATGCTCGGCGACGTCGTTGGGCACCACTGCAATCATGTCCGAGGCTTCGAGCATGGCCGTGGTGGCGAGGATCGACGCGGTCTCGACGATGTCCAGCGACTGCACCATACCCGCCGCCTGCAGGGCGTTCTCGACCCGCCGGCGCATGGGGCTGCCGATCGGGTGGAGGATCCAGGTCAGCTCCACCAGGTCGGCCAGCGCAAGGCGTGCGGCACTGGCCAGCGGATGGCCGGCACGGGCAACCACGCGCATCTGTTCGTCGCTGTCGAGCAACTCGATGTTCAGCTCATGGCTGTCGCTCTGGTCCGGCAGGCGCCCGACCACCAGGTCGAAATCGCCGCGCAGCAGCGACGGCAGCAAGGTGTCGCTGGTACCAACCTCCAGCGAGATACGCACCTTGGGATGCTCGCGCTTGTAGGCCAGCACCGCCTGGGTCAGCAGCCCCGGCACCGGGCCCATGACGCTGCCGACCCGTACCAGGCCTGCAGCACCACGGGCCAGTTCAGCGATCTGCGCCTGGGCGTGCTCGAACTCGTGCAGGGCGCCCTGGGCATAACGGATCATCACCTCGCCATACAGGGTCGGCTGCATGCCCCGAGGCAAGCGCTCGAACAGGCGCACGCCGAGGCGCTCTTCCAGTTGCTGCAACAACAGGCTGGCCGCAGGTTGGGTTGTGTGCATCGCCGCAGCGGCGCGGCGCAAATTGCCGAACTCGCCCAGGGCATTGAGCAAGGTGATCTGCCGGCTGGAGATTTTCAGCGCCCCCAGGCTGGCGGGGGCCGGTAGCGCGTGCTCGGGCTTGGAAGACATATCAAATCCGGTATCCCTACTTAGGAATTGGCGATTATGCCTGTATCGCTCGACAACCTACAGTCAGGCCTCCCTGTGCCACCCCAGAACAAGAGCCCGCCATGAGCATACGCATTACCCACCTGAGTGTTCGCGACATCCGCTTCCCTACTTCGCTGTCGCTGGACGGCTCCGACGCGATGAACAGCGCCCCGGACTACTCGGCCTCCTATGTCGTGCTGCACACCGATGCCGCCCACCTCGAAGGCCACGGCCTGACCTTCACCATCGGGCGCGGCAACGAGATCTGCGCCGCCGCCGTGCAATCGCTTGCGCCGCTGATCGTCGGCCTGACCCTTGAAGACATCGTCGCCGACATGGGCGGTTTCTGGCATCGCTTTACCGCGGGCGACAGCCAGTTGCGCTGGCTGGGCCCGGAAAAGGGCGTGATCCACCTGGCCACCGCCGCCATCGTCAACGCCGTCTGGGACCTGTGGGCCAAGCATGAAGGCAAGCCGGTGTGGAAGCTGCTCGCCGACATGAGCCCCGAGCAACTGGTGGGCTGCCTGGACTTCAGCTACGTCACCGACGTGCTCACCCCCGAAGAAGCCATCGCCCTGCTGCGCCGCCAGGTGCCAGGCAAGGCCGAGCGCGAGGCGCAGATGCTGCGCGAAGGCTACCCGGGCTACACCACCGCACCCGGCTGGCTCGGCTACAGCGAAGAGAAAATGCGCCAGCTGACCCGCGAGGCGATCGCCGAAGGCTGGACCCATATCAAGCAGAAAATCGGTGCCAACCTTGAAGACGACATTCGCCGCGCCGGCATCCTGCGCGACGAGATGGGCTGGGAGCGCACGTTGATGATGGACGCCAACCAGGTCTGGAGCGTCGATGAGTCGGTGGCCAACATGCGCCGCCTGGCGGTCTTCGAGCCGCTGTGGATCGAAGAGCCGACCAGCCCCGATGACATTCTCGGCCACGCTGCGATCCGCCAGCGCATTGCACCGATCGGCGTCGCCACTGGCGAGCATTGCCACAACCGGGTGATGTTCAAGCAGATGTTCCAGGCCGGGGCACTGGATTTCTGTCAGCTGGATGCCGCGCGCCTGGGTGGCCTCAACGAGGTGCTGATCGTGCTGCTGATGGCGGCCAAGTACGATGTGCCGGTGTGCCCTCATGGCGGCGGCGTCGGCCTGTGCGAATATGTGCAGAACATCGCCCTGTTCGACTACATTGCCGTCTCGGCCTCGTTGCACAACCGCGTGCTGGAGTACGTCGACCACCTGCACGAACACTTCATCGACCCGGTGGTGATCCGCCGCGGTCGCTACATGCCGCCGCAACGCCCTGGCTACAGCATCGAAATGCACGCCGAAACACTGGAGCGCTACCAGTATCCCGATGGCGCCGTGTGGCTGGACATCAACCGTGACTGACTGACCTACCCTTGCGCGCCGCAGCACCTGCGGCGCGCAGTTCGCACATTTGACGGGGAAAAAACAATGACAATCCTCACTACTGCGACAGCGGCCGCCGCGCCTGCCGTCGCCGACGACCAGCGCCTGAACCGCCTGCTCCTGCGCAAGCTGATGCCGCTGCTGATCGTGGTCTACGTGATGAGCTTTCTGGACCGCACCAACATTGCCCTGGCCAAGGCCAGCATGGGCATTGACCTGGGCCTTTCGGCCGCAGCCTATGGCCTGGGTGCCGGGCTGTTCTTCCTGACCTACGCGCTGGCCGAAGTGCCGAGCAACCTGATCATGCACCGGGTCGGCGCGCGCTTCTGGATCACCCGCATCATGATCACCTGGGGCCTGCTGTCGGCGGGCATGGCCTTCGTCCAGGGCGAAACCTCGTTCTACATCATGCGCCTGCTGCTGGGCGTAGCCGAGGCAGGCCTGTTCCCCGGGGTGATGCTCTACCTGACCTACTGGTTCGACCGTGAGCAACGGGCGCGGGCCACCGGTTACTTCCTGCTCGGGGTGTGCCTGGCGAATATTCTCAGCGGCCCACTGGGCGGCGCCTTGCTCGAACTCGATGGCCTGCTGGGCTGGCATGGCTGGCAGTGGCTGTTCGTCATCGAAGGCCTGCCGGCGGTAGCCCTGGCCTATGTGGTGTGGAAAAAACTACCGGACGGCCCGGCCTCGGCGCCCTGGCTGTCGGCGGCCGACGCTCAGGACATCGAGCGGCGGCTGAACGCCGAAAAAGCCGCCGCGCCGCAACAGAGCCGGCTCGGCCAGATGTTTGCCGACAAGCAGATCTGGCTGGCGATCGCGGTGTATTTCGTGCACCAGATCACCATCTATACGGTGATCTTCTTTCTGCCGGGCATTATTGGCACCTACGCCGCCCTGACCCCGTTGCAGATCGGCCTGCTGACCTCGGTGCCGTGGATTGCCGCGGCGATCGGCGCCGCCACCCTGCCACGCCTGGCGACCTCGCCTGGGCGCTGCCGTACCTTGCTGTTCTTCGGTTTGCTGACCATGGCCGCCGGCTTGCTGCTGGCGTCGTTGTCCAACTCGTTCATCGGCCTGATCGGTTTCTCGCTGACCGCGTTAATGCTGTTCGTGGTGCAGTCGATCATCTTCGTCTTCCCCTCCAGCCGCCTGAGCGGCAACGCCCTGGCGGCGGGCCTGGCCTTCGTCACCACCTGCGGGCTGCTCGGCGGCTTTGTCGGGCCGTCGGTGATGGGCCTGATCGAACAGACCACCGGCAATACCCGCAACGGCCTGTGGCTGATCGCGGCGATGCTGGTGCTGGCGGCGCTGATCAGCACACGCTTGCGTCAGGGCCAGGAGCCGTAGAACAGCCGGAGGTCACTCCGTCCATCGCAAACCGGCCAGGCCTGTCTGTTTTTTGACAAGGCTTGGCCTGCAGATTGCACAGGCTGGCGCTGTCGTCGTCGGGTGACGTAATCCTGACGCAACGGCGACTCAACCTAACGCTTATGGACGCCAGCAAACGCCTTGCTCGGTCACCGGAGAAGTCACGTGTCTACCCTCACTGAAATTGCAGCCAACCACGCCCGAATGATCAACGCCGTGGCCGCAGGCACAAACGAGCCAAGCGAGCGCCAGCCGCTGTTGGTGGTGGGTTTCCAGGCCCCCGCCGCCCTTGAGGGGCTGGCCCCGGTTCCGCTGGAATTGATGCTGGCAGCCCAGGAACCCAGCCACTTCACGTGCCTGTCATAACTCACGCCCGGTGGTGAAGGCCAAATGACTAGTTAATAATTTTTATAAATAGAACTACGTCAGGGCGTGCGCCTTCAAGAACGTCATCAATGCCTGCGCCGCTGGCGACAGGCTGCGGCCCTTGCGCGTCAACAGGCCGATCTGGCGTTCGACCTTGGGCTCGGCCAGCGGCAGGAAGGCCAGTTTGTCGTTCTCCAGGGGGAAGGCCAGGTACGGCAGCGTGCTGATGCCAACCCCCTCTTCGAGCATGGCGATCAGCGAAATCATGTTGGAGACGAACAGCCGGCTGTGGGCCAGCAGGCCCTCGGCGTCGGTGCCTTCGAGCAGCCGCGAGGTGCCGTTGCGGATCATTGCCAGGCCCTGCAGCTGCGACCAGTGCAAGGCCTCGCCGGCCAGCGCCAGCGGGTGATCGGCGCGGCACACCACCCCGACCTGGTCGTGGAGCATCGGCGCGAACTCGATCTGCTCGTCGGCCATCCACAGGCTGCTGATGGCGAAATCCACCTGGCCCTGGGTCAACAGTTGCTGGACGCTGTCGGCGCTGCCGTCCTGGATGCTGATCTGCATATTCGGGTGCTCGGCGACGAAACGCGCCAGCGGCGCCGGCAGCACGCGGCTGGCCACCGACGGCACGGTGGCGATGCTGACCTGGCCAATCTCGTGCTGAACCAGCAGTGACACCTCGCGGGCAATCCGGTCGTGGTGCTCGATCAGGCCGCGAAACAGCGGCAGGCAGTGCTCGCCAAAGGGCGTCAGCTCGACCCGCCCACCGCCCTTTTCGATCAGCGCCTGGCCCAGCTTCTGCTCAAGCTCACGCACCGCCAGCGATACCGCAGGCTGGGTGCGGTAGGCCTGGCGGGCAGCGGCGTTAAAGCTCTTGAGCTCGGCCACCAGCAGGAAGTAGCGGATCTGGGCGATTTTCAGCTCGGGCAGCATCTTAGCAATCCTTATCGAATCATTTTTTTTATTAATTTTTATTTGCGTCATATTGCTCGCAAGATGAGAGCTAGGCAAACGGAGGCTTCTCAATGTCACTCACTCCCTACAAAAACTACATCGATGGCCAGTGGTGCGACGGTCACACCACGCTGAGCAACCACAGCCCCTCGGACACCTGCGACCTGATCGGCGAGTACCACCAGGCCACTGCCGAGCAGACCCGCCTGGCTATCCAGGCCGCCCGCGCCGCGCAACCGCAGTGGGCCGCCAGCGGCCTGGAAGCGCGCCAGCAGGTGTTGATGGCCATCGGCGACGAGTTGATCGCCCGCAAGGAGGAGCTCGGCCAGTTGCTCTCGCGCGAAGAAGGCAAGCCCCTGGCCGAGGGCATCGGCGAGGTCAATCGCAGCGGCCAGTTCTTCCATTACTACGCCGCCGAGGTGCTGCGCCAGATGGGCGAAACCGCCGCCTCGGTGCGCCCCGGCATCGATATCGAGGTGCACCGCGAACCGGTCGGCGTGGTCGCCATCATCACCCCATGGAACTTCCCCATGGCCACCGCCGCCTGGAAGATCGCCCCGGCCCTGGCCTTCGGCAACGCCGTGGTGTTCAAGCCGGCCAACCTGGTGCCGGCCAGTGCCTGGGCGCTAACCGAGATCATCAGCCGCCAGGCCCTGCCCCGCGGCACCTTCAACCTGCTGATGGGCAGCGGTGCCAGCGTTGGCGAAACCCTGGTGCAGTCGGCCGAGATCGACGCCCTGACTTTCACCGGCTCGCTGGCCACCGGCCGTCACGTGGCGCAGGCGACCGCCGCCAATCTGGTGCGCTGCCAGCTGGAGATGGGCAGCAAGAATGCCCTGGTGGTAATGGACGATGCCGACCTCGACACTGCCGTCGAATGCGCGCTCAACGGGGCGTTCTTCGGTACCGGGCAAAAGTGCACGGCGTCATCACGGCTGATTGTCTGCGCCGGTATCCATGACCGCTTTGTCGAGGCCCTGCGGGTACGCATGCGCCAGCTCAAGGTCGGCCATGCACTGGCGGCCGGCGTGCAGATCGGCCCGGTCGCCGAGGCGCGGCAACTGCAACAGAACCTTGAGTACCTGCGCCTGGCCCAGGCCGAAGGCGCCACCCTGGTCGAAGGCGGTGAGCGCCTGCAGCTGGACAGCGACGGCTACTACATGCGCCCGGCGCTGTTCATCGACAGCCACAACGACATGCGCATCAACCGTGAGGAAGTGTTCGGGCCCATCGCCTGCGTCATCCGCGTGGCCGATTTCGACGAGGCCGTGACCACCCTCAACGACACCGAATACGGCCTCACCGCCGGGATCATCACCCAGTCGCTGCGCTATGCCTGCGAGTTCAAGCGCCGCGCCCGGACCGGCTGCGTGATGGTCAACCTGCCGACTGCCGGCACCGACTACCACGTGCCGTTTGGCGGGCGCAAAGCCTCAAGCTTCGGCCCGCGTGAACAGGGCCAGTACGCCCGTGACTTCTATACCGTGGTCAAGACCGTTTATGTCCGCCCTTGAGGGAGTAACTGCCATGCACGACCTGCTGATGATCGACGGCCTGCAGTACTCCAACTGGAGCCCGGACATATTCCGCCAAATGCAAGCCGGCGGCTTGAGCGCGGTGCACGCCACCATCGCCTACCACGAGAACGCGCGGGAAACCCTCTCGCGCCTGGGCGAATGGAACCGCCGTTTCGAAACCTGGCCCGAGCTGATCCGCCCGGTGCGTTCGGCCAGCGACATCCGCCTGGCGCAGCAGGAAGGCCGGGTGGGGATCTTCTTCGGCTTCCAGAATTGCTCGCCGATCGAGGACGACATCGCCCTGGTGGAAATCTTCCGCCAGCTCGGGGTGTTCGTCATGCAGCTCACTTACAACAACCAGAGCCTGCTCGCCAGCGGCTGCTACGAGCGCGAAGACAACGGCATCAGCCGCTTCGGCCGCCAGGTGATCGCCGAGATGAACCGTGTCGGCATGCTCATCGACATGTCCCACAGCGCCGAACGCAGCACCCTGGAAGCCATCGAGCTGTCGAGCCGGCCGGTGATCATCTCCCACGCCAACCCGTCGAGCTTCCATGCCGCCAAGCGTAACAAGTCCGACGCAGTGCTGCGCGGCATCGCCGAGTCGGGCGGGCTGCTGGGCTTCAGCACCTACCCGTTCCACCTCAAGGGCGCCTCCAGCTGCAGCCTCGAAAGCTTCTGCGACATGATCGCCAGCACGGCCGACCTGATGGGCGTCGAGCACATTGGCATCGGCACCGACCTGTGCCAGGCGCAACCGCTGGCGGTGCTCGAATGGATGCGCAATGGCCGCTGGAGCAAGGACAAGGACTACGGCGAAGGCTCCCGCGACAACGCCAACTGGCCCGAGCCGCTGGGCTGGTTCCGCGACAGCCGTGACTTCACCAACATCGCCCGGGGCCTGCGCGCCCGCGGTTTCGCCGAAGAGGATGTCGGCAAGATCATGGGCTTGAACTGGCTGCGCCTGATGGAAACCGCCACCACGGCGCAGGCCTGAGCCATCCCTGCACGGACAGCATCAACAATAACAACAATCGCAGGTTCCGGAGGCTTCATGAAAAACCCAACCACCCTGCAGGCTGACCGCCAGGCCATGGGCCTGCCGCTCGCGCGGGACATCGACTGGCCGCTGTTCGTGATCAGCGGCGGTTTTCTCGGTGCGTTCCTGATCGCCGCGCTGGTCGACATCGACGTTGTCTCGACCCTGGTCAACACCCTGTTCGCCTGGTCGACCAAGGCCTTTGGCCTGTACTGGCAGGTACTGATGCTAGCGACCTTCGTGGTCAGCCTGGGCATCGGTTTCTCCAAATGCGGGCGCGTGCGCCTGGGCGGCGTCAGCCAGCGCCCGGACATCAGCACCTTCAACTGGATCGCGGTGATCATGTGCGCCCTGCTCGCCGGCGGCGGCGCCTTCTGGGCGGCGGCCGAGCCGTTGATGCATTTTGCCAGCCCGCCACCGTTCTTCGCCGGCATCGCCCCGCACACTCAAGCGGCGGCCACCGCGGCACTGGCGCAGTCGTTCGTGCACTGGGGCTTTCTGGCCTGGGCGGTGCTCGGCAGCCTGCTGGCCATCGTGCTGATGCACCTGCATTACGACAAGGGCCTGCCCCTGGCGCCGCGCACCCTGCTCTACCCGCTGTTTGGCCAACGCGCCCTGAAAGGCCCGATCGGCACCTTCGCCGACGCCGCCTCGATCATCGCCGTGGTCGCCGGCACCATCGGCCCGATCGGCTTCCTTGGCCTGCAGATCAGCAGCGCCCTGCATGCGGTGTGGGGCGTGCCCAACGGCATCGTCACCCAGTCGATCACCATCGTGCTGGTCACCTTGATGTACACCACCTCATGCCTGGTGGGCCTCAAGGGCATCCGCTTCGTCAGCGAAATCAACGTCTGGCTGATGCTGGGGCTTGCGCTGTTCATGGTGGTGTTCGGGCCGACGCTGTTCATCCTCGGCGGCTTTCCTTCGGCCTTCGCCCTGCATGTGGAGCACTTCATCCCGCTGACGATGTTCCGCGCCGATCCCAAGTGGCTGGACTGGTGGACGGTGTTCTACTGGGGCTGGTTCATTGGCTACGCGCCTATGGTGGCGCTGTACGTCGCACGGATCTCGCGGGGCCGGACCATTCGCGAGATCATCATGACCCTGTCGATCATCGCCCCGCTGGTGACCATGTTCTGGTTCACCGTGGTTGGTGGCACCGGCATCGGCCTTGAGCTGCAAACCCCGGGGATCGTCACCGCCCATGGCAGCCAGCCCGAAGACCTGCTGCTGGGCGTCACCCAGAACCTGCCGCTGGGTGGCCTGATCAGCGCGCTGTTTCTGTTTTTGAGCTTTATCTCGGTGGCCACCAATGGCGACGCCATGGCCTTCACCGTGGCCCTGGCGATGTCCAGCAACGACAAGCCGAAGAAATGGTTGTGCGGCTTCTGGGCGATCGGCATGGGCCTGGCTGCGGTGGTGCTGATTACCATCGGCGCCGGCGGCGTCACCGCCCTGCAGTCGTTTATCGTCATCACCGCGGTGCCGGTGTCGCTGGTGATCCTGCCAGCGCTGTGGGATGCCGTGCGCATCGCCCGGCACATGGCCCGCGAACAAGGCCTCTGACCATGATGCAGCCAGGAACAATAACAATGTCCAGCTCCGCCCCTGCCGCACCCGCGTTGCGCCCCGCCAGCCAGGTCATGGACCTGGCCCGGCTGGGCAGCCACTTCCAGAGCCCGTTGAGTTTCGTGCGCAGCAGCATGCGGCGGATGATGAACCAGCAGTGGCGCATCCAGCGCAGCCGCTTCGACCTTGACGCTGAAGGCTTCGGCACCGCGATCTACCGCATCGACACGCCGAACGCGCACTACCACTGCGTGATCTTCTCGGCCTACCTGCCGCCGGAAAAACGCAGCGACCGGGTGATCGCCGATCAATGGGATGTGTGCTTCGTGCTGGTTGCCGGCGATATCGACGCGGCGCAACTGGCCGACCTGCAGCGCAACGTGCCGTTGCAGGAAGCCGGGCGCTTCGATGCGCGGGTACTGGTGCTGTCTCGGGCCAACCGCAGCCTGCGCAATTTCGAACGTTTCGTCAGCGCCCTGGCCGAGGGCACCCAGCCCGACCCGCGGCAACTGGCCGACGTCGGCTACCTGTACCGCACCACCGCCGTGTACGGCAACGGCAAGTTCGGCATCGCCGACTTCGGCTGCCTGCAGGACAACCCCGACTTCAACCAGCCGTTCAGCGCGCAGATGTTCACCGTGTACCTGCTGCGCCATTTCAGCATCGAACAGATCGAGCACATGGCCCGCGCCCGCGATCCGCAGCGAGCGGTCACCCTCGCCCCGGCGCTGCAGCGCTACCTGGGCGTCGGCAACTCGACCGGGCTGGGCATGGCGCCGTTTCTGCTCAACCACCCGCAACTGGTCAACCAGTGGCTCTGGGCCCGGGAAACCGCCCTGGGCCGGGTGCTCGCGCAAGCGGCCGAGCCGGCCCGCCTGCAGCGCTTGCAGGCGCTGCTGCAACGGGCGCAGCTGCACCTGCGGCAAACCCTGACCGAAGACCTGCGCCAGCACCAGCAAGACCAGCAAACCCTGGCCGAGCTGGCCGCCCTGGGCGACTGGCTCAACCGCCAGCCGGCCAGCGCCGACCTGTGGCCGCGCTTGCTGGCCTGGAGCGAAACCCACGCCGGCATCGGCTGCCAGGAACTGCTGGTGAGCCTGTTGCTGGAGCTGTACCCCGAACAAGTGACGCCGCTGGCCGAGCAGATGGGCGTCAACGAAGGTTGGCGCCTGCAGGCGCAGATGCCCCTGGCCGAGCTGCGCGAGCTGATCGAAAACCACTACGCCTGGGCCCTGGCCTACGACTTCAGTGCCAGCGATGCCGAGCACTTCTTCTGGTACCGCTCGGCGGAAAAAGAAGAGCCGCGCCTGGGCATGCGCGCCAAGGAACCGGGCGCCGACAAAGAAATGCAGCTGGGCATCGCCCGTAACATCCAGCGTTGCTACCACGCCCTGGTGGAGCACCTGTGCGCCCATCCCGGGGAGTTGACCGCGCACTTTCTGATCGCCCAGCCGGCCTTCAAGGGCACGGTGCGCCGCTTGCAAGGCATGGCCCTGTGCGCCTATGGCGAGATCCGCGCCAACCTGCTGGCCCACGACATGCTGCCGATCCACTTGCTGCGCTGCAAACTGGCGTTCTTCGGCGCCGGCAAGTTCGACCCCAAATCCAGCCGCTGGGTGCGTATCACCCTGTTTCAGGGGGCGCCGCTGGTGAGTGACATTGGCCAGCCGTTCGCCGACGACTGGAACTTTGCAGTGATGCCGGACGGAGCCCAGTGACCATGCGAGTATCGCTCAATGAAATCCAGGTGATGTGCCGCAAAGCCTTCGAAGGCATGGGCTTTGCCCCCGGCGACTGCGAAGACGCCGCCGACATGATCGGCTGGTTGCAACTGCAAGGGCTGGACGGCCTCGGCGCCGTGGACAAGGCCCTCGACTACTTGCAGCGCGAAGCCCGGCAGCCCTTTGCCCTGAGTTTTGAAGACAACGCCCTGCTGGTGATCGATGCCCAGGGCCAGAGCGTACTGCGCTGCGCCGCCACTGCCGTGGAGCTGGCCCTGGCCAAGGCGCAGGCCAGCGGCCAGGCAGTGTTGCGTATCCAGCATTGCCACAACCGCCTGCTGTTGCTTGGCTACCTGTGCCGCGCCGCCGAACTGGGGCTCAAGGTCCAGGCGCGCTGGAGCGATGCCCGCCAGGTACACATCGCCGCCTTTGCTGCCGGCAGCAACCGCCCGCAATTGCACCTGCAAGCGCATGCTGGCGCCGCCCCGCTTGAGCAGAGCATTACCGTCACCTTCAGCCGTCCGCCAGCGCCGGCCCAGCCCCAGGGGCGCGTGCACGCGGCGCTTGGCCAGGGCTTTAGCGTCAGCCCAGAAACCTGGCAGCGGCTCAAGCAACGGGCCGAACACGTGCTGGTGGAAAGCAGCGAAGCCTCGCGCCGGCACGGTGCCGGCGGCGGCAGCGATGCCGATTGACTGTTCGCCCTTCGACTTACAAGGACACCCTCGATGAAATACGCCATCAAGACCGAGCTATTCGCCGCCAAAGCCCCGCTGGAATGGGCAGTGGTCGGCAACGGCACGCTGTACACCGCGCAAATCCCCATCGATGCCCAGGGCCAGGTGGTGGCCGGCGGCATCGAAGCCCAGGCGCGCCAGACCCTCGACAACCTCAAGCACACCCTGCACGCCGCCGGCAGCTCGCTCCAGGCCGTGGTCCAGGTGCTGATCTACGTCACCGAGCGCAGCTACCTGGCGACGGTCAATGCGGTGTACGCCGAGTACTTCCAGGCGCCCTACCCCAACCGCGCGGCGCTGGTGGTGGCGGGCCTGGCGCGGGAAGAAATGCTGGTCGAGCTGGTGGTCTATGCGTGCCTGGCCGATAGCGCCGGCTGAGGCCAGGTGCAATTTGCGGCTGAGCGTCGCAGGCAGGCGTTCAAATGGTGAGGATATGCACATAAAAATATTTCAGCGCAATAAATCACCAATAACTTCAACTTTAAGGCGATCAACAAAGGCTTCTTCACCCCTCACTGGCAAAATTAGCAATTATTTCTAGATGTAACAGCGCTAGAATTGGATCCCATCTGCGATTGGCATCGGTTGCTCGCGGGCAACCGGCGCTGCGCAAAACCGTAGGCACAGGAGAACGCCGCCATGATGTTGAAGGATCCTTCTACCAAGTACCGTCACTTCACCACCGTCGACCTGCCGGACCGCCAGTGGCCGAACCGGGTCCAGCAGGTCGCCCCGACCTGGTGCAGTGTGGACATGCGCGACGGTAACCAGGCGCTGATCGAACCGATGAACGCCGAGCGCAAGCGACGCTTCTTCGACCTGCTGGTCAAGGTCGGCTTCAAGCAGATCGAGGTGGGTTTCCCGGCGGCGTCGCAAACCGACTTCGATTACGTACGCGAGCTGGTCGAGAGCGGCGCCATCCCTGACGACGTCACCATCCAGGTGATGACCCAGGCGCGCAGCCACCTGATCGAGCGCACCTTCGAGGCCCTCAAGGGCGTGCCACGGGCCATTGTCCACGTCTACAACGCCACCGCACCGGTGTTTCGCGAAGTGGTGTTCGGGGTAGACCGCGCCGGCTGCATCGACATCGCTACCCAGGCCACCCGCGAGATCAAGGCCCACATGCAGGCCAATCCGCAGACCCAGTGGACCTATCAGTACTCGCCCGAGACCTTCTGCTTTACCGAGCTGGATTTCGCCCTGGAGATCTGCGAGGCGGTGACCGAGGTGTTCCAGCCCTCGCCGGCCAACAAGATGATCCTCAACCTGCCGACCACCGTCGAGGTGTCGACTGCCAACGTCTTCGCCGACCAGATCGAGTGGTTCTGCCGCCACTTAAGCTGCCGCGACAGCGTGGTCATCAGCGTGCACCCGCACAACGACCGCGGCACCGGCGTGTCGACCGCCGAGCAGGCCTGCCTGGCGGGCGCCGAGCGGGTCGAGGGCACCCTGTTCGGCAACGGTGAGCGCACCGGCAACGTCGATATCCTGACCCTGGCGATGAACCTCTACACCAGCGGCATCAGCCCGCAGCTGGACTTCTCGGACATCATCCACGTGCAGCGCGAAGTCGAGTTCTGCAACCAGTTGCCGACCCACCCGCGCCACCCGTATGCCGGCGAACTGGTGTTCACGGCGTTTTCCGGCTCGCACCAGGACGCCATCAAAAAAGGTTTCGCCCACCGGCGCAACAACCCCGAGGGCTACTGGCAGATCCCCTACCTGCCGATCGACCCGGCCGACATGGGCCGCAGTTACGAAGCGGTGATCAGGGTCAACAGCCAGTCCGGCAAAGGCGGCGTGGCTTACCTGCTCGAGCAGCACGGCATCGTCCTGCCGCGGCGCCTGCAGATGGAGTTCAGCGGCCTGGTGCAACGGGTGGCTGACGAGGCCGGCCAGGAGATCACCAGTGACATGATCCTGTCGTGCTTCACCGATAACTACCTTGAGCAAGGCAAGCCCTACACCCTGCTGCAGCCAAGGCTTGCCAGCGAAGACACCTGCACCTTCCTCGATGCCCAGCTGGACATCGACGGTGCGCGCCTGGCGCTCAGCGGCGAAGGTAACGGGCCGCTGGCGGCGCTGGTCAATGCCTTCGCCCAGCAGGGCCTGAACTTCGACATTGCCGACTACCACGAGCATGCCATTCGTGACGGCGCCCAGGCCGAGGCCATCGCCTACGTCGAAATCCGCGTCAACAGCCAGCTGCTGTTTGGCGTCGGCAAAGACAACAGCATCCTCCAGGCGTCGCTCAAGGCGGTCGTCGGTGCGGTGTCGCGGGCAACCCGCCAGGGCTTGCTCGAGCCGCTGCGCACCGCCACCGTTTCGGCCTGAGGGAGAGCCAGGCATGGAACCATTAGCGATGGACTATGAACATGGCGAGGTAGTGGGCAGCCACTGCCATGTCGAGGACCAGCTGATCTACGCCACCAGCGGCGTCATGCGCGTGTGCAGCGATGAAGGCAACTGGGTGATCCCCTGCGGGCACGCCCTGTGGGTACCGGCAGGGATCGGTCATGAGGTGCGCATGAGCGGCGAAGTGAGCATGCGCACCTTGCTGCTCAGCTCGCGGGTCGACCGCTGCCAGGTGATCGTGGTCTCGGGGCTGCTGCGCGAGCTTATCCTGGCCTCATCACGCATGCAGGAGCAGCGCGATGAGTCGTTGGGCGAGCATGTGCGTGCGCTGATTCAGCGCGAGCTGGAAGCGGCCGAACGCATCGAGGCGCATGTGCCGGTGCCACAGCATCCACGCCTGCGGGCCTGGTGCGAGCGCTTTCTCGAAGACCCCGCGCAAGACCTCACCCTGGAGCAATGCGGCGCGCAGCTGAACATGAGTGCACGCACCGTGGCGCGATTGTTCCAGCGCGAGGTGGGGATGTCCTACGGTGAATGGCGCACCCGCACACGCATGATTCTCAGCCAGCAGCGCCTGGCCGGAGGCATGCCGATCCTGCATGTGGCGCTCGAACATGGCTACCAGAGCGCCAGCGCCTTTGCCGCGATGTTCAAGCGCATCCTCGGCTACACCCCTCGCGACTGGCAGGTCAGCGCCCTGGAAGGTAACGCCTCGCGCGCCCACTGACACCTGCAGCGAGGAAGGCCGCCGCGCCCTCCTCGCTGCCGGGCGAGGTTGTCCCGGTCACGGCCACGGTTGTCCCGCTTGCGGCAGAAGCGCTGCACGCCCCTCGTTAATCTGGCATCACGACCCTAGATGTGACTTTCGTGATGCGTTTACTTCGATCCCCGCCTTTCCCCGCCAGGCTTTTCGCCGCCACCAGCCTCCTGGCTGTGCTCTCGGCGTGCACCGGCCACTCCTCGACGACCCCGGCGCCGTTGGCACTGCAGGCCGATCCGCTGGCCGGCCTGCCCGCCGGCGTCAGTCAGCAGGCCTTGCCCGAACGCTGGTGGGAGCTGTACCAGGACCCGCAGCTCAATGCCTGGGTCCGCCAAGCCCTGCAGCATAACCAGGACCTGGCCCAGGCCGAGGCCAACGTGCAGGCCATGCTGGCCGGCATCGGCGAGTACGACGCCAGGCTCTGGCCCTCGACCTCGCTGGAGTTCGGCGCCAGTTACGGCAAAAGCGCCGACGACCAGACCCTGGCCCAGGCCACCGACAGCCACGCGCCGTCGCAATGGGAGTTCAACCCCGGCATCGAGCTGGCCTACCAGGTCGATGTCTGGGGCCAGGTGCGGGCCGCCATCGAGCGCGCCCGTGCCCAGGCCGAGGCGACCCGTGAGGCCCTGGACCTGGTGCGCTTGCAGGTAGTGACCCAGACCAGCCGCGCCTATGTCGATCAATGCGTCTATGGCGCGCGCATCCAGGAGACCGAACAATCCCTGCAGACCCTGGAGCGCAGCGTGCAGCTCAGTGACCGCCAGCGCCAGGCCGGGATCGCTACCGAACTCGATGCGGTGCGCCTGCGCGGGCTGCGCGAGCAGGTCCGCGCGCAACTGCCGATGCTTGAAGCGCGGCGGCAGATGGCGCTGTTCGAACTGAGCGTGCTCAGTGGCCAGCCGCCTGCGGCGATTGCTGCCGGCGCCAGTGCCTGCCGGAGCATCCCGACCCTGAAGGCACCACTGCCTGGTGGTGACGGCTGGCAACTGCTGGCCCGTCGCCCGGATGTGCGCAAGGCCGAGCGCGACCTGCGCGCCGCTGACCTGGAAGTCGACATCGTCAAGGCCGACCTGTACCCGAAGGTCAGCTTCGGTGCCTCGCTGACGTCCTCCGATCATCACCTCTCCAACCTCGGGGACAGCAGTGCGGTGATGTTCGCCGTCGGCCCGCTGATCAGCTGGGAGTTTCCCAACATCAAGGCCAACCGCGCGCGGGTCAACAAGGCCCGGGCCCTGCAACAAGCACAGATCGCCCACTACCGCGGCGTGGCCCTGAACGCGCTCAAGGACGTGCGCAAGGCCCTGGCCGGTTACGACGGTGAACGCCAGCGGGCCCAGGCCCTGGACAGCGCCCTGGCGCATAGCCAGCGCGGTTTTGCCCTGGCCCAGGACAACTATCGCGCCGGCGCCGTCGATGCCCTCGAGGTGCTCGACAGCGAGCGCGACCTGATCAGCGTCCGCGCCCGCCATGTCGAGGCCCAGGGGCGCCTGGCGCGAGCACAAATCAATCTGTTCCGGGCCCTGGGCGGCAGCTGGCAAACGCCACCGGCTGCGGCCGCGACCCTGGTGCAGAGCGCATCTACCGAAACTGGAAAGCAACCATGAATATTGCCGTTGAAAAACCACCGCTGGCTGCCGACGAGCAGCAGCACCAAGCCCCTTCGCGCACCCTCACCCGGCGGCGCCTGGCGCTGTACGCCACAGGCGGCCTGAGCGTGGTGGCGGTGCTGGTGTTCGGCGGCTACTGGTTCAGCACCGGGCGCTTCCTGGAGACCACCGATGACGCCTACGTGCGCGCCGACTGGGTGGCCTTGAGCCCGCGCGTGGCCGGCTATGTCGCCCGGGTCGAAGTCGATGACGACCAGGCAGTGAAAGCCGGCGACGTGCTGGTGCGCCTGCAAAGCCGCGACTACCAGGCCCGTCGTGACCAGGCCGAAGCCGGGGTCGCCGAGGCCCAGGCTGCGCTGACCGCCGCCCAGGCCAGCCAGCAGGTGGCGGTCGAGCACATCAACCAGCAGCAGCAAGCCATCCTCCAGGCCGAGTCAGCTGTGCACAGCGCCGAGGCCGAGCGGCGCCGCAGCGAACTGGACATGCAGCGCTACCAGGGCCTGGTGCGCGACAACGCCGCCACCGTGCAGCGCCTGGAATCGGCCAACGCCAATGCCATCCAGGCCCGCGCCGCCTTGCAAAGCGCCCAGGCCCGGCTGCGCGAGCAACAGTCGCAACTGGCGATGGCCAAGGCCCAGGCGCTGCTGGCCGAGGCGCAGATCAAACAACGATCGGCAGCCCTGGCCAGCGCCAAGGCCCGGCACGCCCTGGCCGACCAGGACAGCCAGGACACGGTGATCCGCGCCCCTATCGATGGCGTGGTCGGCCAGCGCCGGGTACGTGCCGGGCAATACGTGGTCCCCGGCCAGCCGCTGCTGGCGGTAGTGCCGCTGCACCAGACCTACGTGGTTGCCAACTACAAGGAAACCCAGCTGGCCCGCATGCGCCCGGGGCAGCCGGTGGAAATCAGCATCGACAGTTTTTCCAGCCAGCACCTGCGCGGCCGGGTGGCCAGCTTCTCGCCGGCTTCGGGCAATGTCTTTGCCCTGCTGCCGTCGGACAACGCCACCGGCAACTTCACCAAGATCGTCCAGCGCTTTCCTGTGCGCATCCTGCTCGACCAGGCCGAGGACGGCGTGCAGGTGCTGCCGGGGATGTCGGTGGTAACCACCGTCGACACCCGTGGGGAGCCTGCCGATGAGCACTGAGCAACCGGTCTCGTTGCGGGCCTGGGTGGCCGTGATCGGCGGCTTGTTCGGCTGCTTCATGGCCGGCATGAACGTCCACGTCACCAGCGCCGCGCTGCCGGAAATCAGAGGCTCGCTGGGTGCCAGTTTCGAGGAAGGCTCGTGGATCTCGACCGCCTACCTGGTGGCAGAGATCGTCATGATTCCGCTGACGGCCTGGCTGGTCGAGGTGTTCTCCATGCGCCGGGTGATGTGGACCGGCTCGTTCATCTTCCTGCTGGCTTCCATCGCCTGCTCCTGGGCACCCAACCTCGAGGCGATGATCATCATCCGGGTGATCCAGGGCGCGGCCGGCGCGGTGCTGATCCCGCTGTCGTTCCAGCTGATCATCACCGAACTGCCGGCCAGCAAGATGGCCATGGGCATGGCCCTGTTCAGCCTGTCCAACAGTGTTGCCCAGGCGGCGGGGCCGTCGATTGGCGGCTGGTTGACCGATGCCTATTCCTGGCGCTGGATTTTCTACCTGCAGTTGTTCCCCGGCGTGGCGCTGTTGATTGCCATCGCCTGGTCGATCGAGGCCAAGCCGATGAAGCTTGAGTTGCTGCGCCGCGGCGACTGGCTGGGGATCTTCGCCATGGTCGTGGGGCTGGGCGGCCTGCAGATCGTGCTCGAGGAAGGTGGGCGCCTGGACTGGTTCGGCTCGGGCTACATCCTCGGCATGTCGGTGGCTGCCGGGATCGCCCTGGTGGTGTTCGTGGTCACCCAGCTGTACGGCAGCCGCGCCTTCATCAACTTGCGCCTGCTCGGGCGCTACAACTTTGGCGTGGCTAGCGTGGCCATGTTCATCTTTGGCGGCGCCACCTTCGGCCTGGTGTTCCTGGTACCCAACTACCTCTCGCAGTTGCAGGGTTTCAGCGCCCGCGATGTCGGCGTCAGCCTGATCGCCTATGGCCTGGTGCAACTGCTGCTGGCGCCGCTGATGCCACGGCTGATGGCCTGGACCAGCGCCAAGTTCATGGTTGCCAGCGGTTTTCTGATCATGGCCCTGGGCTGCTGGCTGGGCGCCAGCCTCAACGTCGACAGCGCAGACAACGTGATCATCCCCTCCACCGTGGTTCGCGGCATCGGCCAGCCGTTCATCATGGTGGCGCTGTCGGTGCTGGCGGTGGCGGGCCTGGACAAGCGCGAAGCCGGCTCGGCATCGGCGGTGTTTTCCATGCTGCGTAACCTGGGCGGCGCCATCGGCACTGCCGGGCTGACGCAGATCGTTGCCACCCGCGAGCGCTACCACAGCGAACGCATCCACGAACATGTCACGGTGTTTTCGCCCGGTTTGCAGGAGCGCCTCAACCAGGCGGTGCACACCTGGCTGCCGCAACAGCAGCAGATACTGGAGGGTCTGGCTGCAACCATACGCCGCGAGGCGTACCTGATGGCCTACAGCGATGCGTTTTATGTCGCCTGCCTGGCCCTGATTGGCTGCGCAGTGGCAGCGCTGGTGCTGCGCACCCAGCGTGCGGCCTGAAGTTTCATGTAATTTAAAGTTATAACGGTATAAGCGAACAGGGAGTTCAGTGGTATGGATTGTGTTAATCCTAATTAAATAGCGATAAAAATCGCTATTAACAGCCTCTTGCCGCCTGGCAACTTCAGCAATGAAGTTGCCTTTTTGGCGTGTCTGCAAGTTATTAATCGACGCTTAAATTTTATGTTCAGCACGTCTTGATTTGTAACTTCTTATGTCTTAGCTTTCCGTTGCCTGGCGCCCTATCGGTGCCGGCCACTGCATGACGCAAACGTGCCAACAGGCCAGTTTCTGGTCACCTGTGCGGCTGCCCTAAAAACGATAACGCTGTTTTATATTCCGACAAAAAACCTGATAACCGAGGAAAACATGCACAATCAAAAAGCCGTTCTTGAAAATAACAAAACCGAACTTGGCAACCATCCGATCTTTGCTGAAATCGGCTCATTGCAGGTATTGCGCACCTTCATGGAAACCCATGTTTTTGCGGTGTGGGACTTCATGTCGCTGACCAAGCGCCTGCAGCAGGAACTGACCTGCACCCGCCTGCCGTGGCTACCACCGCTGGATCCGGCCGCGGCCCACCTGATCAACGAAATCGTCCTCGGTGAAGAGTCCGACCAGAACCTGCAGGGCGGCCACTACAGCCACTTCGAACTGTACCTGCATGCCATGCGCGAGATTGGCGCGAGCACCGACCGTATCGAGCATTTTGTCCGCCTGCTGCGCGGTGGCGTCGGGCTTGACGAAGCCCTGCAGCATTGCCATGCCTCGCCGGCAGCCGTGCGTTTTGTCAGCAATACCCTCGACACCGCCATCAACGCCAAGCCTCATGAAGTCGCGGCAGCCTTTTTGCACGGGCGTGAAAGCGTGATCCCACGGATGTTTCAGACCATTCTCGATGACTGGGACATCGGCGCCGACCAGGCCCCGACCTTCCGCTACTACCTGCAGCGCCATATCGACGTTGACTCGGACGACCACGGCCCGGCCGCCGAGAAACTGCTCGATCGCCTGGTTCAGGGCGACCCGCAGCGCCAGCAGGAAGTCTACGCCGCCGCCATTGCCGCGGTCGAAAGCCGCCGCGTGCTGTGGGACGAACTGCGCGCCGAAATGGCCGTGCAGATCGCCGAGTGCGTCGCATGAAGTTCGAAGTTATCGAGCACGACCAGGCCACCTGGCAAGCCGTCAGCAGCGAGCGCGGCATCACCCTGACGGTGTTCAAGGACACCCTCGACGCCAGTACCCGCACCGGTATCCGCACACGCCTGGTGCGCTTTAACCCCGGCGGCGGAACGCGTGAAATCTATACCCATGATTATCACGAGGAAGTGTATCTGATCGAAGGTGATCAAACCGAACAGGCCGCACCCGGGCGTGCACAAAGAACGTACGGGCAAGGCAGTTACTTCTTTCGCGCGGCGCACACGGAACATGGTCCGTTTCATTCGGATCAGGGCTGCCTGTTATTTGAAGTTCATTACTATTGAACGGTGGGCAAGGTTAAATGAACGCACATGAGTATCAGTCTTTCGCCGATTCCTGGGAGCGGCGAGCGACCATTCGAACGCGTCCGCGGCGCACCGTGGAAGATGACGGAAAGTTGATCTATCCGACCAGTCGTCAACCCTTGGTCACCAGCGCGGTATTTATGGAACAGTGCCCGCACTTGACAGACTTTGCCCTGGTGCAAAGTCTCTACAAGTTCATTAATGACGTGGTGATCTTCGAAACCGAGATTGTCGACAAGACCGCGCGCAGCATTGCCAAGGACAGCTTTGCGATCCGCTTTCCGTTTGCCTGTCGTTACGACGCCATGACCGTGGTGGTGGACGAGGATTATCACGCCCTGGTGGCCATGGACTACCTGCAGCAGACCATCGAGCTTACCGGTATCGAGCCCATCACCCTGCCCCGGGAAATCGAGCTCAGCCGCTCGATCCCCACAGCCATGGAGATGGCCCCCGAGCACCTGAAAGCGGCCGTGGAACTGATCTGCGTAGCAGTCGCCGAGAACACCCTGACCAATGATGTCGCCGCCTTCGCCCGCGACGACACAGTCAAGGAGTCGGTCAAGGGCCTGATGGCTGACCACCTGGCCGACGAGGGCCGGCATTCGAGCTTCTGGGCGCGGCTGACGCGCATCTACTGGAGTGCGGCGCCGGCTGAAGACCGGCAGATCCTGGCCTCGATCATGCCGGTGTTCCTCAGCCACTACCTGACCAACGACATCCAGAAAGCCTTCGACCTGGCGCTGATCGCCCACCTGGACACCAGCGAACAGGTCAAGGCGGCCTTGCGCCAGGAGGTCGAAGCCATGGACTTCCCGATCACCCCGGGGCATCCCCTGGTGGGCAACATCATGCGGTTTTTCCGCGCCAGCGCAATGCTCGAAGATCCGGCCGTGCAGTCTTCCCTGGCCGCCTACCTGATCTGACATCAAAGGAATCAATGCCGATGAGACGTCTTGAAATTCTGCTGTGCGGGAGCAGCCGCGGGCTGGCCTGCCTGGCGGACGAGTTGCGGCAGATGGGGCATGGCACCCATGTGCTCGACACGCCGGCCAGTTACGATCACTGGCAACTCCACGCCTCGGACCTGGTCATCGACGACGCCACCCTGGCGCCGTGGCCGGAAATGGGCAACACCTGGCAAGTCTCGTTGCAGGTCAGCGGCTGCGACCTCAGCGACCCGCAGCAAGACCTGCAGTTGCACCTGCTGGGCCGCCAGGGCAGTCAGCCCTGGCAATGCCTGGAACGCCAGGATGTACCTGCAGAGGCCTCGGGCAATGGCGCCGACCTGGTGAGCAGGGCCTTGCATGAACTGGTCGAGGTGGCTGCGGCGCATGTCAGCGGCTACTCGCGCAATGACCAATACTTCAGCCAGTACCGCTTCCAGGCGCTGGGCCAGGTGCCAACGGCCGGGCTCGGGGTGCTGGACACCCTGGCCTTTGCCCACCGTTGCAACCGCACGGCAGCACCGGCCATTACCGAGGCGGCCAGCGTGTCGTTCATCCAGCGCCTGGCCAGCAGCCTGCGCCAGCATCATGACGCCCCGGCCTTGCTGGTCGAGGGTCGCAGCGTCAGCTATGGCGAGCTGCATGCCCTGAGCGTGGCGATCCAGGAGCGGCTGGTACCGCTGCTGGGCGATGACCACGAACAGCCGGTGGTGGCCATCGCCCTGGGCAAGGGCCTCGCCCTGTACGCGTCGATCCTCGCCGTGCTCGGCTGCGGCGCCCTGTACCTGCCGCTGGACCCCAGCCACCCTGCCGAACGCCGGGCGCTGATCGTCGAACATGCCCGGGCGCGGATCGTCATCCACGACGATAACGTCGACATTCCCGCCGGCTGCATCGGCCTGGATGTCGGCCACCTGAGCGCCGTGCACCAGGGCGCCGATGGCCACCAGAGCATTGCCCTGGCAGCGCATCAGTCGCTGCTGCGCGGCACCTGGGAAGGTGCGCGGCCGTGCGTGGCGATCTACACCTCCGGCACCACCGGCACACCGAAGGGCGTGCAGTTGACGGTCGCCAACCTCAGCCACTTCTGCGCCTGGTATGCCGCGCATGTCGAGGTCGGGCCCAGGACCCGGGCGTTGCAATTCTCGACCATCAACTTCGACGCGTCGCTGCTGGATATCTTCCCGACCCTGCTTGAAGGCGGCTGCCTGGTGGTACCCAATGAAGACCAGCGCCGCGACCCGCTGGCCCTGGCGCAACTGGTGATCCAGGCCGAGGTCAGCCATGCCTTCCTGCCACCGGCGCTGCTGAGCATCCTGCCGCTGCACAGCCTGCGCGGCATGACTCACCTGATCACCGGCGGCGATGTGTGCGAGCCCCACGTGATCGACGCCCTGGCCGATCACTGCCACCTGCACAACATCTATGGCCCCACCGAAACCACGGTGCTGGCCACCAGCCGGGTGATGCGCGCCGGCGACTCCAATCGCCTGCTCGGCCTGCCGATCGCCAATACCCGCCTGTACCTGCTCGACGAGCATGGCTTGCCGGTGTCCGAGGGCCAGAGCGGTGAGATCCACATCGCCGGGCCCGGCGTCGGCGCCGGCTACCTGCACAACCCCGCCGCCAGCGCCGAGCGCTACCTGGACGGCAGCGGCGGCCTGCATGGCGAGCGCTTGTACCGCACTGGCGACCTGGCACGCTGGGGCCGCGCCGGGGTGGAGATCATCGGCCGCCTGGACAACCAGGTGAAGATCCGCGGTTTTCGGGTTGAGCCCGAGGAAATCGAGCACGTGCTGCGCAGCAGCAACCTGTTCGGCCAGCAGGCGGTGGTGATCGACGAGCAGCGGCGCATCCTGGCGTTCTTCGCCGAGCCGCGCAACGCCGATGCGCACAGCGCCACCGAGGCCTTGAAGGCCCATGCCCAGCAGCACCTGCCGGACTACATGCGCCCTGCCCGCTGGCGCCTGCTCGAGACCTTGCCCGCCACCGCCAACGGCAAGATCGATCGCAAGGCACTGCGCCTGATGCCCGACGACAGCCGCCAGCGCCAGGTCCGCGCCCAGCCGCTGAGCGCGGCCACGCAAAGCCTCCTGGCGATCTGGGCCAAGCTGCTGGAGATCGACGCCGACGACATCGGCCTGGACGAGAGCTTCTTCAACCTCGGCGGCCATTCGATCCTGCTCTCGCGCATGCTCATGGACATTCGCGAGACCTTCGCCAAAGGCGTGTCGATCAACCGTTTCATCGAACAGCCGACACTGACCAACCTGGCGCGCCTGCTTGAGCAGGATGACGCCGCCGATGCCGTGGTCAGTGCCCGGGCACTGGCCGATGCCAACCTCAGCGTCGACCTTGAGGTGCTGCCGCTCAGCCGCCAGGGTGACGTGCACAAGGTCATCGTCACCGGTGCCAATGGTTTTCTCGGTGTACACCTGGTCGAGGCTTTGCTCGAACTGGGCTCCAGCGAAGTCGCCTGCCTGGTACGCGCCTCCCCCGGCCAATCGGCGCAGCAGCGGTTTGCCCAGGCCCTGGTCGACAATCGCCTCGAACACCTGGACATGAGCCGTGTGCGGGTCCTGGCCGCGGACATCAGCCAGCCGCTGCTGGGCCTGAGCGCCGAAGAGTACGAGCGCCTGGACCGCGACTATGGCGCGCTGATCTACAACGCCGCCAACGTCAATCACGTGCTCGACTACGAGTCGCTGATCAAGGACAACGTGGCGCCGCTGCTTGAGTGCCTGAAGCTGTGCGAGGGGCGCAGCAAGAAGATCTTCAACTTCATCTCCACCCTGTCGGCCTCCAGCAGCATCGACGCCCAGGGCCGGGTGCTGGAAACACCGCCCGCGCCGACGCCGCCGATCTACATCCGCAATGGCTACAACCTGTCCAAGTGGGTCGGCGAGCGGATTCTCTGGAACGCCTGCGAGCGTGGTGTGCGGGTCAATATCTATCGCCCCGGGAACATAGCCTTCAATACCCGCACCGGCGTCTGCCAACCGCACCAGAACCGCCTGATGCTGATGCTCAAGGGCTCGCTGCAACTGAAGGAAGTGCCGCAGCTGTCATTGAACTTCGACCTGATGCCGGTGGATTTCCTGGCGCGCTTCATCGGCTTTCATGCCAGCCGCCACACCATCAGCCGCGCGGTGTTCAACCTGCACAACCCGACGCCGCTGAGCTGGGACAACTACGTCGAGGCGTTCCGCCACATGGGCCACGACTTCCAACTGGTGCCGGTGAGCCGCTGGCAGCAGCGGCTGTCGACCATCGGCAGCGACAACGCCCTGTTCGGGGTGGTCGGTTTCTACCTCAATGGCTTTGAGGAAGACATCGGCGACATCTCGATGATCGAGCACGGCAATGCCCGCCACGGCATCGACAACATGGGCGAGGAGTATCCCGCCAAAAGCCCGACCCTGCTGCGCCGGGGTTGTGAATTCCTCAAAGAAATCGATTTCATCTAACCCGTCAAAGGAGCTGGACATGTCACATCTGGAACCCGATACCCTGATCAAAAACCCTGTTGGCGAGCCCGTGGTTGCCACGGTGGCCGTTAATGCCGACGCCCGCAGCGTGTGGAACATCGTCGGCAACTTCGCCGGTTTTCCGGTGTTCATCCCGGCGCTGTCGCACATCGAAATGACCGGCAGCGGCGTGCGCTCGGTGCGCAAGAAGCTGTTCAAGGATGGCAACGTGGTAATGGAGCAACTCAACAGCTTTGATGACCAGCAGATGGTCATGACCTGGTCGTTGATCCACACCTCGCTGAACATCGGTAACCTCTGGGCGCGCATGGAGGTCAAGGCCCAGGGCGCGAATCAGTCGCTGGCGACCTGGACCATCATCGGCGAACCCCGCACCGGTACCGCTCAGGACCTGCCGGCATTCCAGGCGTTTCTTCAGGGCTTTGCCGATGGCGCGATGAACAACGTCAGGCAGATGTTCGCCTAAGCCCCAACGCAAGCCCGCTGCTACCGCCCGGTAGGCGCGGGCTTTGCCTCGCAGTTCACTACGCCACGCCGCCGGGCAAATGCCCGCCGATGTCCTACCCTCATAAGCTGGGAGTTCAACAACCGAACCGGGCATTACCATGCGCAATGCGTTGCAGATCATCGGCTTCATTGCCCTCACCCTGCTGCTGCCCAGTGCCTGCGGCCTGTTGGCCGCCGAGCCGCCGGCCCCGTCTGCGGCAAGCGCTGTCGCCCCGGCGGTCCAGGTTACGCAAAAAGACCTGCAAGCCCTGCAACTGCGCCTGGACAGCCTCAAGCAGCAGATTTCCCAGGCCAACAACTACAACCAGCTCGAAGGCCCGCAAGACCGGCTGCAAGCGCTGATTGTCGATATCGACCGGTTGTCTACCGCGCTGTTGCCGGAACAGGCGCAACTGCGCGCGCAGCTGGAGGTGCTCGGCCCTGCCCCGGCTGAGGCGCTGGTACCGGGCAAGTCGGATATCGCCGCGCAGCGCACGGCCCTCACCGAGCAAAAAAACACCCTCGATACCACCCTTAAAACCCTGGCCACGCTCAAGGAGAACGCCACCAACCTGCTGTCGCAGATTTCCGCCATCCGCCGCACCATGCTCGAAAGCGAGCTGACCCTGAGCACCCACAGCCTGCTCAACCCGGCATTCTGGTCACCGGTGTTCAACCCTTCGGCTGACGACCTACAGCGTTTGCAGGCGTTCTTCGCTGAGGTCAGCGATACCGCCCACGCCGTCTGGCAGCCCGGCCAGCGTTTCTCCACGCTACTGCTGGTGCTGCTCGCCGTGCTGGCCTGGACCCTCGGCCGCCGGCTGCTGGAGCGCTGGCTGGCCTGGGTATGCATGAACCGCGTGCCTGAGGGCCGCCTGCGGCGCAGTTCGCTGGCCCTGGCCTCGGTGCTGGCCACCCTGCTGGCTACCGGCGTTGCCCTGGAGCTGCTGTTTTACGCCTGCACCCGCCACCTGCCGCTGCCGGCGATGCTGGCAACCTTTTCCGAAGAGTTCGAAAAACTTGCCTATACCTGCGTGCTGATCACCGGTTTGAGCCGCGCGCTGCTGTCGACGTCGCATCCATCCTGGCGCCTGCCGGACCTTGCCGACCCGGTGGCCCTGGCCCTGCAACCCTTTGCCCGCTGGCTGGCCACGACCTTGCTGGTGCTGGTGACCCTGGTGCAGATATCCAACGCTGCCGGCATGAGCAGCCAGCTGGTGATCGCCGGCCGTGGTATCGCCGCGCTGGTGATCAGCGGCCTGATCATCGCCCTGCTGGTACGCACCAGCAGCACTCGCCGGGCCATGGCCGCCGCCGGGGATGTGCCGGAAGCGGCCTCGACCATGGCCGGGCTGATCTACACCATCGCCAGCATCGCCATGGTCACTTCGGTGATTGCCCTGTTAACCGGCTACGTGTCGCTGGCGCGCTTCGTGACCTACGAGGTGGTGTGGATATTCATTCTGCTGGCCGGCTTCTATTTGCTCATGCAAGTGTTCAAGGACGGTTGCGAGTATGTGTTTTCGCCACGCCAGGCCAGCGGCAAGGCACTCAAGGAACTGCTGGGCATCGGCGACCGGCGCCTGGAGCAGGTCGAAACGCTGATCTCGGGTTTCGGCCGCGCGGCGCTGTTGCTGCTGGCGGTGGTCACCCTGTTCGTCGGCGGCATCGGTACCACCCTGGGGCAGTTGATCAGCAACATCGTCGCCTTCCTCGGTGGCGCCGGTTTGCGCCAGTTCAACATCATCCCCGGGCACCTGTTCAATGCCGTGCTGGCGCTGGTGCTGGGCATCTACCTGATCCGCACGTTGCGCCGCTGGCTGGACAACGAGTTCCTGCCCAAGACCGACATGGACCCGGGCATGTGCGCCTCGCTAAGCACCCTGTTCGCCAACATCGGCTACGCCCTGGTGATCCTCCTGACCCTGTCGTCGCTGGGGGTGAAGTGGACCAACCTGGCCTGGATCGTCAGTGCGCTGTCGGTGGGCATCGGCTTCGGCCTGCAGGAAATCGTCAAGAACTTCGTCTCCGGGCTGATCCTGCTCACCGAGCGCCCGGTCAAGGTCGGCGACCTGATCAGCATCAGCGGGGTCGAGGGTGATATCCGCCGCATCAACGTGCGCGCCACCGAGATCCAGTTGAGCGACCGATCGATCGTCATCGTGCCCAACTCGCAACTGATCTCGCAGAACCTGCGCAACGTCACCCTGGGTGGCAGCGCCCAGGGCGTGGCGAGCCTGGAGCTGGTGTTCCCACTGGACATCGACCCCGAGCAGGTGCAGACCCTGCTGTATGAAACCTACCGCGAGCACGAGACCATCCTCGACAAGCCGGCGCCGTTCGTGCGCTTCAGCAAGCTCACCGCTGACGGCATCACCCTCACCGTAACCGGCTACGTCAGCAGCCCGCGCATCGTTGGCACCACCAAGAGCGACCTGCTGTTCGAAATCCTCAAGCGCCTGGGCGCGGCGGGTATCGAGCTGGCCAAGTCGGCAGCGCCGGCAAGCTGAATTGCCAGGGTCGGCGTACACCGATCCATTGCGGGAGCCGAGCCAGCACATCAGGTGGCGTCTGGATTACGAGAGCGCTGCGCACTCGATCGCTGGCAAAGCCAGCTCCGGCGTACACCGATCCATTGTGGGAGCCGGCGTTGCCGGCGATGAGGCCGGTACAGCCAGCACATCAGGTGGCGTCTGGATTACGAGCGCTGCGCACTCGATCGCTGGCAAAGCCAGCTCCCACAGGTCCAGCGCATGCAGATCCATTGTGGGAGCCGGCCTTGCCGGCGATGAGGCCGGTACAGCCAGCACATCAGGTGGCGTCTGGATTACGAGCGCTGCGCACTCGATCGCTGGCAAAGCCAGCTCCCACAGGTCTGGTGCATGCAGATCCATTGTGAGAGCAGGCCTTGCCGGCGATGAGGCCGGTACAGCCAGCACATCAGCTGGCATCTGGATTACGAGCGCTGCGCACTCGATCGCTGGCAAAGCCAGCTCCCACAGGTCCGGCGCATGCAGATGATCTCGATTGAACCCGCTCAAGCAATGGCCCTCTCTATGTCATCGACACAGGAGATCGAGCGGATGGGCAACATCATCACCGACCAGTCCGAGGCGCTTCGCGAAAGCCATGACTACCTCATGTTCGGCTCGCCGAAGGACCGGCTGGATTTTTATCGCAAGGAAATCCACTACGAAACCACCATGCTCTCCAGCCGCACTAACGCCTACCTGACGTCCCAGTCGTTCCTGGTGATCGCCTATGGCTCGAGCATGAGCAATATCAACCCGGAATGGGGCAAGGTGTTTACCCTGGTGGTGCCAATGCTGATGGCGATTCTGGGGCTGATCAGCTCGCTCCACGCCTGGCCCGGGATGAAAGCCGCCTACGAGATCATCGATCACTGGTACTTCAAGCAGAGCCATCTGCTGCAAAGCGAGTTGAGCATGGGCCACGTCTTCGATGAATCGCCGTTGTTCACCAAGAGTGAGTCCACGCAAAGCGGCTACCGCAAAGGCCTGCAGTTCTCTATGCGCACGCCGTGGATTTTCAGCGGCTTCTGGCTGCTGCTCGGGGTGTTCACGGTGTACGTGCAGTTCGCCTGAGCTAGCGCGCAAGCTGCAGCCTTGACTGCGAACGGTAGCCCAGCGGGCTGGTGCCCAATTGCCGCTGGAAACTGCGGCGCATGCGTTCTTCGTTGCCGAAGCCGGTGGTTTCGGCGATGCGCTTGATCGGCTCCTGGCTGGTTTCGAGCAAGCGGCAGGCGGCCTCAAGCCTCAAGGTCTCGACGGTTTGCGCCGGGGTGCCGCCGGTGGCGGCGGCGTAAGCGCGGGCAAAATGCCGGGGGCTCATGCCGAACCTTTCAGCCAGGCGTTCGACGCGCAGGTCGCCATTGAGGTTTGCCGCGATCCAGGCATGCAGGCGCACCAGGCGCTGGTCGCGATCCCGGCGCAGGGCCTCACTTTGCGCCTTGAGCGGCGCGCTGAGCTGGGCCTGCTCGGCCGAGCGTTGCACAAACACCGTGAAGTAACGCGCCAGGGCCAATGCTGCCTGGGCGCCGAGGTCCTGTTCGAGCAGGGCCAGCCCCAGGTCGATGCCGGCCGCGGCGCCGCCGCAGGTCCACAACCGGTCGTCATGCAGGTACAGCGCTTCGCGCTCCACGGTCAGCGCCGGGTAGCCTTGCTGCAGGGCCTCGGCAAAATGCCAGTGGGTGACCACCCGGCGCCCGTCCAGCAGCCCGGCGGCAGCCAGGGCGAAGGCGCCGGTGCCGATCGAACACAGGCGCCGCGCAGCGGGCGCGCGGCGTTGCAGCCAGGCGATCACCTGCGGGTCACGCTCAAGCTCGGCAACCCCCGGCCCGCCGATCACGATCAGGGTATCGAGCACCCGCTCGCTTTCGACCTCGGCCAACGAACGGGTCATCACGCCAATCCCGGAGATCGTCTCGATCTCGCCGCCCTGTGCCGACGCCAGCACCACCCGGTAAGGCGGGTTATCCACCCGTTCGCCACCCAGCACCCGCGACGCCGCGGCAAACACCTCAAGGGGCCCTGCGGCGTTGAGCAGCAGCGCGCCGGGGAACGCCAGTACCAGCACCGTACGGGCACTGTGCATGGCAGAAAAAGTGGGGTGTTTGACATGGTGGCTGCAGGGCTGCGTCGACATACTCAAGGCACACGTGATTCGAGAGCCCAGACGATGCCTAGAAAGTCTTTCACTGCCAAGCACCTTGTGATGCTGAGCGCTCTGCTGGCCACCTTGCAGGCTTGGGCGGCGCCCGCGCCGGAGCTTGAAGTCGGCGACCAGAGCGGCCTGACCCAGGCGCTGCTGGTGGCGGCCGGCGAAGACCAAGGGCTGGCCTACACCCTCGACTGGCACCCGTTCGGCGCCGGTACTGCGCTGATGGAAGCACTCAATGCCGCCGCCATCGACGTCGGCGTGGTCGGCAATGCGCCGCCGGTGTTTGCCCAGGCCGGCGGCTTCGAGGTGCGCGTGGTCGCTGCGGCCGAAGGTGCACAGAACAACAACGCGCTGCTGGTGCAGGCTGATTCGCCGATTCGCCAGGCGGCCGACCTCAAGGGCAAGCGCATCGCCGTAGCCAAGGGCAGCAGCGGTCACTACCTGCTGCTGGCCACCCTCGCCCGCGCCGGGCTGCAGCTCAGTGACGTCAACGTAATCTACGCAAGCCCGGTGGATGCACAGAATGCCTTTGCCAGCGGCAAGCTCGATGCCTGGGCAGTGTGGTACCCCTTTGTCGGCCAGGCCACGGCGCGCGGCGCGCAAAAACTGCTGGACGGCAGCCCGTGGCCGGAAACCGGGCTGAACTTTACGGTGGCAAGCCTGGCGGCCCTCGACGATCCGCACAAAGCCGAGGCGCTGGGCGATTTCATCCAGCGCCTGGCCCGCGCCCAGGCCTGGGCCACGGCCAACCCCGAGGCCTGGGCCGAACAGCTCGCCAGGGTCACCCGCCTGCCCCTGGCGCTGGTGCGCGACATGCTTGCCCAGCAGCATTTGCACTACGTGGCCCTCGACGCCCGGGTCATCGGCCTGCAGCAACGCCTGGCCGACAGCTTTGCCCAGGCACGGTTGATTCCGCGCCCGCTCAAGGTCGCCGAGGCCTTCGACGACCGCTACAACCACCTGCTGCCTTAACCCCCCTGCCCTTGTCGCCATGCCGCAAACGCCGGCAGGGCGGCGTTCATCTGGAGAAACCTGATGCCCACCCTCGATAGCACCACCTTGCGCCGCCAGGCCACCGGCCTGCTGGCCGTCGACACCGAACGTTCGGCCGGCGGCTACACCTTGTTTGCCCCGCAAACCGCTGGCGGCAAGGTGTTTTTGATCGACCTGCACGGCGAGGAAGTACACCGCTGGCAGCTGCCCCAGCGCCCCGGCCGCGACGCGGTGATCCTCGCCAACGGCAACCTTGGCTACAACGGCAATCACCCGGATTCGCCCGAGCTTTTTCCGGGCTGGTCGGTGTGGCATGGCGGTGCCTTCAGCGAGGTGACGCCCGAGGGTGAAGTAGTCTGGCAGCACACTGATCTCGGCCATCATCATGACGCCCAGTGGCTGGCCAACGGCAACCTGCTGTACACCACCGCCGAGCCGCTGCCGCTGGACATCGCCCGCCGCGTGCAAGGCGGTATCCCCGGCAGCGAGGCGCCCGGCGGGGTGATCTACGGCGACGTGGTCAAGGAAGTCGATCGCGCCGGCAACCTGCTCTGGCAATGGCGCAGCTGGGAACACCTGGCCCCGGAGGACTACCCGCTGCACGCCTGCTTCGAGCGCTATCACTGGCCGATGACCAACAGCGTGACGCCGGGGCGCGACGGCAAGGTCATCCTCAGCCTGCGCAGCGTGTCGGCGGTGATCGCCGTCGACAAAGCCAGCGACCGCGTACTCTGGCGCCTGGGCCATGACCTGGTGGCGCAGCAGCATTGCCCGAGTGAACTTGCGGACGGCCGCATCCTGGTATTCGACAACGGCATCTCGCGCCCGCAGGTGTCGATGCCGCATTCGCGGGTGATCGAGATCGACCCTGTGCGCCAGCGCATCGAGTGGCAATACGCCGATACCCCAGGCTACGCCTTCTTTACCCCGTTCATGGGCGGCGCCCAGCGCTTGCACAATGGCAATACGCTGATCACCGAGGCCAACTTCGGCCGCCTGTTCGAGGTTACCCGCGGCGGCGAGGTGGTCTGGGAATACATCAACCCGCACTTTGCCGCCTACCCGGATGCCGCTTCGCGGGCTTACCTGCCGGGTGAGAACAACGCGATTTTCCGCGCGCACCGTTATCAAGCGCAGGATATCGCGTGGCTGCGGCTCGCCTAGCCTCTATAATCCGACAGCCCGCTGCTACGGGTGATTCGCAATTATTGCAAGGCACCTGAATGGATAAATACGCGACCCGCCAGTGGCTGCCCCATGAAAAACCGTCGATGCCGGGCTCGCCGTCGACCCCCCTGCACCCTGTGCCCAAGCGCCTGGCGTTTGGCCTGGTCGGCTTGCTGGTGGCCATCACCGGCGGCCTGGGCAACGCCCTGGTGACCGCCAACCTGCAGTTTTTGCAAGGCGCCCTGGGTGCCACCACGGCGGAAATGGCCTGGTTGCCAGCCGCCTACGTGATGACCAACGTGTCGATGAACCTGCTGCTGGTGAAGTTTCGCCAGGAGTTCGGCCTGCGCGCCTTCACCGAGATCTTCCTGGTGCTGTACGCCCTGGTGACCTTTGCCCACCTGTTCGTCAACGACCTCAATTCGGCCATTGCCGTGCGCGCCGCCCACGGCATGGTCGGCGCGGCGCTGAGTTCGCTGGGGCTGTACTACATGATCCAGGCGTTCCCGGCCAAGTGGCGGCTCAAGGCCCTGGTGCTGGGCCTGGGCGCCTCGCAACTGGCGCTGCCGCTGGCGCGGATCTTCTCCGAAGACCTGCTGCAAATCGCCGAATGGCGCGGCCTGTACCTGTTCGAACTGGGCCTGGCACTGACCGCGCTGGGCTGCGTATTGCTGCTCAAGCTGCCGCCCGGTGACCGCTTCAAGACCTTCGAGCCGCTGGACTTTCTCACCTTCGCGATCATGTCCAGCGGCGTCGCCCTGCTCTGCGCGGTGCTGTCGCTGGGGCGCATCGACTGGTGGCTGGAAGCGCCGTGGATCGGCGTCGCCCTCGCCGCCTCGATCGCCCTGATCATCACTGGCCTGGCCATCGAGCACAACCGCAGCAATCCGCTGTTGATGACCCGCTGGCTGGGCAGCGGCGTGGCCCTGCGCCTGGCGTTCTGCGTGATTTTGATCCGCATGGTCACCTCCGAGCAGTCCACCGGCGCCGTGGGTTTTCTCCAGGCGCTGAACCTGGGCAGCGAGCAGATGCGCAGCCTGTACCTGGTGATGCTGCTGGGCGCGGTGTCGGGGCTGGTGGTCAGTGCCCTGACCATCAACCCGCAGCACCTGGTGCTGCCGTTGTTCATTTCCCTGGCGCTGATGGCCACCGGCTCGTTCATGGACAGCTCGTCGAGCAACCTGACCCGCCCGGCGCAGATGTACTTCAGCCAGTTCCTGCTGGCCTTTGGCGGTACGTTCTTTCTGGGCCCTACCATGGCCCTGGGCATCAGCCACATCCGCACCAACCCGCGCAACCTGGTCAGTTTTTCGGTGATGTTCGGCATCTGCAACAACCTCGGCGGGCTGATTGGCGCGGCGTTGCTCGGCACCTTCCAGATCGCCCGGGAGAAATTCCACTCAAGCTACCTGGTCGAGCAACTGACCCTGCTCAACCCGCAGGTGCTCGGCCGCATACAAAACGGCGCGGCGTCCTATGCCGGGGTAATCGGCGACCCGGCGCTGCGCACCGCGGTGGGCAACCGCCTGCTGGCCAACGCCGCCACCCGCGAGGCAAACATCCTCGCCTACAACGATGTCTTCATTCTGATCGGCAGCATTGCCATACTGACCATGATCTGGATTTTCATCCGCAGCCTGTGGCTGTGGCACACCACCCGCACCGTCAGTGCGGTTGCAACCCTGGACTCTAGCCGTGGTGCCCCTGCGCAATGACCGAACCGACAACCACGACCACCACCGCCATCGCTGAAACCCCCGAAGGGCTCACCCCGCCTGCCAACGCCGCCAGTGAACAACGCTCCACCCGCCGACGGCTGCTGTCCTCCATGCTGTTTGCCAGCGTGGCCATCGTCGGCGTGCTGGTGGTGCTCTATGCCTGGCAGTTGCCACCGTTCAGCAGCGCCATCGAAAGCACCGAGAACGCCCTGGTGCGTGGCCAGGTGACGATCATCGGCCCGCAGCTCAGCGGTTATGTGTTCGAAGTGCCGGTGCAGGATTTTCAGTTCGTCAAGGCCGGTGACCTGCTGGTGCGTCTGGACGACCGCATCTACAAGCAGCGCCTGCACCAGGCCCAGGCCCAGCTTGAACAGCAAAAGGCAGCGCTGGCCAATAACCTGCAGCAACGCAACAGCGCCGAGGCCACCATCCTCCAGCGCCAGGCGGCGATTGCCGATAACCAGGCGCAGGCGCGCAAAAGCCGCGCCGACCTGCAGCGCAACCAAGAACTGATTGGCGATGGCTCGGTTTCACGCAGCGACCTGGACATCACCCGCGCCGCCGACGCCCGTGCCGCGGCGGCCCTGGCCCAGGCCAGAGCAGCGCTGGAAATCGCCCGCCAGGACCTGCAGACCGTCATCGTCAACCGCGCCTCCCTGCAAGCTTCGGTCGAGAACGCCAAGGCCGCCCTCGAGCTGGCGCGCATCGATCTGGACAACACCCGGGTCACCGCCCCGCGTGACGGCCAGCTGGGGCAGATCGGCGTGCGCCTGGGGGCCTATGTCAATTCCGGCGCGCAGTTGATGGCCCTGGTGCCCGACACCCTGTGGGTGATTGCCAACATGAAGGAAACCCAGATGGACAACGTGCGGATCGGCCAGCCGGTGACCTTCACCGTCGATGCGCTCAACCATCTGAAGCTGCACGGGCATGTGCAGCGTATCTCACCGGCCACCGGCTCCGAGTTCGCCCTGCTGCAGTCGGACAACGCCACCGGCAACTTCGTCAAGATTGCCCAGCGCATCCCGGTACGCATCAGTGTCGACCCCGAACAGCCCGCAGCGCAGCGGCTGCGCCCGGGCATGTCGGTGGTGGTCAGTATCGATACCCGGTATGTCGTCGAGAGCGAGCGCACTGCCCGGGATCAGTGAGCGATCCTGTCCTGCGGGAAGTCCGCCCCGGCCACCGCCAGCAAGTAAGCGGCATCCGCTTCGAACCTGAGGTCGCGGCATTCCTCCCAGGAAATCACCCGCAGGCGTTGCAGCTCATCGGCGCTGCGCAAGAGCGCGTCGTGGTAGCTGTTGGGGCAACTCATGCGCAGCGCACGGTCATCCAGCAGGGCCCGCCAGGCGCCGATGGCATTCAACCGGTGTTGCTCTGCGGCGCTGAGCTGTGAACCTCTGATCGTGCTCATGGCATGAACTCGCGGTGCTTTCAGAGAAGAACCGCCGACGTACGGGGGTGTTCCCGGCAGCTGATCAGCGGCATCGATGCCAGCGCCTTCTAAGCTCAACGAAACGCTCAGGCCATTCGAGGCGCAGCGATGAGTTTCATTCTCTGGATGGCGGTGCTCGGCGCCGTATTGCTGGCCCTGGCCCTGGCGGCGTCGTATTTGCGCTGGTTGCCGGTGACCACCTCGGCGGTGTGCCTGGGGCTGGGCATCGCCATCGGCCCCGCAGGCCTTGGCCTGCTGCAGCTGGACCTGGCAGCCGCGGCGCCATGGATGGAGCACCTGACCGAAGTTGCGCTGCTGTTCTCGCTGTTTGTCAGCGGCCTGAAACTGCGCCTGGCCCTGAGCCGGCGCCTGTGGCGCGTTGCCTTTGGCCTGGCCGGGCCGGTGATGCTGCTGTGCATTGCCGGCCTGTGCCTGGTGCTGCACCTGTTGCTGGGTTTGCCCTGGGGCGTGGCCTTGCTGGTTGCGGCGATACTGGCGCCTACCGACCCGGTGCTGGCCTCGCTGGTGCAGGTCAGCAATGCCCAGGACGTGGATGCACTGCGCTTCGGACTTTCGGGGGAAGCCGGGCTCAATGACGGCGTGGCCTTCCCCTTTGTGCTGCTCGGCTTGCTGATCATCAGCCCCGGCGACCTGCAACCGGACGCCCTGCTCCACTGGACGTTGCACGACCTGCTGTGGGCAGTGCCGGCCGGGCTGCTGCTCGGCTACGGCATGGGCCGCGGGCTTGGGCGAATCACCCTGGCCCTGAGCATCCGCAACGACGACAGCACGGTATCACCCAACGACTACCTGACCCTGGCGCTGATTGCCCTGGCCTACGTCGGTGCCGAAATGATCGAAGGCTATGGCTTTCTTTCAGTATTCGCTGCGGGCCTGGGGCTGCGCCAGGCCGAAGTAAGCTCCAGCGGCTATGCCTCGGTGCCTGCCGAGCACCGGGTGCAGCCGGTGGTTGGCCATCAGCATCTGGAGCCCGATCAGGCGGTGCACGGCGACACCGCGGCACTGGACGATAGCGAAGTGGCCGCCGGTATCATGATGGGCGACATGCTGGCCTTCGGGAACCTGGTGGAACGGGTGATGGAGGTATTTCTGGTCACCCTGCTGGGCATCGTGTTGCTCACCCACTGGGACTGGCGCGCCTTGAGCGTGGGGCTGATCCTGTTTGTGCTGATTCGCCCGCTGGCGGTGCTCGTGCTGCCCTGGGGGACGCTGCTCGATCGCCAGCAACGGCTGCTGGCGGGCTGGTTCGGGATCCGCGGGATCGGCAGCCTGTACTACCTGTTCTATGCCCTGAACCTCGGCGTGCCGGCCGCTGTTGCCGAGGATTGCACCGGGCTGGTGCTGTCGATCGTGGCCATGAGTATCGTCGTGCATGGCCTGACCACCCAGCCGGTGCTGGCCAGGTATCGGCAATAGTCACCTGTGGCGGTCGCGCTCATGCTCGCGGGCAATGCGCTCTTCACGGCGCCGGCGCCGGGCCACCGCCGCGCCCCAGGCCAACACGCCGACCGAAGCGATCAGCATTGCCGCCAACAACAAGTAGCCCCAGTGAACATTCATCATGCTGCGACACCTGGGGCCCGAAACAAGCCCTCACTGATCGATACACCTGGGTCCGCGCGACTTCGACCGGTGAGCCAGTACCTGAAGCTCAAGTATAGTCAATGATGGTAATGAGTTTGATCAGCAACAGATGCAGCGGATAGAACCAGTAGCCCCAGCGCCCGACGCGCCACACCTGGCGCTGCACCTGCAGGCGCAGCAGGGCCAGACCAACGGGCGCGGACAGCCACGCGGCGCTCAGGGCCATGAGCGAGATCGCCTGCAGCGGATGGTCGCGCAGCCAGAGGTTGGTCATATTGGCCGCCACCGCCAAGCCGGCGGGCAGCAACCAGGCCAGCGAACGGTAGCGCAGGGCCAGAACAAAAGCCCCGGGTAGCAGCACACCCGCCAATCCGTACATCAGCCGATCGGACGCCAGGCCAGCCGTCAATGCGGTGGCCAGCGCCATCAGCCCCGCCGCGCGGGTTCGATGATGCAGGCCCCAGGCGACCAGCAGGCCCAACGCCAGGGTCGGCATGATGTTGAGCGTCGGCGACGGGCCATTGAGCCAGCGATAAGGCCACTCCGACAGCAGCGCAAAAATCACCAGCCCCTGCAGGTAGCGGGCATTGGCCGCGGTAAAAGCCTGCCCGGCAACGCTGCGCGCAACGTTGGCGGCAATTGCCAGGCAAAACCACGGAAACGCCAGGCGGCCGACGACGAACAGCCAGTGCTCGGCGGGCCAGATGAAACGCAGGTGATCGGCGATCATGCTGATGATTGCCAGCCACTTGAGCAGGTCCAGGCCGATGTCCCGTTTGGCGCCAAGTTGCTCGGCCATGTCAGCCCCGGTCGATAGATAGGTTACCCAGACAATGCCACAGGCACCTGCAGTTTGTCGGCTGGGCTGGCAAAAGGTTGCAAACATGGATTACTGTATATCCATACAGCAACAACAGGTAACCATGATGAACGACTACGACGAAGACTTCGCCGCGCCTGATTCGCCGACCCTGGTGGAAATGTGGAAACATCAGGTGGTGCTGATGACCAACGAAGCCGAGTACCTGAACAGCGAATTGCTCAAGGCCCGCCAGAATATTGCCAAGCTGGTGGTAATCAATGCCGAGCTTGCCGAGCAGTTGCGCGGGGTGCGCAGCAGTTAAACCTGGCCCGGCTGATCCTCGCGCCGGCGCTGCTGACGCCCCAGCCACCAGCCGCTGCCTGCCCAGCCCAGGGCAATCCCCGCGCCGATGAACATCGCCAGCTGCGGGTGATCGCCCATCCCATCCAGGCCGCGCTTGAGCCAACCACTCACGGCATCGGCACCGCGATAAACCACGGTGTCGGTAAAGTTCTTGGCCTTGTACTTCTGCCCGGGCTCAACCACGGTGTAGAGCATTTCGCGTCCCGGCCGCACCAGCGCGTACTCGCCCACCCGGCGCACCACCATGACCAGCACGAACACGGCAAACAGCGGCGCCAGGGCCAGCCAGATGAACCCCAGCACCATCACCAGCGGCACCGCCACCAGCAACACCCCGACCCCGAGCTTGCGAGCGACATGCCCGGTGACAAACAGCTGGGTGAGGATCGCCAGGGCCTGCACGGCGCTGTCGATCAGGCCGAACACCTGGGTCTGTTCGGTACGGCTGGTGAAGTGCTCGGCCACCAGCCGCGCCTGCTCGAAGTACAAGAAGGTGCTGACGCTGGCCAGCAGCACCACGAACAGCGCTATACCCAGCAAGTAGGGCGAGCGCAATACCTGGCTGGCACCGGCAAAGGGGTTGCCGCCCAACGGCTGTGAACGCGGATGCTCGGTTTGCGCCGGCAGCGGGTACAGGTCGCGCCAGTGCTGCAGGTACATGGCCGCCACCACACTGGCGAGCAGGCACACCGTGGCCAGCACCACCAGCCCGGCATGGCCGATCAGGCCCACCAGCAACGTCCCGAGCAATGGCCCGAGCAAGCCACCGCAGCTCGCCCCCGCCGCCAGCAGGCCGAACAGTCGCTTGGCCTGCTCGCTGGAGAACAGGTCGGCGAGCACGCTCCAGGCCAGAGAGATGGTCAACAGGTTGAACATCGACAACCAGATATAGAACGCCCGCGCGCCCCAAAGGTTATCGGGTTGCACGGCGAACAAAGCCGCAAACAGCAACAGGTTGCTGGCCATGAACCCGTAGGTCCAGGGCAGGATGCGCCGGCGCTGTACTTTCGAGGCCAGCCAGCCAAACAGCGGCAAGGCGATCAGGGTGACGACAAAGGTGCCGGTGAACAGCCACTGCAGGTTCTCCACGCCACCGGCTACGCCCATGGTTTCGCGCACCGGGCGCAGCATGAAGTAACCGGCGAACAGCAGGAAGAACAAGGCCAGGCCGGCAACCACCGCCGGCGCTTCGCCAGGCCTGACGTTGAACACGCGGGTGCCCAGGCGTTTCATGGCTTCAGGCGAACTGCTTGATCAGGTCTTGTTGCTGCGCGCTGGTGAGCAGTGGCCCGCTACCGGCCTTGAGCTGATCGAGCTGGCGGTCCGGGCGGCTGGTGGCCGGGATCACCGTGGTCACCGCCGGGTGGCTGATGGCGAACTTGAGAAACAGCTGCGCCCAGCTGCCGATCCCCGCCTCGGTCGCCCAGCCGGGCAGCGCCTGGCCTTTGACCCTGGCAAACAGCCGGCCATCGTCAAAGGCGCGGTTGATCAACACCGCAACGCCGTTGTCCTGGGCCAGGGGCAGCACGGTGCGCGCAGCCTTGGGCGAATTGACCGAGTAATGGATCTGGATAAAGTCCAGGGCCTCACTGCGCAGGATCTGCACAAGGTCGTCCAGGCCGCTGTCAATGTAGTGGGTCACGCCAATGTAGCGGGTCAGGCCCTGGGCCTTGAGCTCGCGGGCATAGGGCAACTGGCGCTGCCAGTCGCGCAGGTTGTGAATTTGCAGCAGGTCGACCTTGTCGGTGCGCAGCTTTTGCAGGGTCCCGGCCCACTGCGCTTCGGCGACGGCGCGGCTGTCGGCGGCGATCTTGGTGGCGATAAAGGTTTTGTCCCGCCAGCCGCCCTCCTTCAGCAACTGGCCAAGGATGGCGTCGGCGCCGCCGTAGTTGGGCGAGGTGTCGATAACCCGGCCGCCGCCAGTGAAAAACACCTTGAGCACTTGCTTGAGCTGCTGGTACTCGGGCGAACCGGCCTCGACCTCGAAACTGCCGGACGTACCGGCACCGATCACCGGCAGCGCCTCACCCGTGGACGGGATCTTGCGGGTGAGCATTGCGCTGCTGGCCTGGGCCAAGGGCAAGCCATTGAGGGCCAGCCCGGCGGCCAGGGTGGCGCTGGCGGCAATAAAGTGGCGACGGGTGGGCATGGCACACCTCCTGGGAAGACCTGGGCTCAAGGGCTGAAAGCTTAGTGCCAGCCCGATCAGCATGCCGTTTGAGACCCGCAGGTATTGGTAACTTGATGTAAACCAACAAGGAGTACATTTGTACTCCAGCACGTCATCCGCCCACGCCCAAGTCAGCAGGCAACCCCTGCTCTTCAGGGACCTTGACGAAAACACTGTATTTGCCGCCCTCCATTTCTTCGAAGGCAATCAGTTTGCCAACCAACGCCGCGCTCAGCACTTTGCCGGCATTGAGCAGGAGCATGCCGTTGTCGGCATTGAGGTTGCGCGCCAGGACCATGCCGCCCTCAAGTTCGCGGGTGGTCAGGACCTTGACCGACGGATCGGCCAGGGTCACGTCACTGAGGAACTCGGCGCAGACCTGGACGAAATCTTCCACCAGCCCCGGGTCGTAGAGCTTGCCGGCGTATTTGCGGATGTACACCAGCGCCTCGTCGCTGTTCATCTGCCGCTCCAGCACCAGGCCGCGTTGCAGCTCGATAAAATCCACCGCCAGTTTCAGCCAGCGCGCCGCCAGGGGAATCGCCTCGCCCTTGAGGCGCTCGGGAAAGCCGCTGCCGTCCCAGCGTTCCTGGTGATGAAGAATGATCCGCGCCGCTTCCTTCATCGGCTCCAGGGTCATCACCAGCGATTCGCTGTGTTTCGGGTAGGCCCGGTACAGGTCACGCTCGGTGTGTGGCAGCAGGTCCGCCGGGCAGGTCAGCATGCTGTCGTTCCAGCTCATCTTGCCGATGTTGTACAGCGCCGCGGCCATGGTCAGGTCGCGGCTGCGGTTTTCGTCCAGGCCGTGGCGCGCGCAGTACACGCGGATCAGCTCGATGACCTGGCGATTGGTCTGCTTGGCCTTGGGCAGGCGCAGGTTGGCCAGCAGCGAGAACACTTCGGTGCCGGTCACGTAGCTGCGCTTGAGCTCTTCGTAGGCAAGATCGAGCATGTCGGCAGTCTGCTGCAGCTCGACCGTGCGCGCGGCGACGCGCTGTTCGAGGCTGGCGTTGAGCGCCTTGAGTTGCTGGTTCTGGGTCTGGGTCAGTTGCTCCAGGCGCCGCCGTTCACTTTCCGAATGCTGGTAGGCGAGCGCCTGGCGCAGGGTCACCAGCAGCTCTTCGTCGTTCCAGGGCTTACTGATGTAGCGATGGATCTGGCCGTCGTTGATCGCCTTGGCGATAGTGTCCATGTCAGCATAGCCGGTCAGCAGGATGCGCAAGGTCGTCGGGTAGCGCTGGTGGATGTGCGCCAGCAAGGTGGCGCCGTCCATGCCGGGCATGCGCGCATCGCTGACCACCAGGCTGACCGGGCGCTGCTCAAGCATTTCGAGCGCCTGGGCACCGCTCTCAGCCAGCAGCACGTCGTACGGCTGGCTGCGCAACAGCCGACGCAGGCTGCTGAGGATCGAGGTTTCATCGTCAACCAGCAGTACCAGCGGTTTTTCCATCTCGGGCTCGTCCATGCTCCCCTCCCTGTCGCCAACAGTGTCCCTGTTCACAGGCTAGATGACATTTGCCCCGCTGGTTAGCGCATGGCTCCTGGCCTGACTATCCTCAGGCACATAGCGCATGGTCACCACGGAGGGTTGCTCGATGCCTAGCGCGTTTATGCCTTGCCGGCTCGCAGGCATGCTGGTGCTGCTGCCCGCCGTGGCCCTGGCGCTGCCCCTCGACGGCCCGCTGTCACCCTTGCCGGCGCCGCCCGAGCTTGCCCCGCAGCGCGTAGAGCTGGGCCGCAAGCTGTTCAACGACCCGCGCCTGTCGCGTAACAGCAGCCTGTCCTGCGCTAGTTGCCATCGCCTTGAGCAAGGCGGCGCCGACAACCAGGCGCTGTCGCCGGGTGTCGATGGCCGGCCGCTGGCGGTCAACACGCCTACCGTGTTCAACGCCAGCCTGAATTTTCGCCAGTTCTGGGACGGCCGCGCGCACACCCTGGAGGAGCAGGCGCATCTGGTGGTGCAGAGCCCCAGTGAAATGGGCAGCGACTGGCAGGTGGTGGTGCAGCGCATCGCCGATGACCCTGACTACCGCGCAGGCTTCGCCCAGGCCTATGGCCAGGAGGTCGACAAACACACCATCGAAAATGCCCTGGCGACCTTTCAGCGCACCTTGCTGACCCCGGGCTCGCGCTTCGATCGCTACCTGCAAGGCGATACCGCGATCCTCACCATCGAAGAAAAGTACGGCTACCAGCGCTTTCAGGAATACGGCTGCATTGCCTGTCACCAGGGGGTCAACATCGGCGGCAACATGCTGCAGAAGTTCGGCGTGCTGGGTGACTACTTCCAGGACCGTGGCAACCCCAGCGCCGCCGACCTCGGCCGCTTCAACGTCACCGGCGACGAAGAGGACCGCCACGTGTTCAAGGTCCCCAGCCTGCGCAATGTCGCCGTCACCGCCCCGTATTTCCACGATGGCTCGGCGGCCACCCTGGAGGCGGCGGTGGATGTCATGTTCCGCTACCAGCTCGGGCGCACGCCGAGTGCCGAAGACAAGGCACTGATCATCCAGTTCCTCAAGACCCTCACCGGCCAATGGCAGGGCAAACCGCTATGATCCTGACCCGCCGCCGCAGCTTGCTGTTGCTGGCCACCGGCGCCGCGCTGCTGGCCTCGGTGCTGGTGTACCTGTACCTGATGTCCAAGGCCGACGAAAGCGACACCTACGCCCAGGCCCGCGACCTGATCCGACAGATCAAGCAGAACGACTCGCAATGGGAAAACGAGATTCTCAAGGCGCGCATCACCATCAACTACAACTACGACCCGCTGGTGGCGCCGCTGCTGGAAATGAAACGCCTGTGGAATGCCTTCGAGCACATCGAGGCCCGCCACCAGCACGGCGATACGCCGGCCTGGCGCACGGCCTACAGCGACTATCAGCAGGCCTTCGAAGACAAGTCCCGGCAGGTTGAGCGCTTCAAGTCGCACAACGCCGTGCTGCGCAACTCCCTGGCGTTCCTGCCCACCGCCGCCGATGGCATCCAGGCGCAGCTCGGGCAGTTGGCCGATGCCGACACCCTGCGCTTGCACAGTATCGCCACCGACACCTACGACCTGATGCTCAGCAGCCTGGAATTTGCCCAGCGGACCACCGATGACAAGGCGGCGGATATCCTCGTGGGCTTGAACACACTGGCGGTCAACAAGGAGCGCCTGCCCGCGGTATTCCACGCCCCCATCGATACCCTCAGCAACCACATTGCCTTGATCTTGCGCGAGCAACCCAAGGTCAACCAGTTGCTGGAGCAGATCGAGGCGGTACCGCTGGCCGAGCGCCTGGACGCCATTACCCAGATGCTCGACCGCGACGAACGCGCCGTGCTGTTGATCGACCAGCGCTACCACTTTTACCTGCTGGTGTTTTCCACGTTGCTGGTGTTGTTGCTGCTGTACATGGCGGTGTGCCTGATGCGCAGCTTTGCGGAAATCAACCGGGTCAACCGGGCGCTGGTCGGTGCCAATGATGAACTGGAACAGCGGGTTGAACGCCGCACCCTGGCCTTGACCCAGGCCAGTACCGCGCTACAACGCGAGATCGACGAGCGCAAGCTGCTGGAGAGCCAGCTGGTGCAATCGGAAAAACTCGCCTCCCTCGGCCAGTTGGCCGCAGGCGTTGCCCACGAGGTCAACAACCCGATCGGTTTCGTCTCCTCCAACCTGGGCGCGCTGGACGATTACTTCGGCCGCTTGCAGGGCATGCTCAAGGCCTACCGCGAGGCGGAACCCGGCCTCGACCCGGCGGCCTTGAGTGCAAGTCTTGCGACCCTGCGTACCGAGATCGAGCTGGACTACATCCTCGACGACATTCCCCTGCTGATTCGCGAGTCCAAGGACGGCATCAGCCGGGTCGGGCGCATCGTCAAGGACCTCAAGGACTTCTCCCGGGTCGACTCGAACCAGGACTGGCAATGGGCCAACCTGCAGCAAGGCATCGAGTCGACCCTGAACATCGTCGCCAGCGAACTCAAGTACAAGGCCGACCTGGTCAAGGACTATGCGCCCTTGCCGGAGGTCGAGTGCCTGCCCTCGCAGATCAACCAGGTGATCATGAACCTGGTGGTCAATGCCGCCCAGGCCATGGGCCCGCAGCGTGGCACCATCACCCTGCGCACCGGCTGCGACAGCGAGCAGGTGTGGATCGAAGTGGCCGATAACGGCTGCGGCATTGGCGCCGACAACCTGCAGAAAATCTTTGACCCCTTCTACACCACCAAGCCGGTTGGCCAGGGCACGGGGCTGGGGCTGTCGCTGTCCTACGGCATCATCAAGCGCCATCGCGGCGAAATCCGCGTGCACAGCGAGGTCGGTGCCGGCACTACCTTCAGGATCGAGCTGCCCATACGCCAGGCGCGGGCCGCCTAGGTCAGCAGTTGCTGCAACAGCAAGGCATCCGCCACTGCCGCGCCGCTGGCGGTATTGTCGAAGATGCACCAGGTCGGCACGCCGGCATTGACCGAGCGCTGCAGCTCAACGGCGAGCACGGCCAGGCGCTGCGGCCCGTAGGCACTGAAGTAGATCCGTGGCGAACCGTGCAGGCGCCAGTAGCGCAAGCCTTGCCAACCACCCGGCTGGTCACCCGCGTGCAAGGGCGAAGGATCGGCCGCCACCCGGGCAATCTGCAGGTGTTCCAGCAGCGCCTGGGCCTGCAGCCAGCTGGCATGGCGCGGCTCCAGCACCAGCGCGCCGTCGAAACGGCTGCGCAGCTGCTGGAAGAACCGCTCGGCAGAGTCTGCCTCATAGGCCAGGGACGGCGGCAGCTGTACCAGCAGGCAGCCCAGCTGCGGGCCAAGGCCGTGGCACTGGCCGAGGAAACTGTCGAGCAACGCCTGGCAGTCGACCAGCCGCTGAACATGGGTAATCTGCTTGGGCAGCTTGACCGAGAAGCGAAAGCCTTTGGGCACGCTCTGTGCCCAGCGGGCGTAGGTTTGCGTCTGGTGCGGGCGATAGAACGAGCTGTTGATCTCGCTCGCCTGCAATTGCCACGCGTAGCGTTGCAGGTGCGTGCCCTGCGTCGCAAAGGCCGGCCAATGCTGGCGCGGCAAGCTCCAGCCGGCACAGCCAAGGTGCAACAGCGGTGACAGGCTCACGCCGGGGCCTTGAGTTCGATCCACACCGGCGCATGATCGCTGGCGTGCGCCTCGTTGCGCACCCAGGCATCGACCCCGGCGTTTTTCAGCTGCGGGGCCAGGGCCGGGTTGAGCAACAGGTGATCGATGCGCAGGCCCGCGTTTTTCTGCCAGTGCTGGCGAAAGTAGTCCCAGAAGGTGTAGACCCGCTCGTCCGGGTACAGGTGGCGGATGGCATCGGTCCAGCCCTGGGCCAGCAGGCGCTGGTAGCAATCGCGGCTCTGGGGCTGGAGCAAGGCGTCCTTGAGCCAGGAGCGGGTGTTGTAGATGTCGAAATCGGTGGGCACGACATTGAAATCACCGGCCAGCAACACCGGATGATCGTTGCCGACCAGGGTCTTGGCGTGGGCGATCAGCCGCTCGAACCAGGCCAGCTTGTAGGCGAACTTGGGCCCCGGTTGCGGGTTGCCGTTGGGCAGGTACAGGCAGGCGATATGAATGCCCTGCACGGCGGCCTCCAGGTAGCGGCTCTGGCTGTCGTCCTCAAGGCCCGGCAGGCCGCGGCGGATCTCCAGCGGCTGGGCCTCGCGGGCAAGAATCGCCACGCCATTCCACGAGGCCTGGCCGTGGTGCAGCGAGCCATAGCCGAGGGCCTCGAAATCGGCGGCCGGAAACGCAGCATCGGCGGCCTTGAGTTCCTGCAGGCAGACCACATCGGGCTGTTCGCGCTGCAGCCAGTCGAGCAGGTTGGGCAGCCGCGCGCGAATGCCGTTGATGTTGAAGGTGGCGATCTTCAAGGGGCTCTTCCTCTGGCTGGGCAGCGATGGGCTGCAGCGCAGCCCTCAAAGCCTCAGACCGCCACTGTCAGCGTTTGATCAACGAGATTTTCGTCCCCTCGATACTCACCCCGGCCATCAGCCCCTGTTGGTCGAACACGAAGGCGTAGGCATCCTGCTTGAGGGTCGAGGTCGAGAGGTTTTTCGCCACGCCCTGGTCAACCAGCACCACGGTCGGCCCGACACCCACTTCCCAGCCTTTGGTGTCCTGCACGTACTTGACCGCCTTGTCGGTCATCAGAAACACCGCATAGGCATAGGACTGCGCCCCGGCCTGCAGGCCCCAGGAGCCAGTGACCGAGTTGTAGTAGCCGGAGACCTTGCTGCCTTTGTACAGCACCCCTTCGCCATAGCTGCCGCCAAACACCAGCCCGGCCTTGACCACTTTCGGGAAGACCAGCACGCCTTTGGCCGTGCGCGACATGGTTTCAGCCAGCGGGTGGGCCTTGTAGAGGATTTGCAACGCCTGACGGGAGTCTTTGTCGAGGTCTTCGGCAGTGGCGGCACTGGCGCTGTTGTTCAGGCCCACGGCGGCCAGGGCGACGAACGAAAGCACGAGGGCGAAGAGGATTCGCAATGGATGGTTCATGGCTGTGCTCCAACACCGGGCGGCGCCGGCATTCAATGGATGACACACCTCAGGCTAAGCGCAATGGGCCAAGCGGTCTGTTCGCTAGCGTACAGACCCGCCACAGCGCGCGCGGCACACTGGAGCTGTCAGCCTCAGCCCATACAAGGACATCATGGACAACCCCTGGCCCCGTGCCCTGATGCTGCTCAAACGCCTTGCATGGCGACCCGCTCCACGTACCTTCGGCTACGAGGCGCTGCTGCGCTCGGAGCTGTTCAGCGCCGAACAGATGGCCAGCCATGGCACCCTGCTCGCCCGTCAGCACCGTCTTGACCCGGCGCCCCAGGGCGATGGCCTGCTGGCACGCCTGGCCGACAACGAGCGGGTCCTGGCCAGCAGTTGCGCGCAGTTCATCGACGCCCAGCCCAGCACTCGGCGAGTGACCCCGGCAGCAGAATGGCTGCTCGACAATTACTACCTGGTCGAAGCCCACATCCGCCTGGCCAAGACCCACTTGCCCAAAGGCTACAGCCGCCAGTTGCCGCGCCTGGGCAATGGCGCGTCGGCAGGCTTGCCGAGGGTTTACGACATTGCCCTGGAAACCATCAGCCACGGCGATGGCCGGGTCGATGACGAAAGCCTGGGGCGCTTCATCGAGGCTTACCAGAGCGTCACCGCGCTGACCCTGGGCGAGCTGTGGGCGATTCCGATCATGCTGCGCCTGGCGCTGATCGAGAACCTGCGGCGCATTGCTGCGCGGGTCATGGCCAGTTGGGCCGACCGCAACCTGGCCAACGACTGGGCTGACCGCCTGAGCGAAACCGCCGAGCGCGAGGTCAAGAGCGTGGTGCTGGTGGTGGCCGACATGGCCCGCTCCGAGCCGCCGATGACCGCCGCCTTCGTCGCCGAACTCACCCGCAGGCTACAGGGCCAGAGCGCAACCTTGATCCAGCCGTTGACCTGGGTCGAGCAGTCGCTGGGCGAATCCGGCCTGACCATCGAACGCCTGGTGCACCTGGATGCCCAGCAGCAGGCCGCCGACCAGGTGTCGATCAGCAACAGCATTGCCAGCCTGCGACTGCTCTCGACCAGCGACTGGCGGGCCTTCGTCGAGCGCCTGAGCCAGGTCGAACGGCAGTTGCACAACGACCCGGCAGGTGCCTACGCGCAGATGGATTTCGCCAGCCGCGATCACTACCGCCACGTTATCGAGCGCCTGGCGCGGCATTGCCCGCACAGCGAAGAACAGGTCGCGCAAATGGCCGTCAACCTCGCCCAGCAGCGCGGCCAGCCGCCCCCGGCAGCGGATGTCGCCGGGCATGTCGGCTTCTACCTGATCGGCCCGGGCCTTGAGCAACTGGAGCAGCGCCTGGATGCCCGCGTGCCGCTGGCCCAGCGCTGGCAACGGCTGCTGCACCGCGCGCCGCTGACGTTCTTTCTGGCCCCGGTGGCACTGTTGTCACTGGGCTTTGCCTGGCCGTTCCTGCTCGACGGTTATCGCGCCGGCTGGCCCGGCTGGGGCCTGGCGCTGCTGGCCTTGCCGCTGCTGCTGATGACCAGCCGCCTGGCCATCGGCTTGATCAACTGGCTGGTGACCCTCACTGTCGCGCCGTGCCTGCTGGCGCGCCTCGATTACCGCGAAGGCCTGCCCGCCGAGGCCCGCAGCCTGGTGGTAATCCCCACGTTGATGGCCAACAGCGCCGATGTCGAAGAGCTGGTCGAGGGGCTCGAGGTGCGTTTTCTCGCCAACCGCGACGAGCAGCTGTACTTCGCCCTGCTCACCGACTTCATGGATAGCCCGGTCGAGGTCCAGGAGGACGACGCCGGCTTGCTGACCCTGGCCAGCGAGCGGATCAGCGCCTTGAACCGCAAATACCCGGCGCAGCTCGGCGAGCGCTTCTGCCTGCTGCATCGGCCACGGCGCTGGAACCCGGCCGAGCGCGCGTGGATGGGTTACGAGCGCAAACGCGGCAAGCTGGCCGAACTCAATGCACTGCTGCGCGGGCACGGGCTTGAGCGTTTTGCGCTGATCGTCGGCGATATCGCGGCGTTGACCGGGGTGCGCTACGTCATCACCCTGGATACCGACACCCAATTGCCCCGCGATGCCGCCCGCCAGTTCATCGGCGCCATGCAGCACCCGCTCAATCAGCCGCATTTCAACGCCCAGGGGCAGATCCATCGCGGCTACGCCATCTTGCAACCGCGGGTCGGCATCAGCCTGCCCAGCGCCGCCCGTTCGCGCTATGCACGGCTGTTCGGCAGCGATGCCGGGGTCGACCCGTACACCCGTGCGGTGTCCGATGTGTACCAGGACCTGTTCCTGCATGGCTCGTTCATCGGCAAAGGCATTTACGCCGTCGATGCCTTCGAACAGGCGCTGGAAGGCCGCTTTGCCGAAAACCGCATCCTCAGCCACGACCTGATCGAAGGCTGCTATGCCCACTCCGGGCTGCTCAGCGACGTACAGTTGTTCGAGGAATACCCGGCCCGCTACAGCGCCGACGTCAAGCGCCGGCACCGCTGGATCCGCGGTGACTGGCAATTGCTGCCGTGGCTGCTGCCCTGGGCGCCGTGCTGTACCGGCCTGCAAAGCAACCGCCTCAGCGCCCTGGCGCGCTGGAAGCTGTTCGACAACCTGCGCCGCAGCCTGGAGCCGGCGGCGTTCCTCAGCGTGCTGCTGTGCGCCTGGCTGATCGCCCCGCAACCGGGGCTGTGGACCCTGGCCGTGGTCGCCCTGCTGCTGACCCAGCCGCTGCTGGACAGCTTGCTCGCGCTGCTGGGCAAAACCACCGACGTGCCGATTGCCGAACACCTGCTGGCGGTGCTGCACGGCGCCGGCCAGCACGGCGTACGGGCTACCTTCAACCTGGCCTGGTTGCCGTTCGAGGCCCATTACAGCCTGGATGCCATTGCCCGCACGCTGTGGCGCATGCTGGTGAGCAAACGGCGGTTGTTGCAATGGAGCCCGTCGCGGGAGGTCGAACGCAGCAGCGTCAACAGCCTGCCGGGGCTGTACCGCACACTGTGGATCGCGCCGGCACTGGCCCTGGCGCTGACCGCCGTGCTGGCGCCAACGCCGGCCCTGCTCGCCCTCGCCGCACCGTTCCTGCTGCTGTGGCTGGCCGGCCCGGCCCTGGCCTGGTGGGTCAGCCGCGCCGACAGCGGCGCCAGCCAGGCCATCTCGGCCCAGGGCATGCATTTTTTACGCTTGCTGACCCGGCGCAACTGGGCGTTTTTCAACCAGTACGTGAATGCCGAAGAACGCTGGCTGCCACCGGACAACATCCAGGAAGCGCCCTACGCCAACGTCGCCCATCGCACCTCGCCGACCAACATGGGCATGGCCCTGCTCGCCCACCTGGCCGCCCATGATTTCGGCTACCTGGGCAGCGCACGGCTGTTGCAGCGGCTGTCGGCGATGCTGCAGAGCATGCACAGCCTGGAGCGTCATCATCAGCATTTCTACAACTGGTACGACACCCGCAGCGGCTTGGCGCTGCACCCGCTGTATGTATCGACGGTCGACAGCGGCAACCTCGCCGGCCTGCTGCTGACCTTGCAACCCGGCCTGCTGGCCCTGGCTGACGCGCCGCTGCTCGATGGTCGCCTGCGCCAAGGGCTGCTGGACAGCCTGGATGTGCTGCTGCAAGCGTACAAGGCGGCGGGCATCGCCGACGCTGACCTGCAGGCGCTACGCACAGCGCTCGACGCCAGCCAGGAGCCAGGGCAACTGCCGGCCCTGCTGCAACAGCTGCTCGACTGCCCGCTGTCGCAACCCGACCCCAGCGGCGACTGCACCTTCTGGCTCGGTGCCCTGCATGAGCAGTGCCAGGACCTGCTCGGCGAACTGCGCGCGTTCGAGCTGCCGGCTGGCGACGACCCGGCTGCGCAGCTACCGCTGAGCTGGCGGCAACTGGCGCAGCTCGATGCCCAGCGCTGGCCGACCGCCGAGCGCGCCCGGGTGGTTGCCGTGCGGAACCTGGCCCGCGGGCGCATCAGTAGCGCGGCAGTGCTGGCCGAGCAGACCGCAGCCCTGGCGAAAATGGATTTCCGCTTTCTCTACGACTCACAGCGCGACCTCTTCGCGATCGGCTACAACGCCGACGAACAGCGCCTGGACAGCGCCTTCTACGACCTGCTGGCCTCGGAAATGCGCCTGACCAATTTCGTCGTCATCGCCCAGGGCCAGATCCCTCAGGAAAGCTGGTTCGCCCTCGGCCGCCTGCTGACCAGCAATGCCGGTGAACCGGTGCTGTTGTCGTGGTCGGGGTCGATGTTCGAATACCTGATGCCGATGCTGGTGATGCCCTCCTACCAGGGCACGCTGCTGGAGCAGTCCTGCCGCGCCGCGGTCAACCGGCAGATCGCCTATGGCAACCAGCTGGGCATTCCCTGGGGGGTGTCAGAGTCTGCCTACAACAGCCTCGATGCCCACTTCAACTATCAGTATCGGGCCTTCGGCGTGCCCGGCCTGGGCCTCAAGCGCGGCCTCGGTGAAGACCGGGTAGTGGCGCCCTACGCCAGTGCCCTGGCGCTGATGGTCGCCCCCACGGCGGCCTGCGCCAACCTCCAGCGCCTGGCTGAACAGGGCGTGGCCGGGCGCTTCGGGCTCTATGAGGCGGTCGACTACAGCGAAGCGCGGCTGCCGCCCGGGCAGGACGCGGTGGTAATCAAGTCGTTCATGGCCCACCACCAGGGCATGAGTTTCCTGGCCCTGACCGCCCTGCTGCTGGAGCGGCCCATGCAGCGGCGCTTTGAATCCGACCCGCAGTTCCAGGCCAGCGCCCTGCTGCTGCAGGAACGCGTGCCAAAGACCGCCGCCGCCTACCTGCATGCCGCCCAGGCCCCGGTCAGCGAAGACGGCGCCGCGCCCAGCGAGCAACAGCTGCGGGTATTCACCGAGCCCAACCGGCGCTGCCCGGCCGTGCAGTTGCTGTCCAACGGCCGTTACCACGTGATGGTCAACAACGCCGGCGCCGGTTACAGCCGTTGCAACGACCTGGCCGTGACCCGTTGGCGCGAGGACATCGCCAGCGATAGCCTGGGCATCTTCTGCTACCTGCGCGATGTCGCCAGCGGCGCGTTCTGGTCCACGGCGCACCAGCCGACCCTGTACCGGCCGCAAAGCCAGGAGGCGATTTTCAGTGACGCCCGCGCCGAATTCCGTCTGCGCGAGCGTGACATCGACTGCCACACTGAAATCGTCGTCTCGCCCGAAGACGATGTCGAACTGCGCCGCCTGCACCTGACCAACCATGGCCGCCAACGCCGTAGCCTGGAGCTGACCAGCTATGCCGAGGTGGTACTGGCCCCGGCCATCAGCGATGCCCTGCACCCGGCGTTCAGCAAGCTGTTCGTGCAGACCGAAGTGCTGCGCCCGCTGCAGGCCATCGTCTGCAGCCGCCGGCCGCGTTCGCAGCAAGAGCCTGTGCCGTGGCTGTGCCACCTGCTGGCCGCCCATGGCGTGGATATCGAAGCGATCTCGTATGAAACCGACCGCGCCCGCTTCATCGGCCGAGGCCGCACCCTCAAGGCCCCGGCGGCGTTGTTGCCGGACGTAGAGCAGTTGTCCGACAGCGCCGGGGCGGTGCTCGACCCGATCGTCGCGATTCGCTGCCGGATCAGCCTCGATCCGGGGCAGAGCGCGACCATCGACCTGGTCACCGGCATCGCCCCGAGCCGCGAAAGCTGCCTGCAGCAGATCCACAAATACCGCGACCGCCACCTGGCAGACCGGGTCTTTGACCTGGCCTGGACCCACAGCCAGGTGCTGCTGCGCCAGCTCAATGCCTCCCTGGCCGATGCGCGCCTGTTCGAGCAGATGGCCGCCTCGGTGATCTATGCCAACCCGTCGCTGCGCAGTGAAAGCGCAGTGCTGGCGAGCAACCGGCGCAATCAGTCCGGGCTCTGGGGTCAGGCGATTTCCGGCGACCTGCCGATCGTGCTGGTGCAGATCAGCGACCCGGCCAACATCGAACTGGTGCGCCAGATGGTCCAGGCCCACGCCTACTGGCGACAGAAAGGCCTGAGCCTGGACCTGGTGATCTGGAACGAAGACCAGGCCGGCTACCGCCAGCAACTGCAGGACTTGATCATGGGCCTGGTGACCTCGGGCAGCGAAGCGGCGCTGCTCGACCGCCCGGGCGGGATCTTCGTGCGCCCGGCCCAGCAGTTGTCCAGCGAAGACCGCGCGCTGATGCTCAGTGTGGCTCGCCTGGTGCTCAGCGACAGCCGTGGCAGCCTCGCCGAACAGGTGCATCAGCGGCGCAGCGAACACGCCTTGCCGCGCTTCGAGCCTAACCCGATCGGCCTGGTGCAGGCACCGGTGCGGCCAGCGCCGAGCGTGCAGCCGGGGCTGCTGATGGAAAACCCCTACGGCGGTTTCAGCGCCGACGGCAGCGAGTACATCATCAACCACCGCCCCGGCCAGCCGACGCCGGCACCCTGGGTCAACGTGCTGGCCAACCCGCAGTTCGGCTCGGTAATCAGCGAAAGCGGCGGCGCCTACACCTTCAGCGACAACGCCCACGAGTTCCGCCTGACACCCTGGCACAACGACCCAGTCAGCGATCCCAGCGGCGAGGCCATGTACCTGCGCGACGAAGACAGCGGCCGCTATTGGTCACCGACCCCGCAACCCTGCCCTGGCCAGGGCAGCTACCGCACCCGCCACGGCTTTGGCTACAGCGTCTTCGAGCATGACGAAGACGGTCTGCACAGCGAGCTGTGGGTGTTCGTCGCCCTCGACGCACCGGTGAAGTTCTCGCGCCTGAAGGTGCGCAACACCTCGGGCCGGCCGCGCCGGTTGTCGGTGACCAGCTATGTGGAATGGGTGCTGGGCGACTTGCGCAGCAAGGCGGCCATGCATGTGGTCAGCGAGGCCGACCCGTTCAGCGGCGCGCTGTTTGCGCGCAATGCCTACTCGATCGAATTTTCCACCCGGGTGGCGTTCCTCGACAGCGACCTGCCCTACCGCAGCCTCAGTTGCGACCGCCTGGAGTTCATTGGCCGCAACGGCACTCTCGGCGCGCCTGCAGCCATGGGCCGGGCCCGGCTCTCCGGGCGCAGCGGCGGTGGCCTGGACCCCTGCGCGGCGCTGCAGGTGGCCCTGGAGCTGGCCGACGGTGAAAGCCAGGAGGTGGTGTTCCGCTTGGGCGCCGAGCACGACGCCACGGCCGCCACCCGCCGGGTGCAGCAGTACCGCGGGCTGCGCGCGACGGCGATTGAGCTGGAACGGGTGCGCGCGCACTGGCGCGAGGTACTCGACGTCATCCGCATCGAAACCCCGGAGCCGGCCCTGAATATGCTGGTCAATGGCTGGCTGATGTACCAGGTGATCGCCTGCCGCTTCTGGGCACGCAGCGGTTTCTACCAGTCCGGTGGCGCCTTTGGTTTCCGCGACCAGTTGCAGGACAGCATGGCGATGATCCACGCCGATCCGGCCGCGGCGCGCCAGCACCTGCTGTTGTGTGCCAGCCATCAGTACCGCGAAGGCGATGTTCAGCACTGGTGGCACCCGCCGTTGCAGCGCGGCGTGCGTACCCGCTGCTCCGACGACATGCTCTGGCTGCCCCTGGCCACCAGCCGCTATGTGCAGGTGACCGGTGACCTCGGCGTGCTCGATGAACAGGTCGGCTATATAGAAGGTCGCGCGCTGAACCCTGGCGAGGAGTCCTATTACGACCTGCCGACCCGCTCGGCCCTCAACGAAAGCCTCTACCAGCATTGCCAGCGCGCGCTGCAGCATGGCTTGCAGTGCGGCGTGCATGGCCTGCCGTTGATGGGCAGCGGCGACTGGAACGACGGCATGAACCGCGTCGGCGAACAGGGCCTGGGCGAAAGCGTGTGGCTGGGCTTCTTCGGCGTCGAGGTGCTGCAGCAGTTCGCCCGCACCGCCCAACGCCAGGGTGACAGCGCCTTCGCCGAGGATTGCAGCAGGCGCGCCGCCACCCTGCGCGGCAACCTCGAAGCCCATGGCTGGGACGGCGGCTGGTACCGCCGCGCCTATTTCGATGACGGCCAGGTACTGGGCTCGGCCAACAATGAAGAATGCCGCATCGACTCCATCGCCCAGAGCTGGGCGGTGCTTTCAGGGGCCGCCGCCCCGGGGCGTTGCCGCCTGGCCATGGAGGCGCTGGACCGCTACCTGGTGCGCCGCGACATCGGCATCGTCCAGCTGCTTGACCCGCCTTTTGACCAGGGCAGCCTGGACCCGGGCTACATCAAGGGCTACGTGCCCGGCGTGCGTGAGAACGGCGGCCAGTACAGCCATGCCGCCGTCTGGGCGAGCATGGCCTTTGCCCGCCTGGGCGACAGCGCCAGGGCCTGGGAGCTGCTGCGCCTGATCAACCCGTTGCGCCAGGGCAGCGCCGAGCGCATCGACAGCTACAAGGTCGAGCCGTACGTGATGGCCGCCGATGTCTATGGCGCGCCGCCCCATGCCGGGCGTGGCGGCTGGAGCTGGTACACCGGCGCCGCCGGCTGGATGTACCGGCTGATCGTCGAGTCGCTGCTGGGCCTGCAGCGCAGTGGCGAAACCTTGAGCCTGCAGCCGCTGCTACCGGCCGAATGGCCAGGCTACGTGCTGCACTATCGCTATGGCGCTACCCGCTACCGCATCGAAGTGCGGCATGCGGGCGCCGGCGCGCTGCGCCTGAGCCTGGATGGCTTGCCCCTGGCCGACGGCGTGGTCAGGCTTGTGGATGACGGTCAAACACACCAGATCAGCGCGCATTGCCGGCCGGCCACCGCCAGCCTCCCCTAGGCCGCGCGGATTGGAGTACCCTGTGGCCAGACAGCTCTTGTCTGCCATCGGTGGCTCCGTATGCCCGCATCACCCAAGCCACAGGCCAGGCCACAGGACAATCACCTGCTGGCGGCCCTGCCGACAACCGCCCTGGAGCGCCTGCTGCCGCACCTGGAACTGATCGCCCTGCCGCTGGGCAAGGTGCTCTACGAGTCCGGCGACGCTTTGCGCCACGTGTACTTCCCGACCAACTCCATTGTCTCGCTGCTGTATGTCATGGAAAACGGCGCCTCGGCGGAGATCTCCGTGGTCGGTAACGAAGGCCTGATCGGCGTTGCGGTGTTCATGGGCGGAGAAAGCACCCCGAGCCGCGCCATCGTGCAAAGCGCCGGCCATGCCTACCGCCTGCCCGGCCAGCGCCTGAAAGACGAATTCAACCGCCATGGCGAACTGCTGGTGCTGATGCTGCGCTATACCCAGGCGCTGATCACGCAGATGGCCCAGACCGCCGTGTGCAACCGCCATCATTCCATCGACCAGCAGCTGTGCCGCTGGCTGCTGCTGTCGCTCGATCGGCTCAACGACAACCAGCTGACCATGACCCAGGAACTGATCGCCAACATGCTCGGCGTACGCCGCGAAGGCGTCACCGACGCCGCCGGCAAGCTGCAACGCCTGGGCGTGATCGAGTACAGCCGCGGGCACATCAAGGTCCTTGATCGGGCGCGCCTGGAGCAGTTGAGCTGTGAGTGCTATGCGGTGGTGAGGAAGGAAACCGAGCGCCTGCTGCCGTATCTACCGACGCGACCGCAGGCGTGAACAAGGCCGGGAGTACATTTGTACTCCGCTAGTGGAACGGGAAGATGTAGTTCATCCAGGCCGCCATGCGCAGGAGGATCTTGCGCATGGTTGCGATGTGCGGAAAGTGCTTGCTGTACAGCGCTGCCTGGCCATAGGCGCCGCCGGGCATCTGTTTGGCGTACTGGGCGAACGCCGGGTCGTCGATCTCGATGATCACCGGCACCCGCCCGGCCGGTGGCGAGCCGGTGTAGCTGACCAGGTTGCCGGAAGGCTGCACCTGACCTTCGGCGATCACCGCGATGACATTCTTGACCTTGCCGTGAAACACCTTGCCCGGAATGCCGTCGAACGCCACTTCGGCGTCGTCGCCCGGCACCAGGCGCAACAGGCTGTTCTGGCGCATCCAGGCGGCGAAATACTGGCCTTCTTCAGGTATGAACACCATCGACGGGCGCAGCGGCAAGGCACTGGCCATCATTCCGGCGCGCAACGACACATGGGTGACATAGCCCCTGCTCGGCGCACGCACCACGGTGCTGTCGAGTTCGAACTGGGCGTTGTCCAGTTGCGCCTGCAGATCGTCAACCCGGGCGATGGCCGCTTCCTGCTCGCGGCGGGTGCCGAAGTTGCGCTTGATCAGCTCGTTGATGCGGTACAAATCGCCCCTGGCAGCGACGATCTGCGCTTTCAGCGAGCGCAAACGGTGTTCAAACGGCGCCGGGTCGATGCGAAACAGTACATCGCCCTTTTCCAGCGGCTGGTTGCCCTGGACCGGCACCTCGATCACTTTGCCGGTGACCACCGGGATCACCGGCACCGAAACGAAATACGAACGGGCTACCTCCGAATACGGGTGGTTGTAGTTCATGGTGAAGATCAGCGCGCCGATCATGACGATGCCGCCGAGCACCGCGGTAGGCACTGTCCATTTGTTCAGCGGGATGCGAAACAGCTTGAAAATTGCCACGCAGATTGCTGCATAGGTGAGGATCAGCAACAGGTCCATGGCTCAGATACCTTCGCCGCGATCGTCGGCGGCGGATGTTCCTTCGAGGCGCTCCAGGCGCTGCTGCAGCTCGCGCACCTGTTGCTCCAGGCGCAGCACATGGCTTTGCGGCGACTTGCCGTCGCCAAAGCCCCAGCCGCGATCTTCGCGATAGAGCATCGCCCAGATCCACAGGAACGGCCACAGCGCATGCAGGGTGAACAGGCTCACCCAGCCGGTGGCATGGATCGCATCCTGGTGCGGGTGGTTGCGGTGCACGGCGATTTCGTAGGGGATGTCGTGCAGGACGATGATCCCGTAGAACAGCACCAGGCCGACAAAAATCAAAACACCCAAGGCGAAGTAATCGAGCATGATCGCTTACCGGCACAGCAGTGTGGGCAGAGGCTTGAGTGTAGTTCAACCGCTCCCTCGACGCTGGCCCGCAGGAATGGATTGAACTCCCGGACAGCACCGGCTTCGTACGCCTAGGCACCCTGAAGGGCCCAGGCTCATGACTACCAGCAAACCACAGCTTCATGTCGGCATCTCGGGTTGGCGCTACGTGCCCTGGCGCGGGGTGTTCTACCCCGAGGGCCTGCGCCAGAAGGACGAGCTGCGCTTCGCCTCGCGGGCGGTCAACAGCATCGAGATCAACGGCACCTTCTATGCCCTGCAGCGCCCGGAGCGTTTTGCCGAGTGGGCGGCGCACACCCCTGCCGGGTTTGTCTTCAGCGTCAAGGCGCCGCGCTACATCACTCATGTACGGCGCCTGCGCGAAATTGCCGAGCCGCTGGCCAACTTCTACGCCTCGGGGCCTTTGGCGCTGGGCGAAAAGCTTGGGCCGACGCTGTGGCAGTTCCCGCCGAACATGCGCTTTGACCCGGTGCTGTTCGAGGAATTTCTCGCCCAGTTACCGCGCACCGCTGCCCAGGCACTGAAACTGGCACGCCATTCCCTGTGGTTCGTCCCGCCAGACGACCTGCCTGCCTCGCAGCGTCAGCACCTGCGCCATGCCGTGGAAATCCGCCATGAAAGCTTTGTCACCCCGGCATTTGTCGAGCTGTTGCGCCGGCATCAGGTGGCGTTGGTAGTGGCCGACACGGCGGGCAAGTGGCCGAAGGTCGAGGATGTCACGGCTGACTTTATCTATTTGCGCCTGCATGGTGACAAGACGCTCTATAGCAGCGGTTATTCGGATGCGGCGTTGCAGCGCTGGTACAAACGCATCCTGGCCTGGAAGCGCGGAGCCCAGCCTGGCGACGCGCACCTGATCGACCCGCGCAGCGAACCGGGTGCGGCTGAGCGGCGTGATGTCTATTGCTACTTCGATAACGACATCAAGGTCCAGGCACCCTTCGATGCACGGCGCCTGCTGGCCTTGCTGAAACTGGACAAGGCACTGCGGACCACGCCTGGCGAGCCTGCGCAGGATCTGGACTAGATAATTCCTGATGTCCAGTCTGCACTGGCCTCATCGCCGGCAAGGCCGGCTCCCACAATGGACCGGCGTACACGGAGCCCGGTGGGAGCTGGCCTTGCCGGCGATCGAGCGCGCAGCGGTCGTAATCCAGACGACACCTGAGGTGCTGGCTGCACCGGCCTCATCGCCGGCAAGGCCGGCTCACAATGGACCGGCGTACACGGAGCCCTGGACTGCCCCAAGGGGTGGATTGGTGTCCAACTTCTTGGGGGCAGTCCATCCTGTGGGAGCTGGCCTTGCCGGCGATCGAGCGCGCAGCGGTCGTAATCCAGACGACACCTGATGTGCTGGCTGCACCGGCCTCATCACCGGCAAGGCCGGCTCCCACAGAAAGGAAAAAAACCATAGCCCCGCGCCAGCGCCGACTATATTGACCTAGTCCCCGCCCGCAGCCAGAGCGCGCGCCATGCTGGATACCCATCAGTTGATCATCTGCGAACATTGCGACTGCGTGTACCAGAAGGTCAGCCTCGGCAAACACCAGAAAGCCCTGTGCCAGTGCTGTGGCGCGGTGCTGCAGCGTTATAACGGCCTGAGCGTGCAGCAACGCCTGGCCTTGAGTGTCACCGCGCTGATCCTCTGGGTGTTCGCCAATTTTTACCCGATCATGAGCATCAGCCTCAAAGGCCTGCACAACAGCGCCACCCTGTGGGACTCGGTCAAGGCCCTGGCCACCGGGCCAATCACCTTTATCGCTCTGGTGGCGGCGATCTCGATCATCATCGCCCCGGTGTTCCAGTTGCTGCTGTTGATCTGGGTGCTGGGCTTTGCCCTGGCCGGCGGCCGCGCCCCGGGTTTCAGCCTGTGCATGCGCTGGCTGGAGACCCTGCGCCCCTGGAGCATGCTCGAAGTCTGCCTGCTCGGCGCCATGGTCGCGGTGTTCAAGCTGGCCGGCATGCTCGATGTGCTGCCGGGCATCGGCCTGCTGGCGCTGGCGGCCCTGAGCCTGTTGATTCTGCGCATCGCCGGGCGCGATATCCGCGAACTCTGGGACCTGCTGCCATGAGCCGCCCGCCGCGGGCCGCCGAGCTCAACCTGGTGCTCTGCCACGCCTGCGGCATGGCCTGCGACAACACTCACCAGCCGCACGATTGCGAGCGCTGCGGCGCGCCGCTGCATGCGCACAAGCCCGATTCCCTGACCCGCACCTGGGCCTACCTGATCGCCTCGCTGGTGTTCTACATCCCCGCCAACCTGCTGCCGGTGATGAACACCACGCTGTTCGGCAGCGGTGCCGACAGCACCATCATGAGCGGGGTCATGGAGTTCTGGGAACACGGCGCCTGGGACATCGCCCTGATCATCTTCATCGCCAGCATCGCCGTACCGGCGACCAAGTTCGTCGCCCTGGGCCTGCTGTTGATCACCGTGCAACGCCAGAGCACCTGGGCGCAGAGCCAACGGGCGCGACTGTTTCGCTTCGTCGAGCTGATCGGCTACTGGTCGATGCTCGATGTACTGGTGGTCGCCCTGGTGGCGGCGCTGGTCAAGTTCCAGGCCCTGGGCGATATCGAGCCGCGCCCGGGTATTCTGTTTTTCGGCATGGTGGTGGTGCTGACCATGCTCGCGGCAATGAGCTTCGACCCTAGACTGATCTGGCAGCGCGACAAGGAGCAGGCCGATGACTGAAACCCGCGAAGACAGGCCACAACCCGGCCAGCCCGGGGTCAAGACCCGCCGTTTCAGCATCTCGCTGGTATGGATCGTGCCGCTGGTGGCGGTGCTGGTGGGCCTGTCGCTGGTAGTGCACAACGTCATGCAGCAAGGCCCGACCATCGAGATCACCTTCAAGACCGGCCAGGGCCTGGAAGCCAACAAGACTGCGGTCAAGTACCGCAACGTGGTGATCGGCCAGGTCACCGCCGTGGAGTTGAGCAAGGATCAGAAGAGCGTCACCGCCACGGTCAAGCTGGTCAAGCAGGCCGACAACTTTACCCGCGAGGATTCCAAGTTCTGGGTGGTGCGTGCGCGCATCGGCGCCGGTGGTGTATCGGGTATCGACACCCTGCTGTCCGGCGACTTCATCGGCGCCGACTCCGGCGAATCGAACACCCGCGCCAAGGCTTTCGTCGGCCTCGAATCGCCGCCGCCGATCACCTACGGCGAGCCCGGCAAGCGCTTTTTCCTGCACGCCAGCGACCTCGGCTCGCTGGGGGTCGGCTCGCCGGTGTACTACCGCAAGATCCCGGTCGGCCAGGTGGTCGCCTACGGCCTGGACGAGAACGGCAAAGGGGTGAATATCGAGGTGTTCATCAATTCGCCCAATGACGCCTTCGTCACCGACAACACGCGGTTCTGGAACGCCAGCGGCGTTGATGTCGAAGTCGGTGCCAACGGTTTTGCCTTTCGTACCGAGTCGCTGTCGTCGGTGATTGTCGGCGGTATTGCCTTCCGCGCCCCGGACTACAGCCCCGACGACAAAGTGGCCGTCGAAGACCGCCAGTTCGAGCTGTTCGACGACCGCGCCCGCGCCCTCGCCCCACCGCATGGCAAGGCCCAGTACCTGAGCCTGCGCTTTGACCAGGCCCTGCGCGGGCTCAAGGTCGGTGCACCGGTGGAATTCCTCGGTGTCGAGATCGGCTCGGTGGTGTCGGTGGACCTTGACTTCGACGTCGACAAACGCACCTTCCCGGTCAATGTCGGCATCGTCATCTACCCGCAACGCCTGGGCCGCGCCCACACCAAGCTGCTCAAGGCGCTGAACCACGACCCCGACGATGAAAAGGCTGCGGCGCAGTTGCTCGGCACCTTTGTCGAGAACGGCCTGCGGGCCCAGGCGCGCAGCGGCAACCTGCTCACCGGGCAGTTGTACATCGCCCTGGATTTCGACCCCAAGGCGCCGAAAGTGGTGTTCGACCCCAGCGCCCGGCCGATTACCATACCCACCGTACCGGGTAGCCTGGAACAACTGCAGGAGCAGTTCCAGGCCATAGTCGAGAAGCTCAACCGCCTGCCCATCGAGCGCATCGCCACCAACCTCGACGCCAACCTGGTGGAACTGCGCAAGGGCCTGCAGCAGTTCAACAGCCGAACCTTGCCGGGCGTCCAGGGCACCTTGCAGGAAGTCAGCAAGACCCTGCAATCGGCCAACTCGACCCTGGCCGAGGACTCGCCACAACGCGAGCAGCTGACCCAGACCCTCGATGAGCTGGGGCGCATGTCGCGCTCGCTCCGGGACCTGGCCGACTACCTGGGGCGCAACCCCGAGTCGCTGCTGCGAGGCCGGCCCAAGGATGCACCCGCTGACTCATTGAAACCTTCGTCGCGCGACTGACCGCAGGAGCACCCCCATGGCGCATGCCTTGAAGTTTGCAGTGTTGAGCCTGGCCGTGTTAGTGGCGGCTTGCCGCAGTGACCCGATCCACTACCACACACTGATCCCGCAGCAGCCGGTAGCGGCCAGCAGCGTCGATGTGCAGCTGGAGCAGGTCAGCGTGCCGCCTCAGGTCGACCGCCCGCAGGTCGTGATTCGCCAGGGCAACAGCGGCCTGGCGATCCTTGAAACCGAATGGTGGGGCGCAACCCTCGCCGACGAGTTGCGTAATGCCCTGGTCAACCAGTTCGTCAGCAGCAGCGCCCAACCACGCCTGGGCCTGCGCGTGGACGTCCAGCGTTTTGACTCGGTGCCGGGGCAATACGCCCTGTTCGATGCCCGCTGGCGCCTGCGTGGTGCTAACGGCGGCGCGGCGCTGAACTGCCGCAGCGTGATCCAGACCCCGGCCGGGGGCAGCATCGACGAGCTGGTGCTGGCCCACCAGCAGAACCTCAAGCGCTTCACCGAACTGGTCAGCCAGGCGGCCAACGGCGGCGCCAGCCGTTGTCCAGCTCTGCGCTGAGCGGCGCCGGGGCTGTCATGGACTAGACTTCAAGCACGGGGGGCTGGCAACACAACGCAACCGGAGGTGCCCCATGAGCCAGTACCAACGCCTGTTCCTGATGGTCGGTTCCGACCTGCGCCACACCCCGGCGCTGGCGCGCGCCGCCGCCCTGGCCCATGCCACGGGCGCCACCTTGCATATCTGCGCCTTTATCGACGAGATCGACACCCTGGGGCTGATGAGCGGCGACGATCATCGCCTCGATACCCTGATGCAGGACAACCGCCAGTGGCTGGCCGATGAAGCGACTTTGCTGCACGAAAACGGCATTCGCGTCAGTACCGAGGTGTTCCTCGCCCGCGACGTGCTGCAGGCGGCCTTGACCCAGGTCGTCGAGATCGCCCCCGACCTGCTGATCAAGGATGTGCAGCACGAGCCGCTGCTCAAGCGCCTGGTGGTCGCGCCGCTGGACTGGCAACTGCTGCGCGAGTGCCCGTGCCCGGTGCACCTGGTCACCGACGTGCATTGCCCGCTGCCGCGCATTGTTGTGGCGGCGGTCGACCCGCCCCACCCCGAACACCCGCATGACGACCTCAACGAAAGCGTGATCGACGCCGCGGCCGACCTTGCCCGCCAGTGCAACGCCGAGCTGCACCTGTTGCACGTGTGTGACAGCGCCCACACCCACATGGCCGACTTTGGTGCCGGCACTGTGACCATGCCGGGCTTTGGCAATGACGTGCGCAAGTCGATCCACAAGGCTTTCGAACAGATGGCCGCGCGTCATGGCGTACCCGTGGAGCGCCAGCACTTTTTGTCGGCGCCGATCACCCGCAGCATCGCCGAATTCATCGCCCACAGCCGCGCCGACGTGCTGGTGATGGGCAACCACCCGCGCAAGCTGCTCGAACGCCTGACCGGCAGCACCACCGAGCATGTGCTGGAACGGCGCTTGTGCAATGTGCTGGCGATTCGCGGGCAGGAACGAGACAGCCTCAGCCTAGGCGCAACCAGTCGATAAAACGCGCAAACAGCTCGGACTGGGAATTGATCTCAAGCTTCAGGTAGAGGTTCTTGCGGTGCATGCGCACGGTTTCCGGCGAGATGCCCATCTCGCCGGCGGTGGATTTCACCGAGTGGCCACGCAGGATCATCTGCGCGACCTCGCGTTCGCGCTCGGTCAGCACGTTGCAGCCAAAGCTGTCGAAGGCCGCCTGGACACTGCCCTGGCCACGCTCCTGGCTGCCTGGCTCGAGGCCGTGCTGGGCGAAGCGGCTGAGCAGCTCCCGCACCAGCGGTTCGACCGCCTGCAGCAGGTGCAGTTGCGCGGCGCTCAGGGGGCTGGCGCCATTACCCTGGAACAGGCTGAGGGAGATTTTGCTGTGCGGGTCGATGTCGACGATGTAGTAGCTGTCTTCGCTGCAGCCAGTGCCCAGGTAATAAGTCTTGTAGTAGTCGCTGTCGAAGAAGTGGTCCGGGGCGATGTCCTGCAGGTGGTAAAAGCCCTGGGCCAGGCCCTTCTCCACCGCCAGGCAGAACGGGTCGAGCAGGTAGCCGGCGGTAAAGTAGCGGTTGAGGATGGCGTCGCGGTAACGCTCGGGGATGCCCTGCTGGTACAGCAGTTGCGGCGGCTGGCCCTGGCGTTCAAGGCTGATCATCATCGACTCGACCGCCACCAACTGGCTCAGGGCAGCGGCGAGGCTGGCCAGGGCGTCGGCTTCGCGGCTGCGGGCAAAGGCGTGCTGCAGCGCCGCATGCCATTGCTGCAGGGCTGAGAAAGACAGGCAGATCGGGGTGTCGGCAGTGGCTCGGGTCATGGCCGGCAGTCTAACCCGCCGGGGGGCTGCGATGCAGCCCATCGCCGGCAAGGCCGGCTCCCACAGGGGAGCTGGCGTGTCATGCACCCGCGTACAATCCTTCCTGGCGCAGTTCTTCAGCGGTTTCGATGATGCACTGGCGCAGGGTTTCGACGATTTCGTCCACCTGCGCGCGGGTGATGATCAGCGGCGGCGACATCACGTTCAGGTGCATGATCGGCCGCACCAGCAAGCCTTTGGCCTGGGCCCGGCGGTGGATGCGCTCGCCGATGTTCACCTCATCGGCAAACAGCGCCTTGCTGCGCTTGTCGGCGACAAACTCGACGCAGGCCATCAGTTTCATGCAGCGTACCTCGCCCACCAGCGGCAACCCGGCCAGGGTCTGCAGGCGCTGCTCAAGGTAGCCGCCGACCTCATCGACATGAGCCAGAAGATTCTCGCGCTCGATGATCTCGATGTTCTTCAGCGCCGCGGTGCAGCACACCGGATGGCCGCTGTAGGTGAAGCCATGGGTAAAGCAGCGGCCCCTGCCCGGCTCGGCGATGACCTTCCAGATCCGCGCAGAGAAGATGCACGCCCCCAGCGGCAGGTAGGCCGAGGTCAGGCCCTTGGCGGTGGTGATGATGTCCGGTTGCACGCCGAACAGCGCCTCGCTGGCGAAGAACTTGCCCAGGCGGCCAAAGGAGGTCACCACCTCGTCGGCCACGAAAAGGATGTCGTAGGTCTGGCACACCTGCCACATGCGCAGGAAATAGTCCTTGGGCGGGATGATCACCCCGCCCGAGCCCATGATCGGCTCGGCGAAGAACGCGGCGACATTGTCGGCGCCAAGCGAGAGGATCTTGTCTTCGAACTCGGCCACCAGAAAGTCGAGAAACTCCGCTTCGTCCATGTCATCCGGCGCCCGGTAGGGGTTGGGGTTGGAAACGTGGTGGATCAGCTCGTTGGCATAGTCGAACTCAGGCACGCGGTCGGCGGCCTTGTTGCCGATCGACATGGTCAGGCAGGTGGAGCCGTGATAGGCGTTGTAGCGGGCGATCACGTGCTTTTTATGCGGCTTGCCGCGGCAGTTCTGGTAGTACTGGATCAGCCGGTAGGCGGTATCGACCGCAGTGGAGCCGCCGGTGGTGAGGAACACGTGATCGAGATCGCCCGGGGCGAGCCTGGCGAGTTTGGCGCACAGCTCGATGGCGACATTGTTGGCCATGTCCGAGAACGGGTTGGAATAGGCCAGCTGGCGCACCTGGTCGGCGATGGCCAGGGCCATCTCTTCGCGGCCCAGGCCGATGTTGGTGCACCACATGCCGCCGACGGCATCGAGAAAGCGGTTGCCCTCGGTGTCGTAGATGTAGGCTCCCTCGCCTTCGACGATATTCAGCGCGCCTTGCTCGGCATGCTCGTCGAACACGTGGTAACCGTGCATGTAGTGGGCTTTGTCGGCGGCCACCAGGGCGTCATTGGCGGCGGGTGCTACGAAGGCTTTGTTTGGCGTGGCCATGGCAGTGTCCTTGGCGAGGGAAAATGAAAAGTCAGCTACCGGTCTTGACCGTGCTCCAGACCCGGGTAATGGCGCGCATGTCCTTGCCGCTCTGGGTTTTCTGCGCAAACAGGCGCTGGCGGGTGGCGGCGTCCGGGTAGATCGCCGGGTCGTCGCGAATCTCGGCCTGCACCAAGGGCGTGGCGGCAGCGTTGCTGTTGGCGTAGTGGATGTAGTTGCTGACCTTGGCGATGTTCTGCGGCTGCAGGAGGAATTCGATGAACCGGTGGGCATTGGCCGGGTGCGGCGCGTCGCTGGGCAGGTAGAGGTTGTCGAACCAGATCAGCGAGCCTTCCTTTGGGATGAAAAACGACAGTTTGATGTTCTTCTTCGCCTCCTCGGCCCGCGCCTGGGCGGTGGCGTAGTCGCCGGACCAGGTCAACGCCAGGCAGGTATCGCCGTTGGGCAGACTGGTCAGGTAATTGACCGAGTCGAATTTCTTGATGAACGGGCGCACGCCGAGCAGCAGCTCCTGGGCCGCCTTGAGGTCGTCGGCCTTGGCGCTGTTGGGATCGCGCCCCAGGTACTTGAGGGCCAGCGGGATGACTTCGCTGGGCGCATCCATCAGGGTCACGCCGCAGTCGGCAAAGCGCGAGACGATCTTCGGGTCGAACAGCATGGCCAGCGAACCGATGGGCGCATCGGGCATGCGCGCCTTGATCTTGTCGACGTTGTAGGTCACCCCCGAGCTGCCCCAGGTGTAGGGCGCCGAATACGCAAGGCCCGGGTCGTAGCCTTGCAGGTTGTTGAGCACCTGCGGGTCGAGGTTGTTCCAGCTGGGCAGCTGCGTTTTATCCAGCGGCTGGAATACCCGGGCCTTGATCAGCGGCGGTACCAGGGATGCATTGAGCACCACCAGGTCGTAGCCCGAGCGCCCGGTCAGCAGTTTGGTCTGCACCGTTTCGTAGCCGTCGAAGGTGTCGTAGATGACCTTGATGCCGGTGGCTTTTTCAAAGTCGGCGAGGGTCGTTTCGCCGATGTAGTCCGTCCAGTTATACAGCCTGAGTGTGTTGCCCGCCTCCTCGCCGGCGGCGAGCGCCGCCGTTGCCAGGGGCGCGAGCAACAGACTGGAAATCACCTTCAGTGTCTTTCGCATAGCCACTCCGTCGTGTCACCAGATCTGCTCGGTGTGAGCCGACGGAGTTACTATCGCGGGAGCCGGTGATGGCGACCATACCCCGAATGGGTAGGTGCGCAGCATTTACCTTACGGCCAATCGCCGGCAAGGCCAGCTCCCACCGGGCTTCGTGTACGCCGATCCATTGTGGGGGCCAACGTTGCCGGCGATGAGGCCAGTGCAGTCTGCACAAGAGGTGTTGACTGGATTACGACCGCTGCGCGCTCGATCGCTGGCAAGGCCAGCTCCCACCGGGCTCGGTGTACGCCGATCCATTGTGTGAGCCGGCTTTGCCGGCGATGAGGCCGGTGCAGTCTGCACAAGAGGTGTTGACTGAATTGCGACCGCTACGCGCTCGATCGCTGGCAAGGCCAGCTCCCACCGGGCTCCGTGTACGCCGATCCATTGTAGGAGCCGGCCTTGCCGGCGATGAGGCCGCTACAGCTACCCTCAAGCCAACGGATACAACGCCTCGTCAAACTGCGCCAGGCGCGGAAACACCAGCGGCTGCTCATCGGATAAATGCTCCAGCCGTTGCTGGTAGCTGCGCAAAAAGTCCTTGCGCGCCTCGTCGCTGATGTACGGCACATGCCAGGCCACAAACGGCTCCAGCACCTCGAAGCCGACATAGGCCAGGGTGCCGCGCAGGATCGGCCGCAGCATGTCTTCCAGCGGCCCGTGGATCGCCCCTTCGCCAAACATGTGCTCGCGCCCGCCAAGGGTCACGGTCACCAGCGCCTTCTTGCCCACCAGCCCGCCCTGGTCATAAAAGCGCTTGCCGCCGTAGCACACTCCGGACACCAGCACGCGGTCGATCCAGCCCTTGAGCATGGCCGGCGCCGAGAACCAGAAGATCGGGAAATTCAGCACCACCAGGTCCGCCCACAGCAGCTTGTCGAGCTCCTGCTGGATGTCGGCGGCAATCGACTGGCTTTTGACCCCCAGGCGCTGCTCCAGGGCATACACCAGGTAATCGGGGTTCTCGCGGCTGAAGAAGTCCGCGGCGCTGGCCACCGGGTTCCAGTTCATCGCGTACAGGTCGCTGACCTGCACCTGATGGCCCTGGGCGGTGAAGGTTGCAACGGCCTGGTCACGCAGGGCGGTGGTGAAGGATTGCGGCTCGGGGTGAGCGTGAACGATCAGTACATTCATGGGGAGTCCTTAAACGGTTGGGACAAAAACACAGTGGCGCATCAGCACTGGATCGCCTTGACTTCAACGAACTCGGCCAGGCCCTCCTCGCCCCATTCGCGGCCATTGCCCGAGGTTTTGTAGCCGCCGAACGGCGCCTGGTAGTTGAACGCCGCGCCATTGATGAAGCACTGCCCGGCGCGCAGTTGCCGGCCCAGGTGCAGGGCCCGCTCGCGGTCGGCCGCCCACACCGCGCTGGACAAACCAAAGGGCGAGTCGTTGGCGATGGCCAGCGCTTGCGCCTCATCGGCATAGGGGATCAGGCACAGCACCGGGCCGAAGATCTCTTCCTGGGCGATACGCATGCGGTTGTCGACGTCGGCGAACAGCGTCGGCGCTACATAAAAGCCACGCTCGAAACCTGGCGCCGTGTCGCCGCCACACAACAGCCGTGCGCCCTCCTCCTGGCCGGTGCGGATGTAGTCCAGCACGGTGCGCCGCTGCGCTGCCGAACACATCGGCCCAAGGAAGCTACCGGGATCTTGCGGGTCACCCATGACCAGGCTGCGGGTTTCATCCACGGCGATTGCCAGGGCCTCTTCATAGCGGCTGGCCGGCAACAGCATGCGCGTCAGCGCCGTGCAGGTCTGCCCGGAGTTGATCATCACGTCCTGCACGCCATAGCGCACTGCCGCTTCCAGGTCGGCGTCGGCGGTGATCAGCAGCGGCGACTTGCCGCCCAGTTCCAGGCATACGCGCTTGACCGACGGCGCTGCGGCCTGGGCCACGCGCACACCGGCGCCGGTGGAGCCGGTGAACGAGACCATGTCGACCTGCGGGTGACGGGCCAGCGCCTCGCCGACCTTGGCGCCGGGGCCGCTGACCAGGTTGAACACCCCGGCCGGCAAGCCGATGGCATCGATCATCTCGGCCAGTAAAAATGCATGCAGCGGTGTTTCCTGGCTCGGCTTGACCACCACCGTGCAACCGGCGGCCAACGCCGGGGCGAGCTTGCCGATCAGTTGGTGCAGCGGGTAGTTCCAGGGGTTGATGAAGGCGCACACACCCACCGCCTCACGCACCACCAGCGAGTGGCCGACCTCGCGCACCTCGTCCATCAGCCCGGCCAGTTCGATGTACTGCTCAAGGCCGACAATCGGCCCGTCGACCTGCACCGCCCGGCACCACTGCACCGGCATGCCCAGCTCGCAGGTGATGACGGCGGCCATTTCATCGGCGCGGGCCTTGAGTTGTGCGGCCAGGGCGCGAATGTAGCCGGCGCGCACGCTGGACGGGGTTTGCGACCAACTGCCAAACGCGTGGCGCGCTGCTGCCACCGCCCGGTTGACGTCGTGCTCGTCGCCCAACGGCACCCTGCCCGCCAGTTCTTCGGTGGCCGGGTTGATCACCTCGGCCAGGCCCTGCCCCGACGGCAACTGCCAGCTGCCATCAATAAATAGCCGCGAATAGTCACGCATGGGTCTTGCTCTCCATCAGTTCGGCGGCGCAGCGGGCAATGCGCTGGCAGGCCTCGCGCAGCGGTTCGGCGCCGAGCACCAGGCCCAGGCGGATATGCCCGGCGGCGCTAGGGCCGAAGGCTTCGCCGGCAAGCACCGAGACGCCATGGTGATCGAGCAGGCGATAGGAGAACGCCTGGGCGCTAAGGCCGGTCTGGCGAATATCAACCATCACGAACATGCCGCCGTCGGGCTTGAGCGCACGCAGGCCCGGGCAATCGGCCAGGCACTCGCAGACCAGGTCACGGCGCTGGCGATAGGCTTCGCGCATGGCCGCAAGCTCCGGCAGTTGTTGCTCCAGGGCCACCACAGCGGCGTCCTGGATGAAATCCGGCGAGCCATAGAGCATGCACAGTGCGAGGTTTTCCAGGTGCGTGGCCAAAGCCTGCGAGCCGACTACCCAGCCCACCCGCCAGCCGGTCATGGCATGGGACTTGGACAGGCTGTTCAAGGTTGCGGTGCGCTCGGCCATGCCCGGTAGGCTGCCGGGGCTGATGTGCTCGCCGTCGTACAGCAGTTCGCTGTAGACCTCATCGGAAATCAGCCACAGGTCATGGGCAATGCACAATTCGGCCAGGGCCTCCCAGGTGCTGCGCGGCAGGCTGGCGCCCGAGGGGTTGTGCGGGCTGTTGAGGGCCAGGGCGCGAGTCTTGAGGGTGATGCGCGCGGCGACATCTTCAGCCTGGACCCGAAAGCCGTTCTCCGGGCGCACCGGCACCGGGATCACCGTGGCGCCACAGGCGCCGAACACCGCCTCGTAGGTGACGTACATGGGCTCGGCGACGATCACTTCATCGCCGGGGTTGAGCACGCACTGGGCCACGCAGAACAGCGCACACTGGGCCCCGGCCAGCACGGTTACCTGATCGGCGCCGGTCGGCTGGCCGCTGCGTTGCTGATGGCGGCGGGCAATGGCCTGGCGCAGGGCCAGTTTGCCGCGCACGTCGGAGTAATGGGTATGGCCGTTATGCAGGCTGTCGATGGCGGCCTCAACGATCGGCGCCGGGGTGTCAAAATCCGGGTCGCCGACCGACAGCAGCAACACGTCCTGGCCTTTTTCCAGCAGCTCCAGGGCGCGGTAGTGGATGTCCCAGGCAGCGGCGCCGTCACCGGCGATACGTTGGGTCAGAGCGGAAAAGCGCATGGCAGTCTCCCAAAGGGGCGGTTGAAGCTCAGTGCGCGCAGGCGTGCTTGAGCTCGATCAGGGTCACGCCATTGCGGGCAAAGCCGCTGCGCAGTTCCCGTTGCAGGTCATCCAGGTTTTGCGGCTGCGCCACGCTGCAGCCAAAGGCCCGGGCCAGGCCGATAAAGTCGGGGTTGCGCGGTAGCACGCCGATCGGCTCGATATCCAGGCCGAGCATATCGTCGCGAATCTGCCCCAGGGCATCGTTGTTCCACAGCAGGACCACCAGCGGGCGCTCCAGCTCTTCGACTGCGGTGGCCAGTTCCTGGGCGGTGTAGAGGAAACCGCCATCGCCGACCAGCACCAGGCCCGGGCGGTCATCCGTGGCAAACATGCCGCCAATCCCGGCCGGCAAGCCGTAACCGAGGGTGCCGTAGCCGGTGGGGTGCAGCCAGCTACGGGGCGCGCGGCTGGCATAGACATAGTTGCCGGTGTAGGCCAGCTGGGTCATGTCGGTGCTGATAAAGGCGTTGGCCGGAAGCTCGGCGGCAACCCGGTCAAGGATCGCCTGGTGGATCGCCTGCAGCGGGCCGTGGCTGGTCTTGACCGCCTGGCGCAGGCTGGCGACCGCATCACTGGCGGCAGCGGCATCGCGCGGTGTTTGCGGTAAACGCTCGAGCAACGCCGCGACGCTCTGCCGGGCATCGCCCTGCAAGGCCACGGCGCACGGATAGAAGTCATTGAATTTGCGCGAGTCGATATCCACTCGCAGCAGTTCGCCATTGAGTTGCAACCGTTCACGCCAGAAGTCGGTGTCGGCCATTTCGGTGCCAACCGCAAGGATCACATCGGCCTCGGCGATCAGTTGCCAGCCCGGCTCCACGCACAACGATGAACCGGCATTGAGCGGCGCATCAGGTGGCAGTAGGCCTTTGCCGGCCACGCTGGTGAACAGTGGCGCAGCCAGGCGGGTGCTCAGTTGCTGCAGCTCCTGGGCCGCGGCCAGGGCACCGCCGCCGGCGATGATCATCGGCCGTTTGGCGCTGGCCAATTTGCCTGCGGCCTGATCCAGCGCGCTGCTGGCCGGCACGCCCCGGCCCGGGCGGCGCACCACCTCATTGCTCCAGTCGCGGGCGACCGGTGCAGCGAGCACGTCCAGCGGCACCGAAATATGCACCGGGCGCGGGCGCTCGCTGTCGAACACCGCGTAGGCACGGGCGATCAGTTCGGGCAGGTCCTCGGCGCTCAGGGCCACGGCGGAAAACGCCGTGATCGGCGCGGTCATGGCGCGCTGGTCCTGGGTTTCGTGCAGGCAGCCCCAGCCTTTGCCCAGGCTCGCGGTATGGTTGACGCTGGAAATCACCAGCATCGGAATCGAGTCGGCATAGGCCTGGCCGATGGCGGTGGCGGCGTTGGTAACGCCGGGGCCGGTGATGACGAAGCACACCCCCGGCTTGCCGCTGACCCGCGCATAACCGTCGGCCATGAAACCCGCGCCCTGCTCGTGGCGGGTCAGCACGTGGCGGATGCCGCTGCCGGGCAGGCCGCGGTAGAGCTCCAGGGTGTGCACCCCGGGAATGCCGAACACGGTATCGACGCCGTAGTTGGCCAACAAGCGCACCAGGGCCTGGCCACCGGTCAATGAGCTGTTGTGCATGTTCATCTCCTTACACCTGGCCGAGGCGAATCAACGCATCGACCGCGGTGGTGCCCCGGGCACCGACCATTAATGGGTTGACATCCAGTTCCAGCAATTGCGCGGCGTTCTCACAGGCGTAGTCGGCCACCGCACGAATCGCGGCCACCAGCGCCTCCAGGTCGGCCGCTTCACGGCCGCGAAAGCCCTGGAGCAAGGCGGCGCTGCGCAGGCCGAGCACGGCCTTGCGGATGGCGCCGTCGGTGGTCGGCAGCAGCAGGCTGGTGCTGTCCTTGAGCAACTCGACGAGGATGCCGCCCGCGCCGATCACCAGCGCCAGGCCGAAGTCGTTCTCGCGCTTGATGCCGACGATCAGCTCGGCCAGCGGCGCGCTGGCCATGGGTTCGAGCAGCACCTGATCGAACGCGACACCCGGCGCATAGGCGTCGATCCGTGCGCGCATCTGTTCCAGGGCCGCGCCCAGGGCCTGCGGGTCACGCAGGTTGAGGGCGACGGCACCGGCTTCGGTCTTGTGTGGCAGTTGCGCACTGACCGCCTTGAGCACCAAGGGATAGCCGACTGCTTCAGCATCCTTGAGGGCCTGCTCAGGGCTGCTCAGCACGCCCTTGGGTACCGGCAAGCCGAACGCCTGCAAGGCTTGCTTGGACTGCCACTCGTTGAGCAGCTCGCCCTCGCCGTGCAGCGCCTGCGGGCACAACGGCGGCAATGCCGACTCGCCCAGATCAAGCAGCGCCTGACGCCTGGCCTGGTACGCGGCAATCCGCCCCCAGGCCGCCAGGCCATCCTCGACGCCCTGCAGGGCGGCAATGCCATGGCCATGCAGGCGCTCGCGGGCTACCGCCGGCAGCAGTTCAGGCAAGGCAGAAGTGACAAAACCGCTCTTGCCATGACGCTTGAGCGCCGCGCAGTACAGCTCCAGCAACAGGTCGCACTCCTTGCGCTCGCCGGTGAACTCGGCCGGGTAGTCGAGCACCAGCATGGCGGCATCGGCCTCGGTGCGCAGGGCGCTGTCGAGCATGCGCTCAAGCGCGGCGGCGTCGCCCCAGATTGCCGTGGTGAAGTCCAGCGGGTTGACCAGGTTGGCGTAGCTCGGCAGCACCTGGGCCAGCTCGCCGACCTGGCCGTCCTCGAGTTTCGGCAGGCTCAGCGCGTTGCGTTCGGCATAGTCGGCGATCAGCCCGGCATCGCCCCCGGAACAGGCCAGGGCAATCAGGCTGCCGCCCTTGGGCAACTGACCGCAGGCGGCGGCCTTGAGGGTTTCGACAAAGCTCACCGGGCCGCTGACACGAATCACTCCGAGGCGCTCGAACAGGCTGTCGTACAGCGCGTCGGAGCCGGACAGCGAACTGGTGTGGCTCAGCGCCAGTTCCGCGCCGATCTGCGACACGCCGGTTTTCAGGGCGATGATCGGGATGCCCTTCTCCAGCGCCTTGTGCGCGGCGCGGGCAAAACCCGGCACGTTCTTCAGGCCTTCCAGGTGCAGGCCGATGGCAGTCACCCGAGGCTCGTCGAGCAGCGCGTCCATCAGCTCGGCAATGCCGATCTGCGCCTGGTTGCCCACCGAAGCCATGTAGGCCACCGGCAGCGAGCGGTCGCTCATCGACAGGTTGTAGGCAAAGTTGCCGCTCTGGGTCAGCACCGCCACGCCCTTCTCTACCGCCTTGCCGCCATGGGCCACCGGCCACAGCGCCGAGCTGTGCAGGTAGTCGAGCAGGCCATAGCAGTTGGGGCCCAGCAGCGCCATGTCGCCAGCAGCCTTGAGCAGTTGCTGTTGCAGGGCCAGGCCTTCAGCGCCGGTTTCGGCAAAGCCCGAGGCGTAGCAGATCGCCCCGCCGGCGCCCTTGGCGGCCAGCTCAGCCACGCAGGTCAGGGTCAGCTCGCGGTTGGTGGCGATGAACACCGCATCCGGCGCACACGGCAGCTCGGCGACACTGCGCACGCACGGCACGCCGTCGAGGCTGTCGTGCTGCGGGTTGACCAGCCACATCTGGCCTTGGTAGCCGCCTTCGGCACAGCGCGTGAGGGCCCGGGCCATGCTGCGCCCGCCGACAAAGGCCAGGTGGCGCGGAGCGAGCAGGCGCTTGAGATTGTCTCGTAACATGAGCAGGCTCCTGGTCAGCGCAGCAGCGGGCGCAGCAGTTCACGGGAAATGATGTGCCGCTGGATCTCCGAGGTGCCCTCCCAGACCCGCTCGATCCGCGCATTGCGCCAGATCCGCTCGACCGGGCCTTCGTCCATCAGGCCCATGCCGCCGTAGATCTGCACCGCCTCGTCGGCAACTTTGCCGAGCACTTCACTGGCAAACAGCTTGGCCATGCCGGCCTCGCCGTCGGTCATCGTGCCCTGGTCCATCTTCCAGGCGGTGTGCAGGGTCAACAGCTCAGCGGCGCGGATCTGCGTGGCCATGTCGGCGAGCTTGAACGAGATGCCCTGGTAGGTGCCGATCGGCTGGCCGAACTGCTTGCGGTCGGCCGCCCATTGCAGCGACACATCCAGGGCACGCTGGGCCTGGCCAACACAGTTGGCGGCAACCATCACCCGCCCGGCGGTGAGCCAGGCGTTGGCCACTTCCCAGCCCTTGCCGACCTCACCCAGCACCTTGCTGGCCGGCACCGTGCAGTCATCGAAGAACAGCTCGAAGGTGTGATAGCCGCGATTGCTCACGCATTTAGGCCCGCGGCGGATGGTCATGCCCGGGGTGCCGCGGTCGACCAGGAAGGCGGTCACCGCATTGCGCGTCTTGCCGTTGTGCTGGTAGGTGTCGGTGACGGCAAAGACAATGGCGAAATCGGCATGCCCGGCATGGCTGATGAAGTGCTTGCTGCCGTTGAGCACGAAATTTTCGCCCTCGCGCACGGCGCGGGTCTTGATCGCATTGGCATCGGAGCCGGCGCCAGGCTCGGTCAGGGCAAAACAGTCGGTCTTCTCGCCCTGGATGCACGGCAGCAGGTAGTCGTTGATCTGTTCGTCCTTGCAGGCCATGAGGATCTTCGACGGCCGTGCGACAAACACATGCAGGGCCCACGACACCTTCGACAGCTCGCGCTCGATCAGCGCCTGGGACAGGTAGTCGAGGCCGCCACCGCCGACTTCCTCGGGCATGTTGAAGGCATAGAAGCCTGCGGCAATGGCCTTGCCGCGAATCTGCGCGGCAAGCTCTGGCGAAACTTCGTCGGCGCGGTCGACCGCCTCCTCATGGGGCAGTAACTCCTTGGCGACAAAACTGCGTACCGCTTCCACCAACATTTGTTGTTCTTGGGTCAGTTGGAAATTCATGAGTCGATCCTGAAGAAGTGCTTGTAAGTTGTTATTTACCAACGAAATTAGCGCTGCGCTTTTCGACGGCAGCGCGCAACGCTTCGGCGCCGTCCGCACTGCGCCCACACAGCAGGCCGGCAGCCAGCTCCGCCTGCAGCTGCTCGGCCAGGGTGCGCTGGGCGCCGTCGCGGATCAGCCGTTTAGTCTGGGCGAAGGCGAAGGTCGGGCCCTTGGCCAGGCGCCCGGCAAGTTCTGCGGTTACCGCCAGCAATTGATCGTCGGCGCACACCTCGCCTACCAGCCCGGCTGCCAGGGCACGCTCGGCGCCCCACAGTTCGTCAAGAAACAGCAGGCGCTTGGCCTGCTCGCTGCCAATCAGCCGTGGCAGGTGCCAGCTGGCGCCGGCATCCGGGCTGTAGGCCATGCTGGTGTAGCCGGCCTTGAAGCGCGCCGAAGCTGCCGCAATGCGCAGGTCGCAGCACAGGGTCAGGTCCATGCCGGCGCCGACGGCAGTGCCGTTGATGGCGGCAATGGTGGGTTTGTCGAGGCTGTGCAGGCGCTGCATCAGGGCGTGGGCGGTTTCGGTCCAGCCGTAGCTTTCCAGGGCGCCGCGGGCTTCGGCTTCAGCCCACTCGGCAAGGTCCGCGCCCGCGCAGAAGCTGCGGCCAGTACCGGTCAACACCACCACGCGCACAGCCGGGTCGGCGTTATGGGCATCGAGCAAGGCATGCAGGTTTTTCAGGCTGGGGATGTCCAGCGCGTTGCGCTGGTCGGGGCGGTTGAGGGTGATCCAGGCAATGCCGGCTTCGACCTGGCTGAGCAGCGACGCAGGAGGGGTCATGGGGGCCTCGAATTATTGTGGTTGGAGGTGGGCTTGAGGCCATACTAAACGAGTGTTCAACAACGTATCAATCCTTCGTAAAACTTCTGACAAAATTTATGAATAGACCTCATCCTTTTGTTTTTTAAAGATTTTTAGTTTTTTATGTAGATTGAGACGACACCGCTGTTACAAACTTGAACATCACGGCACAAAAAAAAAGGACCACCTTTAACGGCGGTCCTGCGGGTGGAGGTTGACAACAGCCTAGCTGAAATAGAGGGTCCTGGTTATTCCGTAAGTAGCGGTCATCGTTACTGTTTCTGCCCGCGTATGGGTGACATCGAAGAAGAAATAAGATGTTTTCGAGGTCATCCCAGTGACCGGTATAATTGCAGTCGAACTTGAATAACCGACAATTTGCGCACCGCCCGAGACGGAAACAGTTATTTTATCAAGATTAACATAAAAACCCGAGTTGTTTACCACCTGGATAAAGACTCGATTGAACTGGCGGCCGTTAGCTAAAGCACCACTAGCACAATTCGCACTAAGATGAAGATAGCCAAAAGCATGATAGGGAGGAACACCCACCATAAACGCCAACTGGGCACTTACTGTTTTACCCCCATGGTTAGCCGTAAAGACTGTGGTGTTGTTGGTGTTGGTTACCATACCGACCAGTTCTTGATGTTCGCCCACGTTATTCAGCGTTACTTGTTTCTCAGCCGTTCCATTGGCAAATCTCCCACCTCCACTTAGCCGCAACGTTACAACCTGGCCAGGCCTGCCGATGATAAGCGCGTTGTTTGCGGGAATGCCAAGGCGCGAAATGCCGTTCCACACGCCCAGGTGGGATACTGCAATTGCTACTTCGGCCCCCACATCCATCTCATAATCGATGCCAGGTGCTTCAATCGCCTCACCCTCATTGTCCGCACCCTTGATGTTCACTCGCAAACGAATGCTCAAACGCGAGCGATCTTTGAGCTTTTCCAGATCCGAACGCGATATTGGCCGGCTGATCCCGTTTTTTACCTCATCAACGCTTACGGGGTGCGCTCTCAGTAACTGCAACGTCCAGTCTGCGCCGTTCGCCAGTGTTCCCTGCAACTGCACCCACACCCGCTGACCAGCAGCAATACCTTGCCAGGGGTCAATCCGCAAGGTGGCATCACCATCAAAAAATGCCAACTCGAGCCTGTTGCCCCGGGCCTCGGGTATTCTGGGCGCAATCAGGTTGACTTGAACCTGAAGGATTTGGTATTCGCGCAGCGGAAACTTGATCGCTTCTGACTCCTGCGCATCCAAACGCAATGCCACCGTCATCTCCAGGGTTATCCGGCTCTGGTGGGCAAATGCCTGCAGATCCGCCCTGTCCAGCGTAGCCCGTACCCCCAGGTTGACTTCACTGGCTGACACCTGTTGGCCTTCCGCCAAACGAATGATCTTTGGATTACCTTGTGCATCCTCTCCACGGCAGCGAAACCAGTAACGTTGACGTTCGCTGATCCCGGTCCACTTCGCCACGGTTGCCAGCGCATTGCCGGGAAAATTCAGCAAATTGACTAAATCGCCATTGGCCTCCTCGATCCGCGGCCGCGGTGGGTTACTCAGCACCGGGCCGATGCCCAGGCGCAGGTAGTCCGAAAAGCGCCGACGTTGTCCCACCTCGCTGACGTGGTAGCGGATGCGTACCTCATGCCCCAGGCTGCGTACCATGTCTCGCTCATACACGGGAAAGCCGATGTCACCGATAACCTGCACATCATAAAAATCGATGATGTTCGCCCCGGCCACCGGGCTCAACCACTCCATGGTCACCCTTTGGCCGTTCAGCATGCCGTCGTATACCGGAGCCTCGACGTCAGCCACCACAAGGCCCACCGGGTCGAGGGTATCGTTCTCTGCCTGGGGCACGTTCGGGGTGGCCAGATCGGGGGCGGTTTCACCGACCCACAGTTTCAGGACTTGCGACTCCCGCGGCTCGCTGCTGCCGTAGAACACCCGGTAGGACAACTCCAGGTACCCGCCCGACAACGCGACGATATGCTCGGGCGGCACGATAAGCGCCACCTCTTTGCCTACCCCAAGTTCAGTCACCTGCCAGTCGCGAAAATAAGAATAGACGTGACCGTTGGCCTGCTTGCCTTGCCACACCAGGCGTGCCTGCTGGTTGAGGTGCATGCCCACCCACGGCGGAACGATCACCACGGCACGCGACAGGGTGTCAGGGAGGTAATCCCCTTCGCTATCGTTCACCCTCGGCGGCAGCAACTCAGCCGCCTTGCCCCGCACCCCCACGGCAGTGGTTCGCGAAGCAAACTCCTGGCCTTCGCGGGTGACCTTGTAGGAGACATAGGCCAGCCCCCCCGCGATTGACTCGGCGATGCTGTTGGGCACCTTGTGGACAATGGGCCGCGGAGGCTGAACGATGCCTACCGGGTACGGGAGGGATTCATGCGGCGGGATCGCCACCACGTCTTCGGTGAATCCACGGAAGATGAACACCACCTGGTCGCCGACCCGGAAGTCGGGCCGGCCGGCAATCACCAAGACCTCAACATCGGCCCCCTGCAGGTCCCCCAGGTCGAGGAAGCCTTCCTCGTCGAGCCCGGCCACCGCCGGCCCTGGCAGCAACACCAGGCTGACCTCGACAAAGGCGTAACTGGGCAACGAGGCGCCATCGGATTCGTTGCCCACCTCGTCTTCGAGCCAGTACAGCACCAGCAGGCGTTCATCATCGCCCCCGGCCTCGATGGTGGCAAAGTCGACGAACACCGGTATGGTCATGCCCACTTCGCCTTGCTGGACAACATGGGTGACCGTGGCCCCACCCCAGCTCAAGCTGAGAACATCACCGGCCTCCATGATGCGCCAGCGGTTGACGTACACCGTGATGCCGTCCTGGGCCATTTCCCAGTCGATCAGGCCGAAGGGCACGTCCGGCGACATCAGGTTGGCATTATGAGGGCTGCCGGGGATGGGTTTGGGCCCGCCGGGCAAGCTAACCTTGACCTTGACCCGCAAACGCGCCGACGCGCGTTTATTGCCGCTCAGCGGCTCGACCGTGAACCATACCTCGCTGACGCCTTTGGGAATGCGGGCAGCGGGCACGTACAGGGTGTATGTTCTGTTCAAGTCTTCAAGTTCTACAACCTGCGGAATCGGCGTGGCCGGCACCTGTTCATCGCCAAAATGCACATGAAGCTTGTCGCCAACGGCCATTTGCAGGTACGCCTCGATCATGACCATCAGCCCATCGGGGTGGGTTTCCAGGGCCCGCACACCAATGCCGCCATCAAGGCCTGCGGGATGATCGATGAACTCTTTCCATTGCGGGATGCGCACATGGCTGGTTTCGACGCTGGTGATCTGGTTGACACGCATGAACCAGGGAGTACCGTCGGCGGCGATGCCGCGGGTCGCATAGCGCGAGGCCAGGCGGGTGAAATACAGGGTCTGGCTGAAGCGGGTCCAGCTACCGCCCTGGGGCAGTTGAAACGTCACCGTCACTTCTTCGGCGACGCTGTCGACCACGTCTAACTGGCAATCACCGGTCAGCGCCGTCAACGGCAGGCTGACCACCTGGCCGGGGTGGCCGACAATCCGCGCACTGCCGCTGAGCTCAACCTGCACATAGGTGGCGTTGGCAAAGCCGTCGGCATCGAAGCACACCCGATTGGCCGACCGGCCGTTGGCCAGCGCGCCGCTCGCCGCACGGGCGCGCACGCGCTGCTCATCTTGCTGCTGAGCGTACGGGAACACATCAACGAATTTCACCGGCATGTGCTGGGCTTGTGCGCCGCTGATCTGCGCGCTGACCAGCACCGTTTCGGCGTACGGATCACCCAGCCAGGCGATGAACTCACCCTGGGCATCGAGGGTGAAGTCCAGTTGCTGGCTGTCGTTGTCGAACTGCGCCGAACCATTGACGCTGAGACTGCCTTGCGCGCCGGGCCGACCGGCCAGGGTCAGCGCGCAGGTCTGGGTTGGCAGCGACCAGTCCGCCGGCAAGGCCGAGCTGGCCAGGCCGGCATCGGAGATGCCTATGTGCAATTGCCCCTGGCGCACGGTGTAGCTGCGCACCGGACACTCCAGCGCCGCAGCGCCGCCGTAGCTGACGCTCAGGTGCAGCGACAACAGGCTGCCGTCCTCCAGCGGTTCGAGAAAATCGCGCGGCAACGCCACGCTCAGTTGCGCCACCTGCTCGACCGGGCTGTCCTCCCACAGCGCGAGCGTGGCGGTGGCGCTGCGCACTTCCAGCCACACCCGCTGGCCCACGGCCATAAACGGCCAGGCTCTGACGCTGACCTGGGCATCGCCGTCGAACAGGTCCAGGTCCAGCTCGTTGTCGATCGCCTCATCGATTCTCGGGTGCGCCAAGTCGTGATCACCCGGTACGCCGATTTGCACCGCCTGCCTGGGCGACTCGATCGCTGCCAGCTCGTTGCGCAGCACTTCATAATAAAACTGCACCGGGACGTTGAAGTTCGCCGCCACCGCCGCCGCCGGCACGCGGATGGTGATGCGGCCGCTGTCACTGCCCGCACACTCCGGGAGGGTGGGAGTGCCGGCGCCCGCCGATCCTTTCCAGTACAGGACAATGCGATCGCCTGCACGCATGCCCGAGTAGCTGATCAGCACCTGGGCGCCATGCAGGCCGAGCATCGGGTCGTAACTGCCGTCCTGGGCGCCAATCAGCAGCGGCCGCTCAGGCGCCGGCGCCACCGAGCGCAACGCCAGCGCCCGCGCCTGGGACTGTAGCGGCCGCCCGCCCAGCGCCGGCTCGACCACGTAGCTCATCATCACCGTGCTGCCCACCCCGGCCTGGGCAATGGCCTGTGGCACGCGAAAACTGGGCACTGCGCCACTGCTGTCGACAAGCTTGGCTTCGCTGTAGCTATGCTCCGGATCCTCACCTTGCCAGGTAAAGGTGACCTTGTCCCCGGCGCGCTTGCTTGGGTAGTTGATGTTCACCTGCACCCCGAACGGGTAAAAATACGGGTCGAGCTCATTGACCGGGTCGTCCAGCTCCGGCGCCGGCAGCAAGCCGGCAGCACTGATGCGCAGGTCCAGCACCGCCGATTGGCGAAAACCGACGCTGCGCGTGCTCAGCATGCGCACCTGGTAGAACACCCTGACCGAGCCCGACTCCAGCAGGTTGATGTGCGCCTTTTCGACACTGAATGCCATCTCATCGTCACCTGCCGCCTCGTTATGGGTCACTGGCCGGCTGAGCAGGTACAACGTCGGTCGGCCATCACTTTGAGTCCCCTGCCATACCACGGTCACCTGGTGGCCTTGCGTACGCCCCTGGTACTTGGGGATCATTACCGTGGCCCGGGCAATATCATAGGCCAGCACACCCTCCGGTGCCTGAAGGACCCGGGGCACGGTCAGCGCCTTGGGCTGGCCTATGAAACCGATGCTCAGGCGCTGCGACTGCTGCTGGCCGCCAGCATTCACCAGCGTGTAGCCCACCACCGCCAAACCACTGGCCAGCGCCCAGACTTTGTCATTGGGGATGGTGAACGTCAGGGTCTGCGGCAAGGTCCCGCGGATGGTCTGGTCCAGCTCGGTTACGGTCGGCACGCCCGAATCGATGTAGCCGGTAAAGCGCAGCCTGACTGTGTCACCGGTGGCGAATGCCGGCGCGCTGGCCTGCACCTGAATCTGCAAGTCGTCGCTGCCCAGCACCTCGAGGTTGAGATAACCCTCGTGATCCAGCCCCGTGACCGATACGCCCGGCAACTGCGCATGGCCGGTGTCGACCACCACCGAGACATGCGGTGCCCAGGTCTGGCTGGTGTTGTGGACAATATCGTGCACTTCCCAGGTCACCACCAGGTTGGGGCTATCACCGGCCTGGAGGATGACGCTGCCGGGCACGGTGAACACCACCTGCTGGTTGAGGTCGGCCTCGACCAGGGTATGGCTCAGCATGACCCCGCCCCAGCTCAGTCGGATCACATCGCCGACCGCGCGGTTCTCATAGAAGTAGACCTGCACCTGTACGCCGTTTTCCAGGTGTTCGGCGGTCACCGGGTTGACACCGACATCCGCCGCCACCAGGCCCTGGTGCCCAGGCTCGGAACCGCCCGGGCGGTCCAGCTTGACCAGGACCGAGAGACCGCGGGAAGGCCCATATTCCACATTATTGCGGCTGAAGGCATAGCGCACTGTATGTGCACCCGGGGTAAACCGCTCGCTAGGCAGGAACAGGGTCAGCGGCCGGCCGAGGTCGTATCCCTCAAGCACTAGCGGCGCAACGACCGGCGTGCTGTCGGCATCCATGTACACGCGCAACTCATCACCGGCGACCACATCATTGAACGGCGGCACGGTCGCCAGCACGCCTCGCGGATCGATGCTCAGGGTATGCAGGTTGACCCCCGCGTCATGGCCGCTGACCGGTGCAACCGCGGCGAACAGGGACAAGACGGGCAGTTCGCTGGTGGTGGTTGCGTCGACGGTATCGCTTTGAAAATCATTCATGGCAGACATGCCTCGGTGCAGGGGAACGCGTTACGGCCCCGCATGCTTACCGCCATGGAAAAAGGGCCGACCTGGGTAAAGTCGACCCTTATTCAATACCTCGTTATCGAAGCCAACAACTGACAAAAATGCTAGGTGTGGGAATGGGCTGAAACGCAGCCCGGGGCTTACACCGACGGCGCCAACACGCCCTCGCGCTTGCGGTGAATGATGAAGTACGCCGCGTAACACACTGCAATGAAACCAAAACCCCAGTACAGCGACGGCCGCTGGGTTTCATCCAGGGCCAGGAACACGAACAGCGAACTGCACAGGGTGATGCACAGCAATGGCACCAGCGGGAACAGTGGCGCGCGGTACTTGAGGTCGGCCAGCTTGCCGCCATCGCGCAAATAGGCGCGGCGAAACTTGTACTGGGCCAGGGCAATGACGATCCAGGTCACGGTGCCGGACATGCCGCTCACCGCCATCAGCACCATGAACAAGGTGTCGGCGGCAACGAAACTGGTCATCAGCGACACCAGGGCAAAGCACAGGGTGATGCTCAGGGCCCGCAGCGGCACCCCGCGCTTGCTCAAGGGCGACAAGCTCTTGGGCGCCATGCCGGTCTTGGACATGGCCCAGAGGATGCGCGTCGAGGCATACAGGCCGGAATTGCCCACCGAGAGGATCGCGGTGAGGATGACGAAGTTCATCAGGTCGGCGGCGTAAGGGATGCCGACCATGTCGAACACCTGCACGAACGGGCTTTCCATCAGGCCCGCCTGCTGCCACGGCACGATCGCCGAGAGCACGACAATGGCCAGCACGTAGAAGATCAGTACGCGGAACACCACGTTGCGCACCGCACGCGGGATGCTCTTTTCCGGCTGGTCGGTTTCACCGGCGGCCACGCCCATGATCTCGCAGCCCTGAAAGGCATAGACCACGGTCATCATCACCGCGAACACCGCTGAAAGGCCGTTGGGGAACATCGAGTCGCCGATCAGGTTGTTCATCATCGGCGCCGGCTCGCCACTGGTCAGTGGAATCGCGCCGAAGATCACCAGCACGCCGACGATGATAAAACCAAGGATCGCCGCCACCTTGATCCCCGAGAACCAGTATTCGGCTTCACCAAAGGCGCGGGTGGCCAGGGCATTGAGGCCGAACAGCACCACCACGAACAGCGCCGACCAGTACCAGATCGGCACCTCGGGGAACCAGCGCACCATCAGCATGCCGGCGGCGGTGAACTCCAGGCCCACGGTGGTGGCCCAGCTCATCCAGTACACCCAGCCGATCATGAAGCCAGTGGCCGGGCCGATGAATTTGGTGGCGTGGGTCTGAAACGAGCCGGACACCGGCATCTGCACCGACAACTCGCCCAGGCAGACCATCACCAGGTACATCAGAAAACCCGCCACCAGGTAGGCGAGGATCGCGCCCATGGGCCCGCCCTGGTTGATGGTCACCCCAGAGCCCATGAACAGCCCGGTGCCGATCACCCCGCCCAGCGAGAGCATGAAGATGTGCCGGCTTTTCAGCGCGCGGGTCAGGTGGATGCCTTTACGGTCAGTAGAGTCAGTCATGTCGGCACCTCAACAGTGGTTGAAGCGCGGGAGGGACAGGCGATGGTGCGGGGACGGCTGAGCTTTACGGCAGTTCATTATTATTATCTCCAATAAGCTTCGAAGACCGCGTGCAGCGGTTGCCGTCGATTATTGGAAAGCGATGTAAGCTGGCGTTGTACCTGAAGATCGAAGATGTAAAAAGTCGTAAGGTTTTTGTACGTCAGCTCTGGATCAACTGTTTGAGGGTCGCGCCGGCCAGGCGCAACTGCTCGCTCAAGGGGGCTTGCAGTGCATTCAAGGCCGACTGATGCTTGCCCAGCGCTGCAACTTCGAGCTCGCGCAATACCGTCGCCAGGCCGCTAAAACCCAGGGAGTCGCTGCTGCCGGCGAGGCGATGGGCCAGGTGTGCGACCTCGGTGCAGTCACCGGCCTTGAGCGCCTCGGCCAGTGCGCCCTGGTGCTGTTGCAGGGCATCGCGCAACACCGTCAGCAAGCCCTGGACTTTTTGCTCACCGAGCAGGCTGCGATGGGTATCGAGCAGCGCCCAGTCCATGCCCTGCCCGGCCGTCGCGGCCTCGACCAGCGGCCCCTGCTGCGCCAGCGCCTGGCGCAAGCTGTCGAGCTTCAGCGGCTTGGCGAGGATGCCCTGCATGCCCGCCGCCAGAAATCCACGCACCAGCGCCGGCTGCACGCTGGCGGTCAGCGCCAGGATCCGGCAAGCGCGGTTGGGCCCGGGCGTGCGGCGGATCTGCCGGCACAGCTCGACGCCACTGATGCCCGGCAGGTGCACGTCGAGCAGGATCAGCTGGTAGCGCCGCTGCGCGCACAGCTCAAGCGCCTGTTCACCGTCCTCGGCCATCCACAGGCGGTGCCCGTCGCGCTGCAGCAGACCGCGCACCACCTCGCGGTTGAGCTCGACATCTTCGACCACGAGAATATCCAGGGCCTGGACCGCTGCCGCCGACAGCAGCGCCGGCGCCTCGGTGGCCGCCGCTTGCAAGCTCAACTCGAACCAGAAACAACTGCCCTGCCCCTCGACACTCTCAAGGCCGATGCGCCCACCGAGCAGCTCGACCAGGTGCTTGCAGATCGCCAGGCCCAGGCCGGTGCCGCCGTAACGCCGGGCCACGGCGTCACTGGCCTGGACGAAGCGATCGAAAATCCGCCCCTGCACCGCCGGGGCGATGCCGATGCCGTTGTCGCGCACGCTGAGCCGCAACTGTTGGCGGCCTTGCGCCTGGCCCAGGACCTGGATATCGACACTCACCTCGCCGGCCTCGGTGAACTTGATGGCGTTGGCCAGCAGGTTGCTGAGCACCTGGCGCAAAAATTGTTCGGCGCCGTGTTGGCGTGGCGCCAACTGGCTATCGATGCGGCAGCGCAGCACCGTGTCGTTGTTCAGCGCCCGCGGCTCAAGCAGGGTCATGACCTCGTCGCACAACTGGCGCAGGGAGAAATCCACCGGCTCCGGGTGGCTTTCGCCCTCTTCCAGGCGCGCGAAGTACAGCACTTCGTTAAGGATGGTCAGCAGCCCTTCACCGGCTTTGTACAAGGCATCCAGGCGCTTGCTGTCGCGGGCGTCGAGGTTCGCTTCGCGCAGCAGCTCGGCCATGCCGAGGATGCCGTTGAGCGGGGTGCGCAGTTCATGGCTCATGGTTGCCAGGAAGCGCGACTTGGCCAGGTTCGCCGCCTCGGCTTCGTCCTTGGCATGCATCAGGCTGGCGGTACGCCGTTCGACCATTTTCTGCAGTTCGTCGCGTTTGTCCTGCAGGGCCAGGCGGTCGACTTCGCGGCGATCGATGTCGCTGAGAATATTGCGGCGCATGTCGTCCAGGGCGTGGGCCACGGTGTCGATTTCGTCTTCGCGGCTGGAGCGGCGCTTGTCCAGGCGCAGCGGCTCCTGCCAGTCGCCGGCGCCGATACGCCGGGCAAATTCGGCCATCACCTGCAGGTGGCGGGTAACCAGGCGGTAGAACAACCCCGACAGCGCCACGGCCAGGCCGCAGAGGAACACGCTCATCCACAACAGGCTGGTCAGCCCGGTGGCGAACAGACGACGGTGCACCGCGCCCAGGTCGATGCTGACTTCCAGCTCGCCCAGGTGGCGCGGCGGCCCCGACGGCGGTTGGTAGTCGAGGGCGAAACGCTCGATGCGCAGCGGCCCTTGCGGCGTGGCCTCGCCTTGCAGCAAGTCGAAGTCGGCGCTGCTCAGGCGCACCCGCGCCACATCGGAGAAGTCCACCAAGCCGCGCAACTGCACGTTCAATTGCTCCTGGTTGAGGTCCCAGAGGCTGCGCTCAAGGCTCGCCAGGTAACCGGCGCGGATCAGTGCCATGCGCGCGTCGATGTCGCGCATCTCGCGGCGGTACTCGAAATACAGCTGCACGGTGCTGGCCAGCACGGTAAAGCACAGGCTGAACAGCAGAATGAACAGCAGCAGGCGCCGCAGCAGGCCGCCCGGTTGCAGGCGCTTCATCGGGCGTCCGCCGGCAGGTTGACCATGTCGCGGTAGGTGACTTCGCTCTGTTCCAGCCAGCGCTGGATCTCGCCGTTGTCGGTCATGCGCTGCAACTGCTCGTCGATTTGCGTCATGTGCTGGCTCAAGGGCGAATGGCGCGACACCGCCACCCGCAGGTAGTCGACGCTGAGCGCGGTGGGCAAGGCCTGGATGTCCTGGGCGCCGGCCAGGTGTTCGATGAACAACTGGCCGGTGCGCCGCTCCTGGATGACGAAATCGATGCGCCCGCGAATCAGCTTGCCGAAGTTCTGCTGGCTGTCGGAAACCCATTCGATGTTCTGGTGGCGGGCGACGAAACGGTCGAAGTCAGGCCCGTAGCTTTCACCGAACAACAGCCCGCCGCGGTAGCTGGCCAGGTCTTCAAGGCGCTCGAACTTCACTGGCCGCTGGCGGTTGAAAAACACCGCGACCTCTTCGCGCAGCACCGGCACCGTGGAAAACCGCATGCCCTGGTCGCGCTGGTCGCTGTTGTAGGCCAGCACCACGTCGACCCGGCCTTCGGCGGCATCGAGCAGGCAGCGCTTCCAGTTACCCAGCACGACGATCTCTACCTCATAGCCCAGGCGCGCGAACAACTGGCGCACCACGGTCGGCGCCAGGCCGCGCACCTGCTTGCCGTCGCTCCAGGAAACCGGCGGGTACACCGGGTAGTCGCAATAGCGGATGCGCTCGCCGGCCTGGGCCTGGGCGCCGAGAAACAGCAGGGCGAGCCAGCACAGCCGCCACATGCGCTCAGGCCGCCACGCTGGCGGTAAACAGGTAACCGGCGCCGTGAATGGTAATGATCAGCTGCGGCTCGGCCGGATCGTCGTGCAGCTTGCGCCGCAGGCGGCCGACCAGCACGTCGATGGAGCGGTCGTTGGGCACCCATTCGCGGTTGCGGATCTGGTCCATCAGCTGGTCGCGGCTCAGGGTGTGGCCGCTGTTGCGCAGGAACACGCTGAGCAGCTGGAACTCGCCATGGGTCAGCAGGGTTTCGCCGCCCTGGGGGTCGATCAGGCGCCGGCGGTCGGTGTCCAGGGCCCAGTCGGCGAACTGCTTGAGCGGATGATTGGCGCCGCTGGCGGGCTTGCCGGCCTGGGCATGGCGCACCCGACGCACCAGGTTCTTGGCCCGCGACACCAACTCGCGCGGGTTCAGCGGTTTGATCACGTAGTCGTCGGCGCCGCATTCCAGGCCAACGATGCGGTCGATGTCGTCGTTGCGGCCGGTGATGAGGATGATGCCGACTTCCGAACGCACCCGCAGTTCGCGAGTCAGGGTCAGGCCATCTTTACCCGGCAGGCGTATGTCGAGCATGACCAAGTCGACGGCCTGCTCGCCCAGAAAATGCTCGGCCTGCTCCGCCGTGGCGGCGCAGTGCACGTCGTAGCCTTCCTGGGACAGGTAGGCATGCAGCAAGTCGCGAATAAGCGGATCGTCATCGACGACCAGTACCCGAGGCGTCATTGCGTGTTGTCTCTTATAGGAATTGTTGTATGACTCGCGACAGCAGCGTACCCATTACTGAACGACCGATCAACAGCCCTCGGTCAGGGTGAAGCGCCGACGGCCACCGGCTTGCAAACCATCGACCCAGGCCTCGCAGATCTGCACGCCCTGCTCGGGAGTGAAGGTCCCGGGGTTGAGCCCCGACTCCAGCCACAGGCCGTCGAGCAAGGCGCTCAGGCTGATGGCCGCAAGGTCGGCGTTAAACGCCTGCCAGCCTTCGTCTGCGGCGAGGTCAGCCAGCAGCCGGCCCAGTTCGTTGCGGTATTCGCCGTAGGAGTGATCGTGCACCTGGTTGATCGCCTCGGCGGTTTTCACCGCGCCCCAGAACGCCAGCCAGGCGTCCAGCAACTGCGGGTCGAGCAGCTCGGCGCAGAACGAGGCGCGAAAGAACGCCGACAGCCGTTCGCGGGCATTGGGCGCGGCCTGGGCCATGGCTTCGCGGATCAGGCCCATGACCCGGCCGGTGACCGCCATGTAGGCCTCGGCGACCAGTTCGTCCTTGCCTGAATAGTGATGGCTGATCAGCCCCACCGAGACGCCGGCCTCGGCGGAAATCTTGCGGATCGAGGCGCCCTGGAAGCCGTGCCGCTTCAGGCACACCAGGGTCGCTTCGACCAGGTTGGCCTTGCGCAACTCCGGGACCATACGGCTGTAACGGGCTTCCTGAGACATAGGGTTTCTCGAACAGAGTGAGTTGCAGGAACCCGGTGGGAGCGGGCCTTGCCCCGCGATCGAGCGCGAAGCGGTCGTAAAAGCGGCCAATGCGGTGTATCTGTTTGCACCGTGTCGACAGGTTTTACTGCTGCTTCGCAGCAGATCGCGGGGCAAGGCCCGCTCCCACAGGATTGCGTATTGAACGACTGTACAACAAGTCCCGATCAGTCGCGATAGCCCGGCGCCACCCGATCGAGCAGGCGCAGCAACGCCGACCAGGCCAGTTGCATGCCATCCGGGTCACTCAGTTCACCTTCCTTCAGCGGCCGCGCCGGTTCGTTGAACTGGCGTTCGGTGTGGGCACAGACTTCTTCCGACGGCAGCACCAGTTCGCCGGCAGCCATCGCCGTCAGCTGGATCTCGCAGGCTTTTTCCAGGTAGTACATGCGCAGGAACGCCTCGCTGACACTGCGCCCGACGCTGAGCAAGCCATGGTTGCGCAAAATCAGCACCGCCTTGTCACCCAGGTCATCGACCAGGCGCGCTTGCTCGGCCATGTCCAGGGCGATGCCTTCGTAGTCGTGGTAGGCGACCTTGCCATGGAATTCCATGGAAATCTGGTTGACCGGCAGCAACCCGCACTTGAGCGCCGCCAGCGCGCAACCGGCCTTGGTGTGGGTGTGCAGCACGCACTGGGCGTCGTCGCGGGCACCGTGGATGGCGCTGTGAATGACAAAGCCGGCCGGGTTCACCGGATACGGCGAAGCCTCCACCGCCCTGCCCTCAAGGTCGATCTTGACCAGGTTGGAAGCGCTGATTTCCTCGAACATCAAGCCATAGGGGTTGATCAGAAAATGATGCTCGGGGCCGGGAATGCGCACCGAGATATGGGTGAAGATCAGGTCGGTCATGCGAAAGTGCGCGATCAATCGGTAGCAGGCGGCCAGTTCCTGGCGCAGGCGGATTTCGGTCTCGGTCATTATTGTTGTCCTCAGGCGAAAGGCTGGCCAGACAATAGGGCTGGACACCGCTCGATGTCCAGCCACAAGGGTTAGCGACTGGCCCAGGCGTTGAAGCGCTCTTCCAGCTCATCGCCGTGATCGACCCAGAACTCGACGTTCATCGACAAGGCGCCCTCAAGGTTCTGCCTGGACGTCGGCACCCAGCTGGCCAGCTTCGGATCAAGCTCGGCGGCGGCCTGGGTGTTGGTCGGCCCGTAGGGGATCTCCTTGACGTAGCGCACCTGGGTGTCGGGCTGGTTGGCGAAAGCGATCAGGCGCTTGGCCTGGTCGACGTGCCTGGAGCCCTTGATGATCGCCCAGTAGTCCATGCCGTAGAGGCTGCCCGGCCACACCAGGGCCAGCGGGCTGCCCTCCTGGGCGGCGACGGCGACCCGGCCGCTATAGGTCGAGGTCATCACCACGTCGCCGGCGCTCAGCCACTGCGCCGGTTGCGCGCCGGCTTCCCACCATTGGATATAGGGCTTGAGTTCGCTGAGCTTGTTGAAGGCGCGGTCAACGCCCTCGGGGGTGGCCAGGACCTTGTAGACGTCCTCGACCTTGACCCCGTCGGCCATCAGCGCGAACTCCAGGTTGTACACCGCACGCTTGCGCAGGCCGCGCTTGCCGGGGATTTTCTTGACGTCCCAGAAGTCTGCCCACGAGGCCGGCGCCTGGGCCAGCTTGTTGCGGTCGTAGGCAATCGCCACGCTCCACACCAGCACCGCCGAGCCGCACTCCTGGGCGGCGTCGGGTATCAGTTGCTCGGCACGCCCGAGCTGGGTCCAGTCGAGGCGTTCGTACATGCCCTCGTCGCAGCCGCGCATCAGGTCCGGGCCTTCGATCTGCACCAGGTCCCAGTCGACGTTGCCGGTATCGACCATGACCTTGATCCGGGCCATTTCGCCGTTGTATTCACTCTGGATCAACGTGCTGCCGTCCTGGGCACTGAAAGGCTTGAAGATCGCCGCATCCTGGGCTTTCTGGCCGGCGCCGCCATAGGCGACCACGACCATGTCCGGTGCTGCCTGGGCGCCGCCGACCGCAAGGGCAAGCAACCAGGGAGAGAGCTTGAGCAGGTTCGATTTCATCAATGGTTCCTCTTGCCGGTACCACGTGATGCGTGGCCCGTTTTCTTGTTGTTGTGAGGTGTGCCCCAGGACCCGGGGTGATTTGCAAACTAGTCAAAGGCCAGTAAAAAAACAAGTTGATTTTTTACTGGCGGTACACTTCTATAGAAAAATAATAACAACACCCCGCTGGAGCCTGACCCGCATGTCGACCTTCGCGCACCTGTTCGAACCGCTGCACATCCGTGGCAAACGCCTGAAGAACCGCATCATGTCCAGCGGCCACGACACCTCGATGCCCACCGACAACCTGGTCAACGAGCGGCTGATTGCCTACCACCAGGCCCGTGCCGCTGGCGGCGTCGGCCTGATCGTGCTGCAGGTGGCCGGGGTGCACGACAGCGCCCGCTACACCTCGCACGTGCTGATGGCCACCGACGATGCCTGCATCGACGGCTACCGCCAACTGGCCGAGACCTGCCATGCCCACGGCACCGTGGTGCTGTCGCAGATTTTCCACCCCGGGCGGGAAATCATGGAATCCAGCGACGGCTTGCTGGCGGTGGCCTACTCGGCCTCGGCGGTGCCCAACGAGCGTTTTCGGGTGATGCCACGGGCGCTCGACCAGGCCATGATCGACGAGATCGTCGCCGGTTACGCCGCCGCGGCCCGGCGCCTGCACCAGGCCGGCATTGATGGCGTCGAGGTGGTGGCCAGCCACGGTTACCTGCCGGCGCAGTTCATCAACCCACGGGTCAACCGCCGCAGCGACGGCTACAACGGTGAGCTGCAGCAACGCCTGCGCTTTGTCCGCGAAGTGATCGCCGCAGTGCGGGCGGCGACGGCAGACGACTTCATCATCGGCCTGCGCATCAGCGCCGACGAGCGCGACACCGAGGGCCTGACCGAGGATGAATCGCTGGCAGCGGTGAAGCTGCTTCAAGCAGAGCTGGACTACGTGCACATCGTCGCCGGCACCTCGGCCTCGCTCGGCGGCGCGGTGCATATCGTCCCGCCGATGGCAATCGAAGCGGCGTACCTGGCGCGTGAGGCCGGGACCTTCAAGGCGCAACTGAACATTCCGCTGTTCGTCACCGGGCGCATCAACCAGCCCCAGGAAGCCGAGCTGATCCTCGCCCGTGGCCAGGCCGATGTCTGCGGCATGACCCGCGCGTTGATCTGCGACCCACAAATGCCCAACAAGACCCGCACTGAGCGCGTTGAAGATGTACGCGCGTGCATCGCTTGCAACCAGGCCTGCATCGGCCACTTTCACAAGGGCCTGCCGATCTCGTGCATCCAGCATCCGGAAACCGGCCGCGAGCAGCAGTTCGGCAGCTTGCAGCCGACTGCCACGCGCAAACGGGTGATGATCGCCGGTGGTGGCCCGGCCGGTATGAAAGCCGCGGCAGTGGCGGCAGCGCGCGGCCATGAGGTCACTTTGTACGAAGCCAGCGCACAGCTCGGCGGTCAGGTGCTGCTCGCGCAATTGCTACCGCGTCGGGCCGAATTCGGCGGCGCCAGCACCAACCTGCAACGGGAGATGGACCTGGCCGGGGTCAAGGTGGTGCGCAACATGCGCGTGGATCGCGCCCTGGTCGAGCGCGAACAGCCGGACCTGGTGATCGTCGCCACCGGCGCCGAACCCTACTGGCCGACCTTCGAGCGCGGTGGCGAATTGCAGGTGGTCGATGCCTGGCAAATCCTGCGTGGCGAGGCCCGGCCCGGGCGCTCGGTGTTGGTGGTCGACTGGCGTTGCGACTGGATCGGCCCGGGCATCGCCGAGCGCCTGGTACGTGAAGGCCACCAGGTGCAACTGGCGGTCAACGGCACCCACTGCGGCGAGAGCCTGCCGCTGTACGTGCGCGACCAGATGGCTGGCGAGCTGCACAAGCTGGGCATCCCGATCACCCCCTATGCGCGCCTGTACGGCTGCGACGACAACACCGTGTACCTGCAACACACCGCCAGCGGCGAGCCGATGATCTTCGAAGACATCGACACCCTGGTGCTGTGCCAGGGGCATCAGCCGGTCGATACCCTGGCCGCTGAACTGCACGGCCTGGTCGAGATAAAACGCATCGGCGACTGCCTGGCCCCGCGCACGGTTGAAGAAGCCGTCTACGACGGTTTGAAGGTCGCCTGGAGCCTGTAAGGCTGTTTATACTCCGGGGCTTTGACAGTGCGGTTCGGAGCACGCCATGAGCAACAGCAACAAGACGCCGCCCGCCGCCAGCCAGGAAGGCACCAGCACCGCACATTTCCTCGGCACCCGTATCCGCGGCCTGCGCAAGCGCCGCGGCATGACCCTGGCCGAGCTTGCCGAGCAGAGCGAGCTGACCGCCGGCTACATCAGCCAGCTGGAGCGCAACCTCTCCTACCCGTCGATCCCGGCGCTGTTCAACATCGCCCGCAGCCTGGGCGTGACCATCCAGTGGTTCTTCGCCAGCGAGGCCAGCACCGCCCCGGAGGACAACGGCTACGTGGTGCGCAAGCACAGCCGCCTGAGCGTGCACTACGAAGACGGCATCGTCGATCAGTTGCTGACCCCGCAACCCAACCGCCAGCTGGAAATCCTCCACTCGCGCTTCCCGCCGGGCACCTACAGCCAGCAAAGCTACAGCCATGACGGCGAAGAGGCAGGTTACCTGCTGTCCGGCAGTTTCGAGCTGTGGGTCGGTGAGCGGCATTTTCAGTTGAGCGAAGGCGACAGTTTCAGTTTTTCCAGCCAGGAGCCGCACCGCTACGGCAACCCTGGCGAAGTGGATGCGGTGGTGATCTGGGTGATCACCCCGCCGACGTTCTGATACCTACAACAACACAGGCACGCCATGAACGAGTTGATCACCCGCGAACTGCACCAGGGCCTGCTGACCCTGACCTTCAACCGCCCCGACAAGCTCAACGCGTTGAACAACGCGATGTACAGCCAGTTGGGCGAGCTATTGCTGGCGGCCCAGGAAGACGCCGAGGTCGAGGTCATCCTCCTGACCGGCGGCGCGCAGTGCTTCAGCGCCGGCAACGACCTCAAGGACTTCCTCGACAACCCGCCCAGCGACCTGGACAGCCCGGTGTTCCGCCTGATGCGCGTGGTGCTGGCACTGGACAAGCCGCTGATCGCAGCGGTGTCGGGGGCTGCCATCGGCATCGGCGCCACCTTGCTGCTGCACTGCGATCAGGTACTGGTCAGCCGTAACACCAAGCTGCGCATGCCGTTCGTGCCGCTGGGGGTGTGCCCGGAGTTTGGCTCCAGCCTGCTACTGCCGCGCCTGCTCGGCCATGCCCGGGCGGCGCGCTTGTTGCTGTGCAATGAACTGCTGAGCGGCGAACAGGCCGTGGCGTGGGGTCTGGCCAACGAGCTGCATGAGGACGGCGAACAGTGCCTGGCGGCGGCGCGCAAGCTGGCTGAACGGCTGCAGGCCCTGCCCCAGGATGCGCTGCGCATCAGCAAGCGCCTGCTCAAGGATGCCCATCGCCAGGAATTGGAAGCGACGGTTCAACGTGAAGGCTTGCTGTTTATCGAGCGACTGCAAACGCCGGAGGCGAAGGCGGCGTTGCGGGCGTTGGTCAAGGATTGACGATTGCGGGGCTGCACCGCCTGGCCAATAGTGGCGCTGGCACATTTGAGGTACAGCAAGGCATGCACCAGCGCGTCTTCGGCGCTGACACCTGCACACACGCTGAATAGCGGCGGATGCTCCGGGCAACTGTTGACAGGGGTTTCGACGGTTTCAGCGAGGTGCAGGCTTGGGGGATCGGGGACGAGCTTTTTCATGGTCAACTCCTAACTTGTGGAGCCGCCACGCTTTCGTCGCCAAACAAAATGGGTGGCAGCTGTACGCGGGTTGGCGAACCGGTAAGTTAGGAACCCGGCAGGGCCGAAGCCCTCCCGCGCACAGCCACCATAGAGCGTAATGGTGATGTCTTAACTTGTCCGGGTCGCCAAACCCGGTCACCGAACATTCAGTGACCGAGCGAGCCTAGTGTGCAGACCTTCCCCGGGCAAGCGCGTGATATCGACAGACTGCGTAGGATAGGTCCTAGGACCTGAGATTGGCTAGCGCTGTGCCGGCCTCATCGCTGGCAAGCCAGCTCCCACAGTGGCCGGCGTGACGCTGAACTTGTGGGAGCTGGCCTTGCCAGCGATCGAGCGCGAAGCGCTCGTAATCCAGGCAACGCCGACTTTAAATCAACACCTCAACTCATACCGCAACCGCGCATTCGCCCCACCCGCCGAAGCCACCCGCCTGAACCCCAGCCCTTCCGCCAGCCGCTGACAGGCCACATTCGCCGGCGACGTGGTCAGCCACAGCAGCGAGCCTTCCAGCACCGGCAACAGCGTTTCCAGCGCCTCGGTCATCAAGCCCTGCCGGGCATGGACCTCGGCGATCCAGTAGCCCAAGCCGACCTTGCCCTGGGCATCCGGCCGCACGCCCAGGCAGCCGATCAGTTCGCCACTGGCGAGGAACAGGTAGTAGCGTTTTTCGCCCTGGGGCGCGGTCCAGTTCTGCCGGGCCTGGAGCAGGCTTTGGCGCGCTTGTTCCAGGGTCCAGTCGTCGCGGGCCCAGGGCAGGAATTCATGGTGGAAGTCGTAGCCTGCGTTGAGCACAGCCTGCAGTTGCGCAGCGAAGGTCAGTTCCGGGGCGTGGAGTTTCAGCTGTTTGCTGCGCAGGCGGCGGGGCAAGTCCATTGCGGGGACCAGGGGTGGGTAAGGATTGACCAGTATTGCATAGTCAAAATCATTGCGAGCGCTTTGCGCTCGACACACTCAAGGCGTAATCGCCACCTTCATCACCCCATCCCGCTGATGGGCAAACAACTCATAAGCCGCCTCGATATCATCGAGCTTGAAGTGATGGGTCACCAGCGGCTTGAGGTCCACCTGGCCGCTGCCCACCACTTCCATCAGCCGGCGCATGCGCTCCTTGCCGCCGGGGCACAGGGTGCTGACGATGCGATAATCGCCAAGTCCTGCGGCGAAGGCATCCAGCGGCAAGCGCAAGTCGCTTGAGTACACGCCCAGGCTCGACAAGGTGCCACCGGGGCGCAGCACCCGCAGGGCCGACTCAAAGGTCGACTGGGTGCCCAGTGCCTCGATGGCCACGTCAACCCCGCGGCCATCGGTGAGTTGCATGATCTGCTGGACCACATCACCCTGGTTGAAGTCGACCACATGGGTCGCACCGAGCCTGTGCGCCACTTCAATGCGCGCCGCAACGGTATCGACGCCAATGATGGTGGTCGCGCCCTTGAGCCGCGCCCCGGCCACCGCGCACAGGCCAATCGGGCCGAGGGCGAAGACCACGACCGTATCGCCGATCTGCACGTCGCCGCGCTCGGCGCCAGAAAACCCGGTGGACATGATGTCCGGGCACATCAGCACCTGCTCGTCGCTCAGGTGCTCGGGGATGGCGCAGAGATTGGCGGTGGCATCCGGCACCAGCAAATACTCGGCCTGGCTGCCATCGATGCTGTTGCCAAACTTCCAGCCGCCCGCCGCACGAAAGCCGTGGCGGGTGTCCGGGCCGTCCTGGGCGCCGCAGCCACACAGGCAGGCAAAGCTGTGGCCGCTGGGGGTGATGGCGCCGGCGATCACCCGCTGGCCTTCGACAAAGCCCTGCACCTGAGATCCGAGTTTTTCAATGACCCCCACCGGCTCATGGCCGATGGTCAAGCCCTTGGCCACCGGGTACTCACCGCGCAGGATATGCACGTCGGTACCGCACAAGGTTGTGGTGGTGATGCGGATCAGCGCATCCAGCGGGCCCACTTCGGGGATCGGCTTTTCGTCCAGCACGATGCGGTTCTTTTCAACGAAAATTGCAGCTTTCATCTTGGCCATGGGCGTGTCCTCGACGGGGCGGTATTGACTGCTCACCCTGCACCTGATTGGCCAGGGCACGCTTGATGGGGGTCAATGAACTGGCGGCCAGGCCAAGAACTGCTAGCGTTGTTCAGGCGATCAATCCCCTGTACCGTGCGGTCATTGCCAAGGAAACGAAAGTCGATGAAGCCCACCTTGCGCTCCACCCTGCTCTGCTGCGCCCTTACCGTTCTGGCCGGTTGCTCCAGCAACCAGGTCGACCCCAGCCAGTACTCCGGATTTCTCAAAGACTATAGCCGCCTCAAGCCCGCCGAAAGCATTTCCGGCCAGCCGGTGATGCGCTGGATCGACCCGCAGGTGAAAGCCGCACGCTTCACCAAGGTGTATATCGAGCCCAGCCAGTTCTACCCAAAGCCCCAGCCCACTGCGGTAATTTCGGCCCAGGCCCTGAGCCAGATCACCCAGTACTACAACACTGCGCTCAAGCGTGAACTCGGTGCCGAGCTGCCCTTGGCCCAAGGCCCGGGCCCAGGCGTGCTGGTGGTACGCCCGGCGATTACCGCGGTATCGACCAAGACCGAAGGCCTCAAGCCCTACGAAGTGATCCCCATCGCCCTGGTGGCCGCTGCGGTCAATACCGCCGCCGGCGGCCGCGACCAGGAAGTGGACATCGCCACCGAAGCGGCCTTCCTCGATGGCGGCAACAACAAGGTGATCGCCCAGGTGGTGCGCAAAGGCACCGGCGAGGCCCTGGAAAACGACACCTCCAAACTGGCCCTGGAGAACGTCAAGCCAGTGCTGGACGGTTGGGCCAGCGACCTGCGCAAAAGCTTCGCCAAGCTCAAGAGCGAGTCGCGCTAGTCGCTGACCACGCGCCGAGATCGCAGGCTTGATCTCGGCGCAGGATCGCCCGGTTGATACATCAGAACAGCGAAGGCTCCGGCAGCAGGTTGCGGTTGCGCAAAAACGTGCGAAATTCCTCACTGCGCAGCTCATGCTGATACTGCTGTTCGATGTCCTGCAACAGCGCATTGGCCCGCTGCAGCAGCGCTGATGAGTCATGAATGCGGTGCAGATGACGGCCCAGGCACTGCTCGATGGCGTCGAGGATGGGCCGAGGGTCGATACGCTTGAGCTTCTGATCCAGCGACATCAGCTCGCTGTTGCAGAGGTTGCGCTCGATGCGCTGCTGGTCGAGGTTGCCGTCCTCGTCCGTTGTCCCATACATGTAGGTATGCTCGTACTCCGGGTTCGACATGATGGTTTGGATGATCGCAAACTCCTGGTCCTCGACAAAATCCTCGAGATCGGTGAGCAGGTGACGGTCGGCCAGTTGCTGAAGGTCTTGCCCGAATTCCTGGAGTGCCTGCGCATCTAACTTCAACGCCTCGAGGGCTTCGGCCTCCTCCAGCAACTCCAGCACCTTCGGCTTGTGCAAAGAAAGCTGGTCATTGAGCGAGTGGACCAGGCTCCAAAGCCTGAACAGCAGCGCTTCATCCTTCACCTCGGCAAAGTCGTCGGTGCCATACAACTCATCGAACAGTTCCTCGACCAGGGTATGCGGCGCACTGGCCTGGCCTATTTTCGATAGCAGCCGGAATAGCGCAACGCGATCGCGGCATTCAGGCTCCAGGCAGATGTAGCGGGTCACGCCGTCCAACGCCGTGCGCAGTTGCATGGCTTGAGCGACATGGCTGGCGGCGGTGTCGATCTTCACCCCCTCGATCAGCGCCTGGGCATAGGCCTGGGCATCGCTGCGCCGACAGATGCGCTGACAGAGCATGCGATCGTCAAGCACGCGGTCAAACAGGGCTCTGGCGCAGACGTTGCCAGGATCTTCGATGCGCACCAGGGCTTCGTGAAAACGATTGAAGTAGAACTTGCCTTCGATCCCGTTGAAGTAAGGTTCGGCGGCACCCGAAAGGTTCTGCGAGCCAAGAAAACTCACCCCTCGATAGCTGAGCAGCTTGACGTGGCAAGCGCCATGCACAAACAGCTCGATGCCCGATTGCGGATCGAAATGCTCGAACAGCTTGTAGATCTGCGCGGCAAGCGCCTCGGAACCAATCTTGTCGATGCTCGACAGGCCGATCATCACCCGGCAAGAGCCTTTGGCACGTTGCAGGAAGGTGTTGTGCAGGTGCTTGACCATCGACGCCAGGTTGCCGGCTACGCCATAGGTGATGATCTGCAGTCCGTGCAGCTCCTTGAGGGCCAGCGCCTCGGCAAAGGCGTGTTCGCCATAGTGACGGTGCAGCACCGTGGCGCTGAGGTTGGCGATGGTTTTCATGCAGGTCCCTGTGCGACTGAATGCTGGCTATAGGCTATAGCCAGCATATCAGAAGGGGACGTCAGGCAAAGAACGAGAACAGAATCGCCGACAGTGTAATAAGACCGATCAGCACCACAAACACGTTCGAGACCTTGCCCGAGTATTTGCGCAACGCCGGCACTTTGTGGATGGCGTACATCGGCATCAGGAACAGCAGGCAGGCGATGATCGGCCCACCGAGGTTCTCGATCATGCCGAGGATGCTCGGGTTCAGGGTCGCCACGGCCCAGCAGGTGATGACCATGAACAGCGCGGTCATTTGCTCGAGGCGTTTGCTCGATACATGCTTGCCACGGCTGCGCAGGGTTTTCACGATCATGCCCTGGAAGCCTTCGCTGGCACCGATGTAGTGGCCGAGGAACGACTTGGTGATTGCCACCAGCGCGATCAGCGGCGCGACAAAGGCGATCACCGGGGTCTGGAAGTGGTTGGCCAGGTACGACAGGATCGAGATGTTCTGTTGCTTGGCGGCAGCCAGGTCGGCCGGGCTCAGGGCCAGCACGCAGCTGAAGCAGAAGAACATCACCGTCAGTACCATCATCACATGGGCGCTGGCGAGGATCTTGCCGCTCCTGGCGTCGGCCTGCTCGCCGTAGCGGTGCTTCTGGTCAACGGCAAAGGCAGAGATGATCGGCGAGTGGTTGAACGAGAACACCATCACCGGGATGGCCAGCCACAGGGTCTTGAAGAACAGCTCCAGGGGCATGCCTTCGCTTGCCTGGGCAAAGAAGGCGCCGTTCCAGTTGGGGATCAGGCTCACGGCCAGCAGCAACAGCGCGGCCACGAACGGGTAGACCAGCAGGCTCATGACCTTGACGATGATGCCCTGGCCGCTGCGCACCACGATCATCAGCCCGCAGATCAGCAGCAAGGCCAGCAGCGCCCGCGGCGGCGGGGTCATGTGCAACTGGTGCTCCATGAAGTTGCCCAGGGTGTTGGTCAGGGCGACGCTGTACACCAGCAGGATCGGGAAGATGGCGAAGAAGTACAGCAGGGTGATGAGCTTGCCGGCACCGACGCCGAAGTGCTCTTCGACCACTTCGGTGATGTCTTCGCTGGCGCCGCGCTTGCCCGAGAGCACGAAACGGGTCAGGCCGCGGTGGGCGTAAAAGGTCATGGGGAAGGCCAGCACCGCCAGGACCAGCAGCGGCCAGAAGCCCCCTACCCCGGCGTTGATCGGCAGGAACAGGGTACCGGCGCCGATGGCGGTGCCATACAGGCCCAGGACCCAGGTGGTGTCGTGACGGCTCCAGGCACGGCTTTGCGCAGGCGCAGCCGGTTCCACACGAACGGTCGTGGTGCTATTTACATCAGTCATCGATATTGCCTTGTAGTTGTTTTTGTTGCGTATGAACGAACTGCTTTGTTGCGGGGTAAAGCCTGGGGCTGCGGTGCAGCCCATCGCCGGCAAGGCCGGCTCCCACAGGATGGGTGCAATCCTTGAGGGAGATGGTTTCTAAGCGATCAACACTCGACGAAGGCGACCGCCAGGCCGCCGCGGGACGTCTCTTTGTAGTTGGCATGCATGTCGGCACCGGTATCGCGCATGGTGCGGATCACCCGGTCGAGGGAAATGAAGTGCTCGCCATCGCCACGCAAGGCCATCTGCACAGCGTTGATGGCCTTGACTGCGGCAATCGCGTTGCGCTCGATGCACGGCACCTGGACCAGCCCGCCGACCGGGTCGCAGGTCAGCCCGAGGTTGTGCTCCAGGGCGATTTCGGCGGCGTTTTCCAGTTGCATGGGCGTGGCCCCGAGCACGTCGGCAAGGCCGGCCGCGGCCATGGCGCAGGCCGATCCGACCTCGCCCTGGCAGCCCACTTCGGCACCGGAGATCGAGGCGTTCTTCTTGCACAGGATGCCCACGGCGGCGGCGCTGAGGAGGAAGTCGACGACATCGTTGTCGCAGGCCTCGGGGTTGAATTTCATGTAGTAATGCAGCACCGCCGGGATGATCCCCGCCGCGCCATTGGTCGGTGCAGTGACCATGCGCCCGCCGGCGGCGTTCTCTTCGTTGACCGCCAGGGCGAACAGGTTGACCCACTCCATGGCGCTCAGGGTAGAGCCGATGACATTGGGCTTGCCCAGCTCCTGCAGGCTGCGGTGCAGCTTGGCGGCGCGGCGCTTGACCTTGAGCCCGCCCGGCAAAATACCCTCGTTGCGCAGGCCGTTGCCGACGCACTCGCGCATGGCCGCCCACAACTTCAGCAGGCCGCTGCGTACCTCGGCTTCCTCGCGCCAGGCCAGCTCGTTGGCCATCATCAGCTGGCTGACCCGCAGCTTATGCTGCTTGCACAGCGCCAGCAGCTGGGCGGCGCTGTCGAAGTCATAGGGCAGTTGCACCTGCTCGGCACTGTTGCCGGCCGTGCCCACTTGCGCGGCCTCGACGATAAAACCGCCACCCACCGAGTAATAGGTTTGCTGCAGCAACAAACCGCTGGCACTGCTGGCTTCCAGGGTCATGGCGTTGGGGTGATACGGCAGGCTTTCATCGAGCAGCAACAAGTCGCTGGCGCAGTCGAACGGGATCGCCTGCGTGCCGTCGAGCATCAGCACCTGGCTCTGCTGCAGTTGCGCGATCAGCGGCTCGATGCTCTGCGGATCGATCTGGTCCGGCCACTCGCCCATCAACCCGAGCAAGCAGGCGCGGTCGGTGGCATGGCCGACGCCGGTGGCCGACAACGAGCCGTACAGGCGCACCTCGACCCGGCTGACCTGCGCCAGCAGACCTTGCTCACGCAGGGCCTGGGCAAAGGTTGCCGCTGCACGCATGGGGCCTACGGTTGGGAGCTGGACGGGCCGATGCCAATCTTGAAAAGGTCGAAAACACTGATAGCCATGCTAATGCCTGACCGAGGCAACACTCCATGTCACACAACGGCACTGTTAAAAAATTGAAGGATGTCGCGAAGTTGCGCGATACTGCCCGGTCACTTGCGTCTTGACCAACGAAACTTTCTAAGCAAGCCTTTAGCAGAGCTAAACGATGAAGCGACAAATGAATGGCCAGATGTACGTCTGGCTGCATGTGTTTGCCTGTGCGGCGCGGCACCTGTCGTTCACCCGCTGCGCCGAAGAACTGCACATCACCCCGGGTGCAGTCAGCCAGCAGATTCGCCAACTGGAAGAGCGCCTGGGCTTTCGCCTGTTCCTGCGCCGCGCCCGCGGTGTGGAGCTGACCGCCGAGGGCCAGCGCCTGGCGCAGACCGTCGGCGAAGCCTATGGCAGCATCGATGCCGAATTGCGCCGACTGGACGCCGGCGAAATCCGCGGCACCCTGCGCCTGCGCTCGATCCCTTCATTCCTGGCCAAGTGGCTGACCCCGCGCCTGCCGCGCCTGCAACAACGCTACCCGGACATCCAGCTGCGCCTGGTGGCCGAAGACAGCAGCCAGGCCCTGCACGAAGGCGACTTTGACCTGGCCATCGACCTCAACGACGGCAGCTACCCGGGCATGCATTCGACGCCCCTGCTCGATGAGCAGATCTTCCCGGTCTGCGCCCCTTCCCTGCTGCGCGGCCGCCCGCCGCTGCATGGCCCGGCGGACCTGGCGCACTACCCGTTGCTGCACGACATCACCGCCTGGCGCGGCAGCTCGGAGTACGCCGAGTGGGAGTTCTACCTGGAAGGGATTGGCGCCAGTGGCCTGGATGTGCGCCGCGGGCATACCTTCAACCGTAACCACCTGACCATCGAGGCGGCGATTGCCGGCATCGGCGTGGCCATTGCCCGTCGCACCCTGCTTAACGATGAGCTGGAGCGCGGGGCGCTGATCGTGCCGTTCGGCCTGCCGATCGCCAACCACAAGCGTTATGTGCTGCTCTACCCGCCCGGTGGCCTGGCACACCCGGGGGCACGGGCGGTGCATGACTGGCTGGTGGAAGAAGCCCAAGGCTTTCGCGCATTGCATGCCCAGGACGCCAGTGCGCTTGCCTTGCGCTGAGGGTGCAGCGCAAGGCATGGCGGGTCAAAACGATCAGGTTTCGCTGCTGCGGGTCAGCTCAAGGATGAGCCCGTGCTCGGCAGCAGTGCTGACCTCTTTCAATTGTTGCTCAGCCGTGAAGTAGCGTCCTTCCGACAGCGCCAAGCGTTGCAGATGCCCCTGCCCGTCCACCGGCGCATCAGGCAGGATCTGCTGCACGGCGCTGCGCACGTCGGGCGCCAGCGGCCCGTCGAAATCGTGCCAGTCGTACAGGCAACTCAGCAGGTAGTCCGCAGCATCGCGCCATTGTTGCTCGAAAACCTCGAAGCGCTGCCCGTGCAGTTTGCGCAAATAGCGCTTCCAGCCGGGCTGCAGCACCATCCATTCCTGCCTTGCCTCCACCTCTTTGCTCAAGCGCAGCACTTCGCGCTCGACGTTCTTGATCACGCGCTGGTCAACGTCGGCCCGGTGCGCAAACAGCATGCCGCTGGAGGGCTCGGGAAAGTCGAGCTTGTCGGCCAGTTTCTGACGCAACCTCAGGCGGATCTCCACAGGATCAGCCTCATGCTCCAGGTCCAGGTCGGTGAGGTTGTCCAGCGGGTCGAAGGCAGGCAGCGGCCGGGTGCCCGCGCGAATGCCGTTGCGACGCAGGTCGCGCGCCAGACCGATACGCTGGGCCAGGGAATTTACCAGGTCGCGGCGATAGAGCTGCTTGTACAAGCCAACCACTGCTGCCGTACGCTGCAGCGGGTCGAGTGCCTGCTGACTCAGGCGATGGACAAGCAACTCGACTTCCAGCGCACTGAAACCGTCAGCCCCGGCGTCGCCGCAGGTGGGCGGATAGGCGTCGGCGACGCTCTGCAGGTCACGGAACAACTCGTCGGAATCCGCCGCTGCGCGCAACAGGTCCCACACCCTTGCAGACATACCGTTGAAAGAGTAGCTGGCCTCGCTGGACTCCAGCGCCCGGTCGAGCACCAGCAACAGCGGGCGATGGGTGTCATCATCCGGGAACAAGCTGTCCCACAATTGCTGCTGCTCGGCGCTCGCCTCTCGCAACCAGCCGGCGGCCAGGCCGCTGCCACTGCGACTGTACGGCATGCCAAGGCCGCGCAAATGGCTGGCAGCAGCCTCGCTGAGCGGGTTCTGGTTGAGCAGTAGCCAGCGGCTTTGTTGACCGTCGGCACGCAACGCGGCGCCAAAGGCGGTAGCCGCCAGATCCGGAAGCTCGGTCAGCTCGTTGCTGCTTAGCTCCACCGTGCGTAAAACGTGCCTGCGGGGGTGCATCAATTCCGTTAGCCCTTCGGGCCAGTCTTCAATTTGGCAGGCACGCAGGTTCAGGTGCTCCAGTGCCCTAAAACTACCCAGATGAGGCGCCCGGCCCAGAGGGTTGTCGGCGAGGTTAAGCGTGCGCAACCGCACCAGGCCGGCAAAAGCCGCCGCCCCGGCCTCGTCCAGCTCGATGGCGTTACGGCCAAGGTCAAGTTCCTGCAATGGGATGGCCGCCAGTGCCTGCAATTGTCCGGCATCCAGTGTCAGGCCATTGGCCCGCAGGCCTAGAGTGCTCAGGCTGTCAAGTGAGCCCAGGGCATGGATAGCTTCAACCGGCAGCGTGGACATCTGGTTACCCGCAAGGTTGAGCCAGCGCAATGCCCGAAGATTTTGCAGTGGTTCGAACATGCGCGCGTTGGCGCTGATCAGGTTGCCTTCCAGATTAAGCACGCTCAGTTTGGTTCGGTTGCCAAGGGTCGCGGGAATTTCCGTCAGACGGTTATGTTCCAGGCTCAGCGCCCTGAGTTCGGTAAACGATGAAAGAAAAGACTCTGGCACTGCGCTCAGTTCCATTCGATTCAGGAACAATCTCGTGACATGGGGAAAGCGCGCATTGATCGCTGGCAAACCGCCAGGCGTCCAAGAGGACAGATCCAGCTCATGTTTATTCTCGCCGCCCACACGACGCCAGGCGGCCTTGAGCCGGTCACGAAGCATTTCCCTATCGACCCGTTCGTGAGCGCCGGGGCGCTGCGCAACCCAGTTGTCGAGGGTCTGCCCGAGCTGGCGATACTCGTCCTCCAGGCGTTGGATGGCCGCGCCGAGGTCGTCGTTCTCGATTCTCAGCCGGTTCTTGATGGTGGTAATTTCGTTGGCGTGCAGCTCGGGGTACAAGACTTTCAAGCGTTGATATTCGGTAGAACGCAACATCCCCAGCGCACCACCCAACGGGTAGCCACGGCGCCCGTCGGCCAGGCGCAATGGCGACTGCAGCCAGGGCCGCGAGGGTTGCTGGCCGAGCAGGATCGAACAACGGGCGCGATTGCCCAGGGCCTGGCGCACCAGGCGCTGGCGCAGTTGGGCGGATTCGTGGATGTGCACGTCAAGTGACTCGCGCACGCTATCGGGCAGCGCGCGCAACAGCGCGGCAAAGAAGTCATCACTTCCCCCCAGTTCATTGCCCCGGGCGTCAAAGACGCGATAGCCAGCTTCGTACTTGAGCAGCGACCTGAGTTCGGCATCGGTGTCACCGATGCTGGCCAACACGTCGCTACCCAGGGTCTGATGATGGAGTTCAAGGCGCACTTCACTCTTGTAGCCGGGCAGCTCGGCGAGCATCTGCAGCCCCAGGCGCTCGCTGTCCAGCGCCATGTGCGCCGCAAACACCAGCCCCTCCAGTGCGCGGTTCAGACGAAGCTGGCGCTGATAGGCCCGCGCTTCTTCCGCCAGGCGTCGCGGCACCCGCGCCTGTTCGCCCAGCAATTGCGCGCGCTCCGCGGTGCTGGCATGGCGCACGATCTCTTGCGCCATTGAATCAGGCAGCAGGGCAAAGTCACGCTGCAGGGCTTTGTAACCCTGCTCGGGGGAATGCTCGCCACTGGCATACAGGCTGTCGAATATAGCGCTGCGCCGCCGCTCTGTCAGGCTGGCCAATTGTTCACGCAGGGCCGGCGCCTGCTCCGCCTGCGGCAAGTGCTCACCGAGCAGTTCGGTGCCTTGCACCTCGCTCACCGCTTGCAGCAGTACCTCGGCCAGCCTGCCGCTGCGCACATCGGCGGCCAGTAACTTGATTGCATGACCTTGCGGCCAGCGCTCCAGGCCATACGTTTGCGATTCACCCCATAGCTCCGGCCCCTTGAACACCTGCAACACCCGGTTGTCCGGCCAGTTGGGCAGCTCGACCAATAACGCCACCGGATAGGTCATGCCCGGTTCCAGCGCCGCACCACTACGAACATCGGCAACCATCCGGGTAATGCGCCGGTTTAGCTGCAGGCGTTGCAGGGTATCGGCGAGCAGCGGCGCAAGCGGCGCCTGTTCGACGTGCATGTGCCGCAGCACATCATCGTCGACACCGCTGATATCGGCAGCCTGGGCCAGGCTTGCATCATCGAGCCCCTCGGCCAGCACACCAATGCGCCGCAGCAACTGGCCGCGCTGCCAGTGCAGCGGCTGTTCACCCTGAAACTGCCAGGCGCCGTTACCGTAGTGCTTGAGCGGCGGCTCATAGGCGTGGTCGTTGTGCGGGTGCCTGATGCGCCACTGCTGGCCGTCGGCATCGTAGCGCTGCTCATACAGCTTGCCATCGAGGCGAATGTACAGTCGCTCGTTCAGCACGTATTGCCCCAAGGCATTGGGCGCCAGGCGCTCAGGCAGTTGCACCGGGCTTTCATAGCCGCTCAAATCGGGCTTCCACAAGCGCACCTGGCCGTCGGCCAGTTCTATACGCTCAAGACCATCGACAAACAGTGAGGGTTCGACGGCGCGGCCTGCCACGCCCAGCGCAGCAATCAAGCCCAGATTGACCGCCAGCGACTCGACCTGCGCCACGGCCTCGGCGGTTTCACCAGCCTCCCAGGCTTGCACGCCATGAAACAGGTTGCCCATCAGTTGCGCACCGGTAACCACCAGCATCAGCGGGTTGAGCGCCGGGATGACAAAAGCTGCGGCGTTGAGCACATTCAGGCCGATGTCCAGCCAGTGCTCCAGGCGCGCCAGGCGTGCGGCGCGGTCTTCATCGTTGGTAGGCACCGCCAGGACCCGGGCGTTAGCCTTCAAGCGACGCACGTGCAGGCGCTGCAAGCGGCTCCAGAGTTCACCGCCGAGCGCACGCTCCTGCACCTGCAGGCGCGGATTGAGGATCGGCTGCAGGATTTTCTCATCGCCCTGGTAACGTTCGACATACAGCGCGCCGTTCAGGGCATGCAGGAATGCGCGGCGCTCGCTCTGGGGCACGCAGTTAAGGATCGCCTGGCGGTAATCCTTACCTTGCAAGCTCGTGGCCAGGTCGTGGGCAAAGGCGCTGGTCGAGGAGTACTCCTTGAGCGCAGACAACGGCGCGCCGGCGATCCAGGCCACGCAGCGTTCAGTGACATTGCTGGCCGCCGGATCAGGGCCGATCAACAGCACACCGTCCAGCACGCTGCCCAGCACACTGACCTGGCGGCAAACCACGGCCTTGCCATCGAGCCTGGGCATGGTGCCAGGCGCGCCGCTGGCCAGCGCCAGCAACAGGGTCAGCACCTGTTCGCTGATTTCACCTTTGCTGCGCGCACGCTGCACCTGCAGCACAAACTCGGCCCGGCCCGCCTCGCTCATGCTGGCGGCGAGCCCCGCCGCCGAGGCAGGCGTATCGAACACCTGGGCCAGGTGCGCCTGGTACTGCTTGCCAAGATCGAGCTCGCGACACAGGGCAACGAACTGCGCGCAGGTCATGTCCAGTGGCTGATCATGCTCGTTGGCAAGGTAGCTGAAAGGGCCCAGGTCTTCGTTGTCGCTGAAGTTCTGCAAGGCCGCTTGCAGCAGGCTGCTGCTGCGTGTGCCGCCCTTGGGCAGCGTGCGCCCGCCAATGGTTTCAAAGCCCACCTGGTGCAGTTGCGCCTTGAGCACATCGAGGTCAAGCCGGTAGGCCTCACGTAACTTGCGTGCCAGCAGCGGCCGACAGAAGTCGCTGATGCCCTTGAGCTCGGCGAGCTGCAAGGCCAGAGCCTGGCGAGTGGTTTGCGCGGTGTTGAAGGCCGCCTCGAGTTCGGGCGATTGCGTCAGTTCGCCAGGGTGCTGCTGGCTATGCAACAGGGCCTTGAAGTCCTTGGCCCGCAGGTGGCTGACCCAACCAGGCAGGGCCGCAGCGATCAAGCTGCGATGAAAGATCAAGGGCGAGTTGTGCGTTGCAGAGGTCATCGAAAAAAACTCCTGACAGAGAGGGGCTGTCAGGAGACCAACACCGCCTATGACGGCGGTGCTAGATAAGTACTGCCTCAGCCCGGCATAGCCGTGAGCCGCAACAGCAGTGCACGCTCGGCGGCGGCCTGCCCCCTGGCCAGTACGTTAAGGAACACGGTGTACTGGTGATCATTGAACGCCTGCCGGCGCAAGGCGCCCGCGTCATCATGACTGAGGGAGGTTATGCCGGCCCCGGCGAAGTCTGCTTCAGCAGCCTGCCCATTGAGGAAGCTGACCACACCGGCATCCAGCATCGCGACTGGCGGGTTGTGCAGGTCAAGACAATGATCGGCATACTCCGTGCCCTCGTACCAACGCTCGGTCAATGCATCGAATTGCGACTTGAAGCGCTGCTTGAGAAACCTTGTCCAGCCCGGCTGTTCAAGCATCCATTGCTGGCGACTGGTTGCGATGTCGAGCCTGCGCACTTCCCGCTCCACCCGGCTGGCCAGACGATCGCTGACATAGGCCAGGTGCCGGTAAAGCATCCCGTCCGAAGGCTCGGGGAAGTCCAGGCGGCTGGCCAGGGTGCGGCGCAGTGCCAGGCGAACTTCTATGTCGTCGACCGTGTGTGCAAGATCTGCGTCGCTGATGTCGTCCAGCGGGTCCAGCGCGGGCGGCGCCTCGCCGCTGTCCAGCGCATTTTTGCGCAGCTGGCGCAAACTGGAGATCCGGTCGGCGATCCGCTCCACTTGATGACGCCTGTACAGCCGCTGGTACAGCCCCAGCAACTCGCCAGTGCGGCCCTGGACATCCAGCGCCTGCCCGGCAAGACGATTGGCCATGACTTCGACCTCCAGCGCGGCGAACACATCCGCTCCGGCATCACCACAGGTATCAGGAAAACTGCCGGCGATGTCATTCAGATCGTTACGCAGCACTTCTTCCTGCGCCGCCAGTTCGAGCATGCTCCACACCCGACGGGTCAAGTGCTCGGCATCGATCTGCGCCGCTTGCGAGCGTTCCAGGGTGCTCAAGGCCGTGAACAACGAGCGGTTGCGTTCGTTGTCGAACAGCGCCTGCCACAACTCTTGTCGCACCTCGCTGGCACCTTGGAGCCACAGCCGGTTGGGCGTGATATCACCGTGGAACACATGGGAAAGGCCTAGCGCATGCAAGCGCAGAATGCCTTGAGCATCGAGCGGATTATTGGGCAAGCGCAGCGCCAGATCGCCAAGCGGCCCCTGACGGCGAAGGATCATCCCGAAGCGGGTTTGCGCCAATGGCGGTATCTGCCCAATCTGGTTGTCGGCCAGGTTGATCGAGCGCAGCTGGAACTGGTTCTGGTTCATCAGGTCGGTGAGCCCGGCTGGCCATTCGCGCAGCTGGCAGAAACTCAGGTCGACGCTGTCCAGCATGGGCATGAAGCTCAAGTCAGGCGCACGCATCAGGGGATTGGAGTGCAGGTTCAGCTTGCGCAGATTGATAAAGCGCTGAAATACCGCCGCCCCGGCCTCATCAAGGGTAATCCGGTTGTGCGAAAGGTTCAGATTACCCAGGCTCAACCTGGACAACTGTTCCAGGTGGCGGGTTTCGAGCACCAGCTGGTTGCTGCTCAGGTCCAGGTAGGCCAACGCAGGCAGTTGCGACAGTGCTTCGACGGCGGCGTCAGGCAATTGCCCCAGTCCATTACTAGCCAGACTGAAACTTTTCAGCTTTGCCAACGCCTGCAACGGCTGGAACATGGTGTCGTTGATGTGCAGCCTGTTACTGTTCATCGCCAGCTCTTCCAGCTCGCCACAGAGACTGATCGTCGACGGAATCTCGGGCAGGAAGTTCCCCCCCAGGCCCAAGGCCCGCAACTTCGGAAAACGGCTGAACAGATGCGGGGGAATTTCACCTCCGCGTACGCCATAAGGCCCGACGACACCGCGCATATCAAGCTCGGTGATGTGCGGGAACTGCACGTCAAGCGTTGGCAAGCCGGTGATATCCAGTTCCTTGAGATCAAGCTTGTGGCTCTGCGAGCCTCCGCCCCGTTGCCAGGCCCGCTTCAGGCGTGAGGCCACTTGCTGGCGCGTTGGGCTGCCGGGCGCGGATCTCGCCCAGTCGTCGAGCTTGATCTGCAGTTGCCGGTATTCTTTCTCGAGTGCCTCGACAATCTCGGCCAAGTCGCGGCCGCTCTGGCGCAACTCGCCAACCAGACGGGTAATCTGCTTGCTGCTCATCTCCGGATATAGCACGCCCAGGCGTCGATGAGTTTCTGGGCGCAAGGTGCTGGAGGCGCCGCCGAGGGTGTAACCGTTACGTCCATCTGCCAGGCGCAGGGGCGCCCGATGCCAGGGTTTGCGCGGCTGCTGGCCAAGCAGGTGCGACGCCCGGGGACGGTCTTCGAGCGCTAGTTCCTGCAGCCGCAGGCGCAACTGCCCGGCATCAAAGATATCCATGCTCAAGGCCTGGCGCTCGGCGTCCGGCAACGCCCTGAGGATAGCGGCAAAAAAGTCGTCACCGCTGGCCAGCTCGTTGCCCAGGCCATCATAGGCACGGTAGCGCTCGCTGTTGGCAACCAGGGTCTTGAGCTCGCCATCGGCACGGCCGATGCTGGCCAGCAGGCGACCGCTGACCACCTCCTCGCGTAGCTCGATCCGTACATTGCCTGTCCAGCCCGGCAACGATTCCAGCCCCCCCAGGGCCAGACGCTGGCTGTCCGGATTATTCGGGGCCGACACTTGCAACCCTTCCAGGGCATGGCTCAGACGCACCTCTCGCTGATACAGCCGCGCCTCTTCGGCCAGGCGCAGCGGCAGGCGCGCCCCGGCTTGATTGAGCTGCGCCTGTTCAACCAGGCTGGCCTGGCTTTCGATCTCCCGGGCGATGCGCTCGGGCAACTCGGGGAAGTCGCGCAGTAGCAGCGCAACACCCGGTGAAGAAGGCCCTGGCGCACTTTGCCTCAAGCGGTCGAAAATGGCGCCGCGATGTTTTTGCACCTGCTCGGCCAGGGTGTTGCGCAAGACCTGCGTGCGCGCAGCGGTTGCCACGTTACTGCCCAGCAGTTGACTGATTTCGTCCTCGCCAAGTGCGGCCAGGACCTTTTCCGGCAATTGGCCCTGACGTACCTCGCTGGCCAGCAGCTTGATCGAGCGCCCTTGCGGCCAGCGCTCCAGGCCGTAAGTGGATGAAGCCCCCCAAAGCTCCGGCCCGTCGTATACCTCCAGCACCCGGTTGGCGGGCCAGTTCGGCAACTCGACCAGCAAGGCTACTGGGTAGGTCATGCCTGGCTGCGGCATCATGCCGGCGCGCACGTCGCTGATCAGCCGGGTGATGCGTCGCTCAAGTTGCATGCGCTGCAGAGTATCGGCCAGCAGCGCAGGGATTGGCGCCTGGTCAACGTGGGCACTGCGCAGGGCCTGCTCATCGACGCCACTGATGCGTAGCGCACGCTCGAGTTGCGCATCGTCAAGCCCGTCGGCAAGCGCACCGATGCGCCTGAGCAACTGCCCGCGCGGCCAGTGCAGCGGCTGCTCGCCCTGGAACTGCCAGGCGCCCTGGCCGTTGTGCCTGAGCACAGGTTCGTAGGCCTGCGGGTCGGTGGGGTGCACCAGGCACCACTGCCCACTGTCGGTCTGGCGCTGCTCGTACCAGTGCTCGTTCAGGCGCAGGTAGTAACGCCCCTCGTGTAGGTACTGGCCCAGGTCGTTGGCCTGGACGCTGTCGGGGATCTGTACCTGGTTGGCATAGCCGCTGAGGTCGGCTTTCCACAAGCGCGTCTGGCCGTCGGCCAGTTCCACACTGTGCATGCGGTCGACAAAAGCCGATGGTTGCAAGGCCACACCGGCCGCCGCCAGGCCGGCGAACAGCCCCAGATTGAGGGCCAGCGACTCCAGTTGCGCAACCGCCTCGGCGGTTTCATGCGCTTCCCAGGCCTGCACACCATGGAACAGATTACCCATCAACTGTGCTCCCGTGACTGCCAGCATCACCTCATTGAGGCCGGGCACCACGAACGCGGCGGCATTGAGCACATCCAAGGCAATTTCCAACCAGCTGTCCAGCCGCTGCAGCCGGGCCTGGTAGTCTTCATCGCCGGTCGGCACGGCCAGCACCCGGGAGTTGGCCTTGAGCCGGCGCACCTGCAAAGCTTGCAACCTGGACCACAGCTCGCCCTCAACAATACGCTCGCTGACCTGCAGGCGCGGCTGGGCAATGGGCTGGCGAATCTGCTCGTTGCCCTGAAAGCGCACTTCAAACAGCGTGCTTTCCAGGCGACGGATAAACTGCCCCTTGAGCGCCTGAGGCACCTTGGCCGCCAGGGCGCGACTGTACTCGGTGGTTTGCAAGCTTATAGCCAGGTCCTTGGCGAAGGCACTGGTCGAGCTGTACTCCTTCAGCGGCGCCAGCGGCGCGCCGGCGATCCAGGCTACACAGCGTTCTGTCGAGTCGCTGCCGGCGGTTGGCGGGCCGATCAGCAGCACATCGGCCAACTCACAGTCGAAGATGGCCAGGCGACGGCACACCACCGGCTTGCCATCGAGCATCGCCGGCGCCCCCTTGAGCAGGGCCTGGAGCATGTCATGGGCCGAGTCGCTTATTTCGCTTTTGATCCTGGCCCGCTGCACCAGCAGTTGCACATCGGTGCGGGTTGCTTCGCTCATTTGCTCACGCAGTTGCTGCGCGTTGCCGGATTGGTCAAACACCTGCTCCAGGTGTTGCTGATAACCCAGTCCCAGATCCAGATCACGGCACAAGGCCGCGAAGTCCTTGGCGGTCAAGGCCAGGGTATCGGTGGCCTGGCCATCGCGGGTGAGGTGGCTGAAGTGAAAGTCCTCAAAAGCCTCGAAGTTCTGCAGCGCCGCTTCCAGCAGACTGGCGCGTCGCTCCGGCCCCTTGATCACTTGCCGCCCGCCTATTGTTTCGCTGGCCCAACGGTGCAACTGCGCACGGGTCACGTCCAGTTGCAGGCCGTGCTGCTCAAGCAATGCCCGGGTCAGCAACGGGGTGGCGTATTCAGTGATGCTCTGCAGTGCGGACAAACTCCCGGCCAGGCGCCAGCGCGCATCTTCCTGAGCCTTGGCTGCTTTGAGCAGGGCCGTGCGCTGCTCTGGCTCGCTGTCATTGAACCAGGCATGGGGCTGAGCCTGGCGGTCAGTATGAATCGCCCGCTGGCTGTGCAGCAGCGCTTGAAGGTTGTCGCGATTGAAATGCTCGAGCCTGGGGCGCAAACCTTCGGCCAGGCGTTTGTAGTGGTAGATGACGGTGGATGTATCAGCAGTATCGGACATGAGCAGGTTACCTGCGGATGGAATGGACCCGCAGGTAACCCTGTTCACTTGCGCCCCAGGCGCTACATAACTACTGCCCGCGCTTCAATCGGCCTGGCCCACCGGCATCTGCGCAGTGGGCAGAGCCTGGCCCGGCGTCACCACTTCGCTCAGGTCGATATGCTTGAACACAGGCTTGGCCCCCAGCCGCGCATTGAAGCGGGTGTTGAAGCTGAACGGGTCGTCGGTCGGCACCACCAGCGAGCGCCCGTACACCGCGGCGATGCCGGCCGGGTCGTAGCCGAGCAACTGCAGCAAAGTGGGGAAGATGTTGTAGTGGCTTGAGCGGTCTTTGTTGGCCGCCAATTGCGCCTGCCAGTCGAGGGTCCGCAGGCCCTGGCCCTGGATCACCACCAACGGTACCAGCCCCTCCTCTTCCACCGGGTTGCTGTCGCAGTGGGTGTTCAGCCCCGGGTTGCCGCGTTCGTGCAGGTCCTGGCCATGGTCGGAGGTGTAGATGAGCACCGCCTGGCTCAGGTCGGCCTTGGCGAACAGGCGGTTGAAGAACTCGCCGACGTTCCACAGCAGGCTGTTCATGTACGAGTTGCGGTACAGCACCCAGTCTTCGGGCTGGCCATTGAATCCATCGCGCCGGCCAGTGTCGGTGATGTCGGTGTACTGTCCGCGCGGCAAGGCCGGGCGGTAGGTCATGAAGTCGTCGGGGTACTTGTCATGTACCGGGAAGTGCACGCCGACCTTGTTGATCACGATCAGTTGCGCCTTGCCGTCGCCCAGCAGCTCGGTGAGCTTGGCCACGGCGGCCATGTCGCGGTCGCGCACCGGGGTGCTGTCAAACTGGATGAACTGGTCGATATCGCGTTTTTCTTTGGCGTTCATCAGGTTCTGCAGGTTGCCGCCGGTGCGCTGGGCATCGATGTACACGGTGCCCAGGCCTGCAGCCTTGGCGTACTGCCAGATCGACGGCAAGGTCGAGTTGATGCGCAGGTAGTCGTCGCGGGTGCCGCCATAGCGCAGGGTGACGTTGGTGTCGGAGCTGCAGTTGGCGATGGAGGCAGCGTAGCCATAATTGAAGATGCTGACCCCGGGCCGGCCCTGGTTGAGCTGGCTGCGCACACCATGGGCGGTGTTCAGGTCCAGGTAATTGCCCGAGACGCTTTCGTCGATGATCAGCACGATGTCTCGGGCCAGGGCCGGGCCGCTGCGCGCCAGGGTCACCGGTTCGCGTGGGCCGACACTATCGCTCAGCGACTCGTAGAGCATCAGGTTGGAATACGCCAGCGGCGTGAACATGATCGGCAGGCCGCGCGCGCCCTCGCCTGCGCGCACGAACAAAATCGCGGTAAGCAAGGCGATGCCCAGCAGCGGCGCCGCCCACGGCAGTGCCCGGGGCCCAGGCACGCTGTGCCGTGGCTTGAGCCCCAGGCCCAGCAATAACAGCAGCGAGCTACCCAGTACCCGGAGGATCACGCTGTGGTACTGCTCGATGGCGTCACCGATAAAGCCACCGGAGTAGACCATCGAAATAAAGCCGCTGTAGGTCAGGTAGTCGGCGGTGATGCGCGTATAGGCATCAAAGAACACCGCGCTGGCGCTGAACACCAGGGCAAAGCCCCAGCGCAGCCAGGCCTGGCGGATGTTGGCGCACAGCAGCAAGGCCAGCACCAGCAGCACCAGTACGCCGGCGTACAACAGCAACGCCGGGCTCAGGCCGATCGCCTCAAAGCGTTCGAGGTAGTACGGATAGTTGCTTAGCAGGTACAGCGCCAGCAGCAGTTCCTTGAGATATCTGTGCATTTCTCCCCCGCTAAACGCCTTGCAAACGACCCGATCTCTGACACGTTAGCAGTGCCCTGACAAAGCGCAAACCGGAACAACGTCAATTTTCTGACCCAACTTGGCGGCGTCAATTCTGACAGTTCAAAAACGCGAAAGCGTTGCATTCGTGAAACAGCCACATCCGTAAACGCCTTATTATTCGAGGGCTTCGACCGTTCATCGTTTAGCGATGCGGCAATTGGCCAGTGCCTACTCAAGCTAACCCCCGGATTTAGAAAGGCTTGATAGCGAAAAGCTCAAAACGCAGCGCGTGTAAATGCGACGAAACATGCCATTTGATTGACACGACTTTCCACGGGTGGGCTATACCGAAATCACACCACTGTTTCATCCTCATTACTCCATACGAGGCACGCCGACATGGACGTGAGCGTATTTGGCACCGGCTATGTCGGTCTTGTGCAAGCTGCGGCCCTCGCAGACGTAGGACACCGGGTTCTGTGCGTCGATGTCGATGCGCACAAGATCAGTCAACTGCGCCAGGGCGTACCGCCGATCAGCGAACCCGGCCTTTCGAGCATGCTCGAAGAGAACATCAAGGAAGGTCGCCTGCTGTTCAGCACCCAGGCCAGTGATGCGGTGATTCATGCCGAACTGATCTTCATCGCCGTCGGCACGCCGCCGGATGAAGACGGCTCGGCCGACCTCTCCCATGTCCTGGGGGTGACCCGGCAGATTGCCGGGCTGATGGAGGCCGATCGCACCCTCATCATCAAGTCCACCGTCCCGGTCGGCACTGCCGACAAGGTCGCAGCCCTGGCCCGCGAAGAGCTTGAACACCTGGGCAAGGGCGCGCTCAAGGTGCGGGTGGTGTCCAACCCCGAGTTCCTTAAAGAAGGCAGCGCCCTGGCCGACTGCATGCGCCCGGACCGGATCATCGTCGGCACTGCCGACGACCAGGCCCACGACCAGCTTGCCGAGCTCTACGCGCCCTTCTGCCGCAACCATGAAAAGCTCATGTTCATGGACAACCGCAGCGCCGAGCTGACCAAATACGCGGCCAACGCCATGCTCGCCACGCGCATCAGCTTCATGAACGAGCTGGCCAACCTCACCGAGCACCTGGGCGCCGACATCGAAGCGGTGCGCAAGGGCATCGGCTCCGATCCGCGCATCGGCTATCACTTCATCTACCCAGGCTGCGGCTTTGGTGGCTCGTGCTTCCCCAAGGACCTGCGCGCCCTGCTGCACACCGCCGAACGCAGCGGCATGCCCCTGCGCCTGCTGCAAAGTGTCAGCGAGGTCAACGACAGCCAGCGCCAGATCCTCTTCGCCAAGCTCAAGCAGCGCTTGCCCGGCAGCCTGGCCGGCAAGTCGATTGCCGTCTGGGGCCTGGCCTTCAAGCCCAACACCGACGACATGCGTGAAGCGCCGAGCCGCTACCTGATGGAGGCGCTGTGGGCCGAAGGCGCTACCGTGTGTGCCTTCGACCCAGAGGCGATGTCCGAATGCCGGCGCATCTACGGCTACCGCAAGGACCTGCAACTGTGCGCCACCCGCGACGACACCCTGGAAGATGCCGACGCCCTGGTGATCTGCACCGAGTGGAAGAACTTTCGCGTGGTCGACTTCGCCCTGCTGGCGAAAAAACTGCGCAGCCGCCTGATCATTGACGGGCGCAACCTGTACAACCCCGAACAGGTCGCCAGCTTCGGCCTGAGCTACAGCGGCATCGGCCTGCGTCAGGTCCAGCCCGAGGTGCCGGCGCCATGAAGATCCTGGTCACCGGCGCTGCCGGTTTCATTGGTGCTCACTGCAGCCTGCGGCTGTTGCGTGACGGCCACCAGGTGATCGGCCTGGACAACTTCAACGACTACTACGACCCGGCGCTCAAGCACGCGCGGGTGCGCTGGGTCGAAGCCCAGGCCAGAGCCTTCACCCTGTACCGCCTGGACCTCAACGATGCCGCCGGCATGGCCGAGCTGTTTGCCAGCGAGCAACCCGAGGTAGTGATTCACCTGGCGGCGCAAGCCGGGGTGCGCTACTCGCTGGAAAACCCGCGGGCTTACATCGACAGCAACCTCAGCGGCTTTTTGAACATTCTCGAAGGTTGCCGCCACCATCCGGTGCAGCACCTGCTGTATGCCTCGTCAAGTTCGGTGTACGGCGCCAACCAGCACACCCCGTACCGTGTCGAGGATGCCGTCGACCATCCACTGTCGCTGTATGCCGCGACCAAAAAAGCCAACGAAGCCATGGCTCACAGCTACAGCCATCTGTTCGGCATCCCCGCCAGCGGCCTGCGCTTTTTTACCGTGTACGGCCCCTGGGGCCGCCCGGACATGTCGCCGATCCTGTTCGCCCGGGCGATTGCCGAAGGCCGGCCGATCCAGCTGTTCAACGACGGCCAGCACCAACGCGACTTCACCTACATCGATGACATCGTCGAAAGCCTGGTGCGGCTGATCCCGCTGGCGCCACAGGCCAACCCGGCCTGGAACCGCGAACAACCGGACCCGGCCAGCAGCCACGCGCCCTGGCGCCTGTTCAACATCGGCGGCCAACGCCCGGTGGAACTCACTGACTACGTGGCGCTGCTGGAAAAACACCTGCAGCGCAAGGCCGCCATCGAGCTGCTGCCCTTGCAACCGGGCGATGTGCTGGCCACCTGTGCCGATGCCAGCGCCCTGGAACAGGTCACCGGCTTCACCCCCCAAGTTTCGCTGGATGAAGGGCTCGGGCGGTTTATTGCCTGGTTTCATCAGTACTACCCGCAACTTGACCGGGACGCGGTGCGGGTCAACGGGCAATTGCCCGCGCAGCAACGGAGAACGGTATGACAGGACAACCTAAAAGTGCGCAACTACAGGCACTGTACCAAGACAAGCGCATGGACCCTGCGCACCGCCAGCGCATCGACGCGGCGATCCACATGCAAGGCCGTGGCTGGCTGACCGGTCGCGCGGGCGGGCGTCCCTGGACCCTGTCGCGCACCAACCGGGTGGTCGCCTGTTTCGGTGCCTTGTGCATTCTGGCGATCATTTCGCCACTGCTGCTGACCCTGGCCGTGCTGGTCAAGTTCAGCAGCCCCGGCCCGGTGTTTTTCGTGCAGAAACGCACCGGTTACCGCGGCCGCGCCTTCGGCATGTACAAGTTCCGCACCATGGTCGCCAACGCCGAAGCCCTCAAGGAGTCGGTGCGCCACCTCAATAAGCACGGCGCCGATGCCATCGACTTCAAGATCGACAAGGACCCGCGCGTCACCCCGATCGGCCAGTGGCTGCGGCGCAGCAGCCTGGACGAGTTGCCCAACCTGTTCAACGTGGTAATCGGCGACATGCGTCTGGTCGGCCCGCGCCCCACCTCGTTCAACGCCTATCGCTACAAAGACAACCACCTCGCGCGCCTGAGCATCTACCCCGGCATGACTGGCCTCTGGCAGATCTCCGGACGCAGCGACATAGACTTCGACCAGCGAGTCGAACTGGACCTGAGCTACATCAACGAACAGAGCTTGATGCTGGATCTGAAGATCCTCTTCAAGACTCCCTTCAAAGTCTTCAGCGGCCACGGAGCAAGTTGAATGGACGGTTCTACTTCAAGAAGTCTGACGATCGCCACCCCGAGCGAAACCAACCTGACCTCGACAGTGCTCGATGAAGACCAGCGCATCCTGTTGCTGACCGCTGCCAACACCGGCAGCGGCACCAGCACCAGCGCCCTGGCTTTCGCCAGCCAGTTGGCGTTGATGAGCGGCGGCCCGGTCTTGCTGGTCGACAGCAGTCCCAGCAGCAACAACCTCAGCCAGCAACTGAGCCTGCACAAGCTGCGCGGCTTCAACGACCTGATGTTCGACCAGGACACCCCGCCTTTGATGCAGGACTGCATCGTGCGCCTGTCCGACCAGCCGTTCGACGTGCTGCCGGCCGGCACCTACAAGCGCGGCAAGGAGCGCCTGAACCCTGACCTGTTGCGGGTAGTGCTCAAGCACATGGGCGAGCATTACCGTTTTGTGGTGATCGACGGCGAGGCGGTGTACGCCAGCGCCGACAGCCTGATCATCGGCACCCTGGTCGATGGCGTGATCCTCGTCGTGTGCGCCGAGGAGACTCGCTGGGAAGTGGCCCAGGCCGCCGCCCAGCGCCTGACCCAGGCCGGCGCCAGGCTGATCGGCAGCGTCTTCAACCGGCGCAAGTACTACATGCCCAAGTGGCTGTACAACAATCTTTAGGCCAGCAGACCAGGAGCCTCACATGAAATACACAACGCTTGCGCTGTGCCTGCTGACCCTGGCCGGCTGCGCCAACCAGGACACCCGGCAGATGCCGGTACAGATCATGACCGCCGCACCGGCCAACGCCCAGGATACCGAGTTGCCGCGCAGCGAGCAGGTACTGCGCCCGCAGGACGTGCTCGATGTGATCTTCCATATCAGTACCAGCGGCTCGGCCTCGTACCAGATCCAGTCCGGCGACACCATCGGCCTGCAGTTCCCGGCAGCCAGTTCGCTCAACGGCAACCAGCTGGTGCTGCCTGACGGCACCATCGAACTGCCGCGGGCCAACACCTCGGTGAACATCGCCGGGCAAACCCCGGATCAAGCCCGCCGCACCATTCAGCAGGCCTACCGCAACAAGCACCTGTTCCAGCCGGGGCGCGACAACGTCACCGTGCAGGTGATCAGCCCGCTGACCAACGAGCTGAACCTCAGAACGGCCCTCAACCACCCGGCCACCGGCATGAGCCGCGAGATTACCGTCGGCAGCGACGGCCAGGCGAGCTTCCCGGAGATCGGTGCGGTGCCGCTGCAGGGCATGACCGTGACCCAGCTGCAGACCTACCTGAACAAGCGCTACGCCGATCTGCCGGGGCGCATGACCGTGGACGTGATGCTCAAGTCCACCGCCGTCAACGAGATCTACGTGCTCGGTGAAGTCGGCCAGCCCGGCGCCTACCCGATCCGCCGCCCGGTGTCGGTGCTCGAAGCCCTGACCCTGGCCCGTGGCCCGAACGTCAAGGCCCGGCTCGATTCGGTGGTGATCATGCGCCGCAACGGCAACCAGGTGCAGGCCGTGCCCTACAACGTCGACAAGGCCCTGGATGCCAGCGCCGCGCAAGTGGCCTACCTGCAGCCGGACGACATGCTCTATGTGCCCAAGACCAAGCTCGCCAGCGCCGGCGACCTGGCCCGGCAACTGGCTGACGTGGTGCTGTTCCAGGGCGTGGGCTTCAGCTTCGGTTATCGCGTAGACAACAAAGAAAGCGACAACAACTAATCCCAGGCGGGTATCCGAGCATGAATACAAAAGAAAACTACCTGCATGAATTCTTCAGGATCTTCTTCGCCAACCGCCAATTGGTGAAACGGGTATTCCTGGTTTTCGCAGTGATCGCCTTGCTGTTGCCGCTGGTGCTCAAGCAGAGCTTCGACATCACCGCCGAAGTGATTGTGCAGTCGAAAAAACTCTCCCAGAGCGATACCAACAACGCCCTGGACCAGGAGACCGACAAGTTCATCCCGCCCTCGCTGGCCGACATGGAAACCGAGAGTAATATCCTGCGTTCGCCGACCCTGATCCGCGAAACCATCAGCCAGTTGCGCGCCGAGGGCAAGTACGACATCCCGCCAAGCCTGATGCAGCGGGCGGTGTTCGGGCCGATCCGCACGGCGCTCGTCAACCCGCTGCGCGAGTACGTGGTCAACCCGGTGCGCTCACTGTTCGGCCTGGAGGTCGACCCGGTACGTGATACCGAGCTCGACACCCTGACCGACGACGCCATCAAGGACCTGAAGATCGAGACCCTGCCCGGCTCCAACGTGGTCTCGGTGACCTACAGCTTCCCTGACCCGAAACTGGGCACGCTGTTCGTCAGCCGCCTGCTCGAAAACTACCTGCGCAACCGCCAGAACCTGCAATCCAACGAGCTGCCCGAACAGTTCTACGAGCAGAAGAAACTGCAGTACCAGGTGCGCATGGATGACCTCGAGGGCAAGCGCCTGGGCATGCTCGAAAGCATCGGCTCCTCGGACCCCAAAGAAGAGATCACCTTCCGCCTCAACGCCATCAACACCGAAGAACAGGCGCTGAACCAATACCGCGACCGCCTGCTGCAAAGCCAGCAGTGGCTGGACTACCTGAAAACCAGCCTGGCCGCCGCCAGCAACGCTGGCATGCGCGATTTCGCCTTCCCCTACACCTTCACCACCACGGTCGACAACGTGGCCTTCGAAGACCGCGAAATCAAGCAGCTCGGTGAACAGCTGACCACCCTGGTGCTGACCTACGTCAGCGACCTGGCGGTGTTCCAGCCCGGCAGCGAGCAGATGCTGCTGCAGCGCGAGCAAATCGCCAAGACCCGCCAGCAGTTCCTCAAGATCGTCGCCAACCGCATCAAGGAGCGCGAGAAAGACCTGGCCGTGGTGCAGAACGTGATTGCCCAGAAAACCGCGCGCATTGCCGACTTCAAAGGCCGCGTGCACCAGTTGCAAGAGACCCAGAGCAAGGCGCGCCAGCTCGACACCGAGATCGACGCCCTGCACAAGGCGTACTTCACCTACACCCAGCGCTACGAAGAATCGCGCGGTGCCGACCTGCTCGGCGGCCTGTCCAACGCGCGCATCCTCAGCGCCCCGTACGAGCCTGCCGAGGCGGCGTTTCCCAAGCCGCTGCTGATCGTGCCGTTCGGCATGCTCACCGGCCTGCTGCTGGCCATTGCCCTGGTGTATGTCAAAGAGTTCTTTGACCGGCGCTTCAAGCACCCGGCGCAAATCAGCCATCAACTGGACCTGCCGGTACTGCTGGTGATCAACGACCAGACCCCGGAAACCCCCAACCCCTACAAGGGCTGGTCGCTGCCGCGGCTGGTGCACTGGGTGCGCAATTGAACGCAGCCCTGAGCCCACAGCGGCCGATCCTGCACCTGCTCAGCAGTGGCGGCTTCTATGGCGCCGAGCGGATGCTGCTGGACCACTGCCAGGCCACCCCTGGTCAGCACCAGGTGCTGTTTCTCGGGGCCCCGGAACACCTGGTGGCGCGTTTTCGCGCCGCCGGCGTGGCCTGCAAAAGCTGCAGCAACGCGGGCGAGCTGTTCGCTGAACTGCGCCAGCGCCATGACCAGCAGCCGCTGATCAACAGTCACAACTTCAAAGGCCTGATCTACGGCTGGCTGGGGGCGCGCTGGTGGCGCCTGCCGATGGTCGCCACCCAGCACGGCTTTACCCCCAGCAGCCGCAAACAACGGTTGTACACCTGGATCAGCCTGCAACTGTGCCGCACCGCCACCATCGAACGGGTAGTCTGCGTGGCCGAGAGCATCAAGCGTATTCATCGCCAGGCAGGGGTGGTCGAGCACAAGCTGCAGGTGATCCCCAATGGCCTGCCCGAAGCCGACGCCCTGCCCGCCCGCCACCCTGGCGATGGCCGCTGGCTGGCCGGTTACGTCGGACGCTTGAGCCCTGAGAAAGGCCCGGACCTGTTCCTCGATGCGTTGATCCCGCTGTGCCAGCGTCACCCGCAGCTCGATGCGGTGATGCTCGGCGATGGCCCTGAGCGCAACGCCCTGCAAGCGCGTATTGACGCCGCGCGGTTAAGCCAGCGCATCCGCCTGCCGGGTTTTCAGGCCGACATGCGCCAGTGGATGGCGCGCCTGGACGCCCTGGTGATCAGCTCGCGCACCGAAGGCACGCCGATGATCCTGCTTGAAGCCATGCAGGATGGCGTGCCGGTGGTGGCCTTTGCTGTCGGCGGTATCCCCGATGTGATCGAACATGGGCGCAGCGGCCTGCTGGCCCGGCCCCTGGCGGTGCAAGAGCTGGCCGCCCAGCTTGAGGCGCTGATGCTCGACCCGGCCCGGGCCGGCGAGCTGATCGCCCAGGCGCGGTGCACCCAACGCGAACGTTATCACCTGCCGACGCTGGCGCAACGCTGGGCCCGGGTCTACCTGGGCGCGGCCACGGAGACCTGCGCATGATCATTCCCCTGTCGCTGATCGGCCTGCTGGCAATTGCCTGCCTGGCCCTGCTCGCCAGCCCCTATCCGTTCCTCGCGCCGGGCGCGGTGCTGGGCCTGGCCGGTGTGCTGGCGCTGTACAAACGCCCGGCCTGGGGGCTGCTGGCGATCATCACCCTGGTGCCGCTCGAAGGCCTGTTCAAGGACAGCCAACTGACCGCCAGCAAGTTGATCGGCGCGGCCCTGGCGCTGGTGCTGGTGCTGCAGCTGGCAGTCAAGCAACTGCCCGCCGAGCGCCTGCGCAGCCCCATGTGGCGGCTGCTGCTGGGCTTTGTGGCGCTGTACCTGCTGAGCGTGTGGGTCAGCGACAACAGCGAGATGTCCCTGGGGCATTTGCGTGAAATGACCGTGGGCCTGCTGCTGTTCGGGATCACCCTGCTGATCGGCCGCGACCTCAACCTGACAATGATGTACCGCTTGGTGACCTTGAGCGTCGGTCTGACCTGCATCATGGCCATGGTCTCGGCCAAGTACCAGGACGAAGGCCGCGCCGCCGGCCTGCTGGAAGACCCCAACCTGTTCGCCATGCTCATCGCCATTGCTGTACCGATGGCCCTGTGGCTGGTGTTCAACAGCCCACGAAAGCTGCACAAGCTGTTCTGGATCGCCTGCTGCATCCTGCTGCTGGCGGGCATGACCAAGACCAATTCACGTTCGGGCCTGGTGGTGTTGTTGATCAGCCTGGGGATCGTGCTGGTGCACTACCGCACCCAGGTCGCCCACCTGCGTCCGCGGCACCTGGGCTTCGCCATGCTGGGTCTGGCGATCCTGCTGCCGACCATGGTCGCACTGATGCCGGAAAGCTACGTGGCGCGCATCCAGTCGCTGGCGCTGCTCAAGTCCGGGGTCAACGCTTTCAAGGACGATTCCCTGGGCCGGCGCTCGTCGTACATCGTGGTCGGCAGCAAGATGATTCGCGAACACCCGGTGCTCGGCACCGGCCCCGGCACCTTCCCCCTGCACTACGCCACCACGGGTTACGCCAAGGCGTTTTCGGCCAACCGCAAGGTCGGCGACCTGTACCGCCGGGCACACAACACCTACCTGGAGATTTTCAGCGAGGTCGGCGTCCCGGCCGGCATCCTGTTCGTCAGCATGGTCTTGCTGGCGTTGTACAACGTCTGGTACGCCCGGCGCCTGTGGTTGCGCCAGGGTGACCAGTATCGGGCCGACCTGCTCACCCACTTGTGCATGAGCATGCTCGCCATCAGCCTGTTTTTAATGTTCTTGAGTGCGCCCAACCACAAATACCTGTGGATCATGCTGGCGCTGTCCAGCGTGCTGCGTGTTGACGCCGAGCAGGCACGCCTGGCGCAGGTGAAGCCATGAAGGTCAGTGTCGTGGTACCCATGTTCAACGAAGCCCGGCACATTGCCCGGACCCTTGAGTCGGCGCTCAGGGCTGGCGCCGATGCCGGCCTTGAGTGCGAACTGATTGTGCTCGACAACGGCTCAAGCGACGACGGCCCGCAGATCGCCCAGCGCCTCGGCGCCCAGGTGCTGAACCTGCCCGGGCTGACTATCGGCGCCCTGCGCAACCGCGGCGTGCAGGCCGCCAGCGGCCAATGGCTGGCGTTTATCGATGCCGATATGGAAATGCCCGAGCACTGGCTGAGCCTGGTGCTCGGCCTGCACGCCCAAGGCCGTGGCGATGTGTTTGCCCTGGACTGCGACACCCCGCGCCAGGCGCCGTGGTTCGCCCGGGCCTGGCAACGGCGGACCCTGCGCGCCGGCGCGCCGGCGCTGCAGCCGATGCAATGGATGACGAGCCAGAACCTGCTGATGCAGCGCCACTGGTTCGACCAGGTCGGCGGCTTTAGCGAGACCCTGCGCACCGGTGAAGACAAAGACTTTACCTGGCGCCTGAACAAGGCCGGCGCGCACCTGTTGGCCCTGCGCCAGCCGCTGGCGTTGCATTGGGGCTTCGAAGGCAGTTGGCGCGAGTGGCTGGGCAAGGAGCTGTGGCGCCAGGGCAGCCACCTGCATCTGCTGCGCAGCAATGGCCCGAGCCTGCGCCTGCTGCGCTTCCCGCTGTTGTCGCTGGTGGTCTGGGGGCTCGATGCCCTGGCCCTGTCGGCGCTGCTGGTGGGTTACCAGCAGTTGGCGCTGTCGATGCTGTTGGTCAGCACGGCCCCGGCGCTGTTGCTGAGCCTGAAGCAGAGCCTGAAACACCGTGACCTGTTATTCGCCCTGCAACTCTGGGGCCTGCACTGGCTGCGCCTGCACCTGGCCGGCGCGGCCTTCGTGCTCAGCCTGTTCAACTGGAACGCAAGGAGGCCCGCCCGTGGCTGAGTTCATCTTTTGGTTGTGCCTGTTGCTGCCGTTTTATGCCTGGCTGGGCTACCCCCTGCTGCTGACCGTGCTGGGGCCGCTGTTCCCCCGTCACAGCCCTGCGCCGCTGGCGCCACAGCGGGTCAGCGTGGTGGTGGCTGCGCATAACGAAGAGCGCAACATCGACAACAAGCTGCGCAACCTGCTGGCCCAGGACTATCACGCTGAAAGCTTGCAGATCATCGTCGCCAGCGATGGCTCGACCGACCGCACCGTGGCCCTGGCGCGCAGCTTCGACGACCCGCGCATCCAGGTCCTGGACTTGCCGCGCATGGGCAAGAACAGCGTGCTCAATGTCGCCGTCACCCAGTGTACAGGCGACATCGTGGTGTTCACCGACGCCGATGTGCATTGGATCGACGGCACCCTCGCCGCCTTGCTGGCGCCCTTTGCCGACCCAGAGGTCGGCGCCACGGTGGGCAAGATGATCATCCCGGTGGCCGGCAACGGCCTGAGCCTGGGCGAAAGCCTGTACCGCCACTACGAAGCCTGGCTGCGCCGGGTGGAGAGCCGCACCGGTTGCACAGTGTCGGCCGATGGCGCCCTGCAGGCCGTGCGCCGCGAGCTGTACCAGCCGATCCCGGCGCGGGTCAACGACGATTTCTACATCAATACCTGCGCACCGGTGGCCGGCAAACGGGTGGTCTACGTTGATGAAGCCCAGGTGCTCGACCAGGGCGTGGACGAAGCCGAGCGCCAGTTCAGCCGCCGCCAGCGCGTCACCGTTGGCGGCCTGATCAGCCTGGCGCAGCGCCGCGAACTGCTCAACCCGCTGCGCCACGGCCTGTACGCCATTGCCCTGATCAGCCACAAGCTGATCCGCCGCCTGGCGCCAGTGCTGCTGGTGCCGATGCTACTAGCCAACCTCTGGTTGCTTGACGACCACGGCTTCTATCGCCTGGCCCTGGCCGCGCAACTGCTTGTCTACGCCATCGCCATCGCCGGCCTGCTGGACGTACGCCAGCGCCTGCCCAAACCCTTTCGCCTGGCGGCCTTCGTACTGGTCACCCTGGCCGGCATGAGCGTCGGCCTGTGGCAGTTCTTGCGCGGGCACAGCTACAACCAATGGACCCCCGACCAGACTCGATGAGCACCTGACATGCCGATAAAAACCAGTATCAAGCGTGCCAGCGGTTGGCTGTACCTCAACTCCCCCAAGGGCCGCAGCCAGTTGCGCGGCGCCGGGGTGATCCTCATGCTGCACCGGGTGCTGGCCGACGACAACAGTGCCGCCCTGCCGCACCGCAATGAACTGTGCGTCGGCCCCCAGGCCTTCGAGCGCCTGCTGCGCTGGCTGCAACGCCACTTTGACTGCGTACACCTGATGGACCTGCTCAACGCCCATCAACACCCGCGCAGCAGCAACCGGCCCAAGGTCGCCCTGACCTTCGACGACGGCTGGCGCGACAACGCCTTGAATGCCTTCCCGCTGTTGCAGCAGTACCAGATGCCGGCGAGCATCTTTTTGTCCACCGACTACATCGGCAGCCGCCAGCGCTTCTGGTGGGAAAGCCTGGGTGAAACCTTGTGGGGCAGCCACGGCGAAATCGCCCGCCGGGCGCTGATCGAGCAACTGCGCAAGATCGGCCGGCCGCTGCCGGCGGCGTACTTCATGAGCGACCGCCCGCACGCGCGCAGCCAGGCCCTGGGCAAGTACCTGCAAAGCCTGAAAAGCCTCAGCCCCATGGCCCTGCATCACCTGACCGACGCCTGCCCGGCCGAGTCCCTGCCCCAGGCCCTGGACTGGAACCAGGTGCGCCACCTGGAAAACTCCGGGCTGATCAGCTTCGGCCCCCACGGCGCCAGCCACGCGCTGCTGCCGGGCCTGGACGACCAGCGCCTGGAAGAAGAACTGGGCCGCAGCCACTATGCCCTGCAACAAGGCTGCAAGCAGCCGCTGCCGGTGTATTGCTACCCCAACGGCGACCACGATGCGCGAGTGCGCGAGCGCCTGGCCGCGCACCGCTACCCCTTCGCCCTGAGCACCCGCGCCGGCATCTGCCAGGGCCATGACGACCCCCTGGCCCTGCCGCGCATCAGCGTCAGCCAGCGCAGTGCCAGCCGCCCCTCGCTGCTGGCCTGGCGCATCAGCCGTGGAGGCCGCCCATGAGCCGCAGCCACTATGTGCGCCACCTGCTGCTGAGCATGGGCACGCGCCTGGCGATGATCGCCCTGCGGCTGATGCGCAACGTGTTGCTGGCGCGCATCCTCGGCCCCAGCGAACGCGGCCTGTTCGCCCTGCTCAGCACCCTGCCCGACCTGATCAGCGCCGCCACCAGCGGAGGGCTCAACACCGCCGTCGGTTATCAGGCGGCCAAGCAGCGCTCGATGGGCCTGCTGCTCAGCCAGGTGCTGATCTACGGCTGCCTGGTGGCCGGCGCCCTGACCCTGGTTTGCGTAGCCCTGGCCCGAGAGTTCGGCACTGAACTTGAAGTGACGAGCCAACTTGGCCTGCTGGCCTGGCTGTTGCTGCTGGCCGTGCCGCTGACGGTGCTAAAAAGCGGCCTGCTGACCTTGCACAACGCCAGCGGCGGCGTCGGCGCCTTCAACGCCCTGCGCCTGACCGAGTCGCTGGTGCCGCTGCTGCTGTTCGTCGGGATGTTCTGGATGTGGCAGCACGCGGCCCTGGAAGCTGCGCTGATCAGCTGGCTGATGGGCCTGAGCCTGGTGGTGGTGCTCGGTTTGTACTGGCTCGGCCGGCAACATTCGATCCGCCTGTGCTGGGACCGCAGCGGCCAGCGCGAATTGCTCTCGTACAGCGCCAAGAGCCACCCGGACTTATTGTTCCAGCAGGTGATTTTGCGTTCCGACTACCTGTTCATCAGCGCCATGCTCGGCAGCGCCGCGCTAGGCCATTACGCCATGGCCAGCGCCGCCGCCGAACTGCTGCTGATCGTCCCCGAAGCTGTGACCACGCCGTTGATGAAGCGCCTGCTGCAGCAGGACGCCGGCATGGACAAGCTCACTCCGCTGGCCCTGCGCCTGACCGCCACGGTGATGCTCGGCGCCTGCCTGAGCATGGCGCTGATTGGCGAATGGCTGATCGTCACCCTGTTCGGCGCCCAATACCAACCGGCGTACCCGGCGCTGCTGGCCTTGCTGCCGGGGCTGTTCGGCCTGTGCTACGCGAGCATCCTGCGCCTGGACCTGCTGGGCAAGAACCGCCCGGGCACGGTGTCGCTGATGATGGGCCTGGGTGCGGCCTTGAACCTGGTACTCAATGTGCTGCTGATACCCACCTACGGCATCGTCGGCGCAGCGATGGCTTCGTCCATCGCCTACCTGGCAGTGACCCTGGCGATGCTGTTGTTGTATTGCAAACTCAGCGGCGTGCCGTTCTGGCAAACCCTGCTGGTAATGCCCAGCGACCTGGCGCCGCTACGGCAGATGCTGCAACGGCGGCCGGCATGAAGCGCAGCGCCCTGGTGGTAACCGGCGTGCTGTTGAGCGCTACGTTGCAGGCTGCACCCTTGCAGTGGGGCGACCTGCGCGATGGCAGCCTGTACCTGCAACCGAGCAAGGCCGATACCCTGAGCGTCAGCTGGCAACCAGCCTGGCAGGCCGAGGCCAACCCTGAACATATCTACCTGCTCGATGGCCAGGGCCGCCTGCAGGCCGAACGGCCGATCAAGGCCAGCGAAACCCGCGGCCGCGTGCAATGGCCGCTGGCGGCAAGCAGCAACGACTACCAACTGGAGATCCCAGGCTACAGCTTTCGCCGTTACCGCATCGAGCATGCCGACAGCACCCGCGCCCTGTTCGCCCCGGCCAAAGTGCACTTCAGTGCCGAAGTCGGGCCCAACGTCGAGCTGTACTTCCAGGTGCCCGCCGGGGCAAAAGCCACCCTGGCCGGTAAGTATCATGGCGGTGTGCACGGCCTGCAGGTGCAGCGCCTGGGCGATAACCGGCAACTGAGCCTGGCGCTCAAACCCTACCCGGCCTACTGGCAGTTCGATCGTTTGCCGCTGCCGGTGTCCAGCCAGGCACAAACCTTCCGCCTGCGGTTGCAAGGCCGCGGCAAGGCGGCGTTCTGGCTCGACGGCAGCGCCAACCTGTTCGCCCAACGGGCCGAGCAACTGGGGCCGCTGCACAGCGCCGACGGCCAGGTCGCGCTGACCCTGGGCCCCAAAGTGCTGGGCCGTACCCCGGACCTGGGCGTCAACCTGCCCTATGTGTTGCCGCCACCCTCCAGCTACGCCGCACTCGACGCCCTGCGCCCGCAGGCCGCCGGCTACTACAGCTTTGCCGACCTGCTGGCGCGCCAGCCCGGCTACGAAAACCAGTTCCGCCGCTTCTACCAGCAACGCTACGCGATCAAGCAAGACATCACCCTGCTGGCCGGTACCGGCCGCGAATCGGTGCTGGCCGCCAACCGCACCAGCAACGATGGCCTCGACGACTGGCTCAACACCACCCGCAGCCTGGGCGGCAACACCCTGCACTACCTGGCTTTCGCCGACGAACCCAACCTCAACTACAGCGACTACCCAAGCTTCAGCCGCTACTTCCAGGCCATGGCCGAGCGCGTGCAACGCAGCCCCGGTGCACGTGAAGCAGGGGTGCGCATCGCCATGCCGGCAAGCTCGCGGCTGGTCAACGGCCCCTTGCACAGCAGCAGCGAAACACGCATCGGCCTCGATTGGGCACGGCGCCTGCTCAACGACCACGGCGCGCAGATCGACGCCCTGGCCTGGCATGAATGGATGGTCCGCGACCTGCTGGCCACCCGCAGCTACCGCGACTCGGTGCGCCAGGCCGCAGCCCTGGTCGGCCTCGATGCCCAGGGCCGGCCGAACAAGGCACTGCTGCTCGACCAGACCAACGTTTCCAGCGGCTCGACCTTGAGCCCCTACGATCAGGAAACCCACTTCACCGCCCTGTGGTGGGCCTCGGTGGTGATCAACGCCTCCCAGGACGGCCTGCTCGACATGCTCAACTGGTTCCACGTCGCCGATGAACCCGAGTGGCCCAAGGGCATGGTCCGGGTGCTGAACGAGAACAGTTTTGAACTCAAGCCTGTGGGCCTGGCCCAGCAGTTCATCCAGCAGCACTGGCTCGACCAGGTGCTGGCCCTGGACAACGACGCCTTTGAAGTCGACGCCCTGGCCATGGCCCGCGGCAAGCAGCGCAGCCTGCTGGGGGTGAACAAGGGTGAGCGCCTGCAGCAGGTGAGCCTGGCCACCGAGCAACACTGCCCGCAAGGCGCCCTGAGCCTATTCGGCCCCGACAACCAGCCACGCAGCGCACGCTTTACCTGCGAACGCGGCCGTATTCAGTTCCAACTACCGGGGCAAACCCTGTTTGCCCTGACCTGGAGCGCGTCATGAGCGCGCACCTCACCTGCCAGCAACAGGAGGCACTATGAGTGCTTTGAGCAAAATCCAGGAACGCATCAAGCGCAAAGGACTGCGCAACACCTTCAACGCGGCGGTCAAGCGCTACCTGTTCTACCACTGGGAACTGCTGTGGATGGAACGCGACCTGACCAGCCCTGTGCCGCCGCACACACTCAAACCCTACCCGGCGCTGCGCATCGAAACCATCACCGTGCATAACGTGCAGGCCTTCGCCAGACACTTTGGCGACCGTATCGAAACCATGCGCGAACTGGCTGGCGAAGGTCACACCGGGCTGATGTTCCTCGATGACGCCGGCGATACCGTAGCCTTTATCTGGGGCAGCGTGCGTCACTACCACGACCGCCACTACTACGGCTGCTGGTTCCCGGTGGAGCCTGGGCAGTTCTTCGAGTTTGGTGGCGAAATGATCCGCCGCTACTGGGGCTCGCAACTGTCGGTCGACGTGCAGCTGGAGCTGTGGAAAGCCATGGCCACCCAGGGCTGCGATACCGTCGTGGACGTGTGCGAGAGCCACAACATCCCGGCGCTTAAGCTGCACTTGCGCATGGGCTATAAAGAACAGGGGCGGATCATGCACGTGTACTGCCTGTTCGGGCGCTGGAAGTTCTATCGCGAAACACGCTATAGCGAATCGCGCCTGCAAGCCCTGCGCAAACCTGAAGCCAGCGCGGCCCCGGCCACGGTGACCTGAACCTATGAGCCTTGACCTGCAGTGGTACCCGTCGTTGGCGGCGGCGGACTTCCCCGCCACCGAGTACGAGCAACTGCGCCAGCACCTGGCCGACAGCACGCCGTTCAACCACCTGGGCTGGCTGCAGGCGGCCGAAGCGGCACTGACAGCCGGGCAACAGCTGCAGGTACTGGTGGGCCGCGACCAGGGCCGGTTGTGCCTGTGCCTGGCGTTGATCCGCAGCAACGAGCGCTTCGGCCCGCTGACCGTGCAGGTGGTGCGTCATCTGGGTTACCCGCTCAGTGACCGCATCGCCCTGCTCTGCGATGTGCCAGCCAAGGCGGCCGCGCAGGTGTTGCGGGCGATCCGCAGGCAGCTGCCCCACGCCCTGCTGCAACTGGACGAAGTGCCCGACGGCTCGGCGGCCCACACCCTGCTCAGCCGCTGGGCCAGGCGCAGCTCTACCCATGAGCAGCGCCTGAGCTGCCGGGTGCCGGTGCACCGCATCGTGCCCGAAGATCGCCAGGAAATCAGCGGTGACCCACGCTACAAACTGCGCCGTGCGCGCAAACGCATTACCGCCTGCGGCGCCCAGGTGCGCCGGGTGATCCCGGATGCAAACACCATCACGTCACTGCTCGAATCCATCAGCGCCGTCGAAGACCTCAGCTGGAAAGGCGATGATGACGTCGGCATCTTTTCTGGCCACCTGCGTCGCCAATGGATGTACCAGGCCTTTACCGCCTTGGCTGCCCAAGGCCTGGTGCGCATGGTGCTGCTGGAGCTCGACGGCCGCTGCATCAGCTACCGCCTGGGGGTGTTCGAGCGCGGTCGGGTGTACGACTACAACCTGGCCTTCGTGCCCGCCTATGCCGAGCTTGGTAGCGGCCGCGTGCTGCTGGAGGAATGGATTCACTGGGGCCTGGACGACGGCTGGGAATGGGTCGACGCCTCGCGGGTGAGCCTGAACAACTCCAGCCACCAACTGCACGAACGCATGAGCGCCACCCTTGAGCACCAACGGCAAAGCTTCTACAGCTGGCGCCCCAGCGGCCTGGCCCTGGGCCTGGCCCTGCGCCTGTGGCAACGCTTCAAGCCGCAGCTGCAGCGCCTGCGTCAAAAAAAACCGGCCACAGCCGCCGAGCCCGACCCGCCACAGGAGAACCCGGATGCCCTCACAGGTCATCGTCAACGCTGACGACTTCGGCCTCAGCGCCCACACCAACGCGGTCATCCTGCATGCCTTCCAGGCCGGGCTGATCAGCTCGGCCACGGCCATGGCCAACATGCCGGCCTTCAGCACCGCCTGCAGCCTGGCGCAACTGCCGGCCTTGCGCGGGCGCATCGGCCTGCACTTCAACCTCACACACGGCCGGCCGTTGAGCGAAGCCATCCGCCAACAGCCACGCTTCTGCGCGCCCAACGGCGAATTCGACCTGCGCCTGAAACAACGCACCCTGCGCCTGAGCCGCGCCGAACTCGACGCCGTTGAGCAGGAACTGCAGGCGCAGTGGCAGCACTGCCTGAACCAGGGCCTGATGCCCAGCCACCTGGACTCGCATCAGCATGTGCACAACATCTGGCCCATTGGCGTAATCGTCGCCCGGTTTGCGGCGCGGGAAGGTGTGGCGGTGCGGCTGGCGCGTAATCTTGGGCATAACATCGGGCCGCTGAAGCGGGTGTTCAAAACGTTGCTTAATCGCCGGTTGAAGCAGTTGGCGGGGGCGACGGCGGATTATGTGTGTACGCCGGCGGATTTACGCGCGGGGTTGGCGCCGGCGAGTGGGTTGCTGGAGGTGGTGGCGCACCCGAGTGCGTTGGGGGGGCATGATTTTGGCGATGCGTATTTGGGAAGTGGGGAGTCGTTGAAGGCGTTGGTGGACTTGCGGTTGGGGGGGGTGCCTAGGGTGGGGTATGGAGTGGTTGGGGCGGAGCGTGAGGCGATATCGGCATCGACTTCTTAAGATTATCAATTGTCGGAGCGGGAACTGTCAGATTGCTTGTGTGCGGGCCAATATTGGCATGCCGTTAGGCAGGCCATTGATTTAGGTTCTGTACGAAAAGAGATTTCGCAAACACCGCATGGAACAAGCCAGCTAGACCATAGCTTTTCGCGAGCTTGTCGAAGTGTGTCACGATCCGGCGGTTCTCTTTCAGCCAGCCAAACATGCGCTCGATGATGTTGCGCTGTCGGTACTTGGGCCGATCAAACAGTCTTTGTAAGCCAGGCTTGGGTTTGCGCTTCATCGAGCGCAGCGGGATGACGGGTTGCATTCGATATTGGTCGCAGTAGCGACGTAGTGCTTCGGCGTCGTAGCCCTTGTCGGCAAGCAACCATTTACAGCGCTTACGCGGGCGGCCACGTTGGTTCGATGGAATGCTGACCTCGTCCAATAGGGGTTGGGCGTAGCTGATGTCACTGGCTTGACCGCCAGAGAGGAGGAAGCGCAACGGTGTCCCGTTGGCGTCGCAGAGCATGTGGATTTTGGTTGTCAGGCCACCGCGAGTGCGGCCTAGAGCGTGATCGGCAGGCTCGTCAGGCCCCCTTTTTTCCCGGCACCAGAAGAGGCTCGGGTTGCGCGTACTGCGGTTGAGTCGATCATCCAGGTTTGCACATCGATCAAGCCTTGCTCATTCAATCTCAGGTGCAAGCGTTTGAGCATCTGATCGAATGCCCCCTGGTTTCGCCAGCCCCGAAACCGTTGATACACCGTTGACCACGGGCCGAAGCGTTCCGGCATATCTCGCCACGCAGCACCTGAGCAGAGCACCCAGAGCACGCCATCGAGCATCAGGCGGTCGCTCAGGCGGGGCCGCCCCCGGCCATGGGTTTCGGTGAAGAGATAAGCAACCACATCCCAGGCCTCGTCCGAGAGTTCGTAACGCTTTGCCATCACAGGATTCCTTTGCGCAGATGGCTGGAAACTCTACATAATTTCAGCTTCCGAGGGACGCCGATTGGGTTTCTCGGGATTTCGTACAGAGCCTAGGCAAAGGGATCTTTGGGATTTAACTCTGTAATGGCCAGCCGGAAATCGCATAAACCATTCTGGACCACACGCACAACTGTAAGTTTAGCGAACTCCCCCCACGTCAACGCGTCTTGCTGTATGCGATCCCGAGCCTCATCACTAATTTCATTTTTGATAATGCTATACTCAGAAAGATACGTTTTAAGAGCAATACCGCCGAGTGACACAACCCATCGTTTATCACTGCCACTTCTAACACCCAAAGCAACGACATCTTCTAAATCATGCTCATTTATGTACGTTTGAGTAAATCGCTCATATGCCTCCTTAAACATAAAAAAAATTTCTCCTCCAGCGCCCTCACCATCCGCCTCAGCCCGACAGGCAGTTAAGCTGTATTCCGTATCGACACCAAGGTATTTGCCATAATGATCGCCCGCCATAAGTCGAATTACAAACCCTTCCTCGGAACGCTTACAGAAGACATCAATCCCTCCTTGCCCCGGCCCTACCCATAAGCGCCTGACCCCATCTTCAACCACCACGATATCCTTATTGTTTTCATCTACTTTCAGTTTCGGATCTATGGGCCTACCAAACCTGAGGCACTTCCCTGGAACGGTGAGAGTTGCAAAAAATGACGAAACGTCAAGCCTTCCCATGGTAACACCTCATAAAGTTAAAACCGCGACTATCGTCAGCAAAGCATTTGACACTGAGCTAAACGATTGACTGATGCCTAAGGGAGTCAACTTTTGCTACCGACTCATGTGACAACGGTTTTCTGCCTAATCGGCGCCTGTGAACTGGAGAAGCAGGCAGGGTCCCGTGCAGACACGGGCCCTGTAGCACCCACGATTAAAAACATACAACCCCAGAAAATGCTAACCATATAAACCTGGAAACAACTTCTTGTGAAACTCTAAAAGCACGGCCGATTGCGAGCCTTCTTCAACCGTAGATGCATCTACTATTTCTTGATACTCAGCTTTTGTACTCTTCTTCGGCAATGAATACAGGGCATAAGCAGCCATCATGGTACCGGTACGTCACCCTGACCCGCATCGAGCAATACTTTGCCACCCATCATGTCGACCTGATGGTCTCCGATTTCAACTACCAGGCCCTGCTATTCACCGCCACGCCCGAGCAACTGGCACTGTGGCGCCGCCTGCAGGTGCACGCTCCGCGCCCCTTCATGCGCCAGCTGCGTGGGCTGTATGGGAACCTGGATTACCAGACCGCGCCCCATGCCACCTTGCGCCGCTGGTGGCGGGTGCTGGGCTGGCTTGAACAGGCCCCTGGCAACGAGACGCTGATGCTCCCGGAGATCGCCCACAACCTGCTGACCCTCGAGCCCCAGGCGCAACGTGCCTTCGCCATGGCAGCACCGACCGCTGTGGTGCGAGGCGAACGGCTGCTGCAACAGGTGGTCGAACGCGTGCGCTTGCGGGCGGTGCACAACGCTGCTACCGAAGCCAGCACGGCGTTGACACTTGGCGATCCTGCTGCCGTAGCGAACCGCCAACCCATTGAGCAAGCATACTTCTACTGGTTTCTGCAGCAGTTGGCCGATGACCCGACACTGGTAATGACGCCCACGCCGCGAGACGGCGAACCGCTGTCCATCGAGCTGATCGAGCATTACCTGCAGCGGCAATACGATGGCAGGCTGGAGTCGCTACGCCAGCACGTTGAACAGCTCAACCCGGGCACCGAGGCCGGCCTGGACGCCATCTTGCAGCGCCACCAGGGTACGCGAATCTTTGTCCATGGCGATTGGGTCGCGTTGCTGCGCCAGCGTTTTGCCGCGGACTTCATCACCCTGGAAACCCAGTATGCCAACACCCTGGAGCTGGCTCGGGGGATGATCGTTGATCCGGCGCACTTGCAGATCTACGCCCAGGACCTCGAACAACAGTTCCTTCAGCAGCTCGATGCCCTGGTCAGGCGTCTGACCCGCAACATCGAGGTGCAAACCCACGAAGAGTAATAACTACCACCCAAGGGCAGGCGTGCGCGGGTGTGCTGTGGGCTTTCAACCCACGGGAACACGCCCATGCCTGCCCTTGAATTGCCACCTCTGCATCACTCGTTGATCAAGCAACAACTGCCGACCTGGACCCGCCATACCACCACCGCGCACTGGCAGCGCCTGCGCCAGACCCAGCAACCGCCTCAGGGCCACGCAGGCCTTGAAGCCGACTGGTTCGCCAATGCCGCCCCCGACCTGCGCGCGGCGGTGCTCGCCGCCCAGGCTCGCAGCCGGGCGTCACACGCAACACTTGCCGACAAACTGCGCGGTCTGCAAAACCTGACGAGCTTCGCCGAGCCGCTGTTGGCCGCGCGCCTGCAGGCAGACTTCGGGGTGCAGCTTGAGGTCAGCAAGGCGCAGTGGGTGGACTATGAGCAGGTGCTGATTTCCCCCCGCCAACCGCCGAAGGCCGTGGCCAAGGCCCCCATCAGCCTGCTGCAGGCGGCGCTGCACAATTTCTATCAAGACCAGGGTTTTGTTTCGCCGAGCTACCTGTGTATCGATACCGAACGCAAGCTGGCGATTGCACCGCACGCCTTTGCAACCAGCTGCCGCGCCCTGGACCTGGGCCAGCGCTACCAGGCGCATTTGCTCAGCCACTACCGCGCGCCCTTCGTCGCCCACTTGTGGATCAGCGCCACCCAGGACCGCTTGCGTGCCGGCATACAGCTAGCGGGTTTGCGCCGGCATATCAGCGGCGAATCCCAGGATCGCTTGCTGGCGTTGCTGGACGGCCCGGGCCAGTTGCTGCCGGTGCAGCAGCCGAGCCTGTTCGCCATCGCACTGCGCGAGGTGCTGCTGTTTTATCCGCAAGGCCTGGGTGATGATCTGCCGGTGGTGGCGTGGCTGCCCGGTGCGGTAGATGGCGAGCTGGTCGAATACCCATCGCTGGCGGCGTGCACGGCGGCCCTGCAAACGCGCCTGTGCAACGCAGGGTTCCGGCAGTTCTTCGCCCGCTTTGTGGCCAGCGCGCAGCAGGCGCATTTTTTCAGTGTGCTCAAGCGCAACCTCGATGGCGGCGATGCCCAGGCGGATGAGGACTGGACCCTGCAAGCCGGCGCCGACCTGCACGTGAGCACCCGCAAACTACCCAACCCGCACTTTCGCTCGCTGTTTGACCAGCACCTGCAGCAGGCCCTGGACGATGCCCGCCTGCTGGCGGTAAGCACTGCCGATGCCGACGCGGCGCGGCACGCCCAGGTCAGGGCATTCTGGGAAAGCAGCGCGCTGAATTTTCTCAATCTTGCCGCGTTTTTCGTGCCTGGCCTGGGCGAAGTGATGATGGCGGTGGTGGCCTACCAGCTGGTTGAAGAGGTAGTCGAGGGCGTGCAGGCCTGGCAGGTCGGCGATATCGATGCGGCCCTGGGGCATATGGAATCGGTGGCGCTGAACGTGGTTTTTATCGGCGGCCTGGCCGTGGCCGGCAAGGCGGCGGCACAGTTGTCGAAGCTGGCCGAGGTGCGCCTGCCCGATGGCCGCGTGCGCTTGTGGTTGCCGGACCTGGCACCTTACCGAACCACCGTCGAGCTGCCCGCTGAACTGACAACCAATGACCTGGGCCAGTACCGGGTCGGCGCCAAGACCTACGTGCGTATTGACGGCCACCTGCACGAGCAACGCTTTGATAGCGCAGTGGACCGCTGGCGCCTGGTGCACCCCCGCGCCCCCAGTGCCTACCAACCGGAGCTTGTGCACAATGGCCAGGGCGCCTGGCGCTCGATTCATGAACAGCCGTTGACCTGGTCGACCGAACAACTGCTGCGCCGCCTCGGGCCATTGAGCGAGGGCCTGGATGACCTCGAGCTGAACCAGGCGCTGCGCATCAGTGGCAGCTCGGCAGATGCTCTGCGGCGACTGCACCTGGCCAGCGAAGCACCGCCGCCCTTGCTGGCCGACACATTGGAACGTCTTGCCCTGCTGCGCCAGGTGCAGACCCAGGTCGCAAGCGAAGAACCATTGCTGGTGCGCTTCGAGCGGCGTTACGCGCAGGTGGCGGACGGCGATGGGCAATTAGCCAACGTGCTGCAGCGTTTTCCCCGGTTGCCCCGGGCATTGGCCAGGCGCTTGCTCGCCTTGGGCTCCACACCTGCGGCCCTGGCCGAGCAGGCGGCCAAGGTCACCCAAGCCCTGCCCCTGGTACGCGCACTTGAAGGCTTGTATTACCCGCAACTGGCCGGTGTCGATAGCCAGCGCCTGCTGCTCGCCTGCCTTGAGCGGTTACCCGGCGGCCTGGGCGATCTTCGCCTCGAACTGCGCGGCGGTTCGGTCGACGGGCCGTTGCTGGCCAGTTGCGGTCAGCGCCAGGCGGCTATCCAAAGGGTGCTGGTCAGCAGCACTTCGCTTGACCTGTACAGCGCACTGGTACAGGTGCTGCCCGAAGCCACCCGCGCGCGCCTGGACGTTGCCACTGGCCAGGCGCTGAAAATCCAGGTACTGGCTCTTGCCGAGCGCCAGCGCAAGCAGTTGCCCCAATGGCTATGGTCGGGACGGGGCAGTGGCTGGTCTGATCAGGGGCGCCTGCGTGGTGGCACCGACCTGCCTCGCGGTTACCCGGCGCAATCACCGCAGGCCAGCTCCTACGCCCTGCGCTACCGGGCGCTCTACCCCACCGCCTCCGACCAGGAAGCCGACGCCGTGATCGCCCTGTGGCGCCGCGAGCTGCGCGAGCCACTGAGCACGCTGCAGGCGTTGGAGAATGAGCTTTCACAGATGCGCAGCACGCTTGAACAGTGGGCCGCCGGCAACCCGGCACGCCAGCGCGCGCAGGCGCAGATCATCAAGGCCTGGCGTCAGGAAACCGGTCGGCTGCTGGACAACGACGAGTGGCTGCTGACCCTGGAGCTGGATAACCTCGAGCTGCTCAACGAAGACCTCGCCAGCCTCGAGCTGCCAGCAGGCTTCGACCATGTGCAGGAGCTGGCGCTCGATGGCAATCTGCAGCTCAGCGCGCTGCCCGCCAGCTTGCTGCGACGGCTGCCGGAACTGGAACGGCTGTCGGCCTTCGGTTGCCGTTTCAACCAGTTGCCGGCAGGCCTGGATGCAGCGTTTCTGACCTCGCTGGACCTGGGCCAGAACCGTATTACCTGGGATGCAGGCGCCCAGGCGATCCTCGACGGCTATCCCAATCTCAAGGTGCTGAGCCTGGCTGAAAATCCGCTGCTAAGTCCGCCTGACCTTTCCAGGTTAGTGGCCCTGGAGGGGCTGGACTTGTCCGGCTGCGACCTGACCCAACTCCCCGCTGGCTTGCACAGGCTTGAAGAGCCGTTTTTGCTCGACCTGTCGGACAACCAGTTCACCCATCTGCCCGCGGACCTGGCCTTGAGCGACGCGGCCGCCCGGGCCCTGCGCCTGGAAAGCGACCACCTGGCCCCCGAGGTGCTTGAGCAGATCGAGGGCTACCACGCCATTCACGGCGCTGACCTGCTGGTGGCCTACTCGGACTACGACCTCTTGCTCGAAGATGCATCCGCAGCGCTGGCCGCGGTATTCAGACGCCTGCCCCTGGACTACGCACGCAGCCTGCGCGGTCTTTTCTACAGCGAGGAGTTCATCAACAATCCCGGCGCAGCCCGGCAACTGCTCTGGCAGCAGCTGTGGCGAATGGACCGCGACCCCCTGTTCAGGGCCCGTGCCCTGGCTCGGCGAGCCACCGATCTGTTGCACCTTTGAGGCACACAATGGGGCAGGTCTGTACGACTGCCCTTGCGAGCACTCAGGTGGCGCAATGCCAGGCACCGTTGCGCCGTAATGAACAGCACGAGTACGTCAACCTGGATTGGCCACGCGGCCGAGGAACATCAGTTGTTCTGCGAACTGACCCGTTCGGTTTACCTCCACAGCAACAACGAGGAGTAGTCGCCAGGCTGGCTGGCCGCGCGAGCTGCCAGCCAGTTGTCAAACTCGGCCACCGGCATCGGCCGTCCCATCCAGAACCCCTGGCCCTGGTCGCAACCGGCATTGCGCAAAAACGCATACTGCTCGGCGGTTTCGATGCCTTCGGCGGTAATCTTGAAACCCAGGGCATGGCCCAGGTCGATGATCGCCCGGGTAATCGCCACGCCGTCGTCGTCTTCGGGCAAGTCCTTGATGAAAGCGCGGTCGATCTTCAGGTGATCGATCGGCAGCATCTTCAGGTAGGCCAGTGACGAGTAACCGGTGCCGAAGTCGTCCACCGCGGTGGTCACGCCCAGCTCCTGCAACTGCGCCAGCACCGCGCAGGCATGCTGCTGGCTTTCCATCAGCAGGCTTTCGGTGATTTCCACTTCCAGCAGGGTTGGCGCCAGGTCGTAACGCTTGAGGCTGCGCTTGAGGCTGGCGACATAGTCGCTGCGCTCGATCTGCAAGGCCGCAACGTTGATCGCCACCGGCCCTGGCAGGCGGTCGGCGGCCCGCCAGGCGGCGATCTGCGCGCAGGCAAGGTCCAGCACCTTTTCGCCCAAGGGGATGATCAGCCCGGTGCGTTCAGCCAACGGGATGAACTGCGCCGGCGACACCAGCCCGTGCTCCGGATCACGCCAGCGCAGCAGCGCCTCGGCGCCTTCGACGCGGCCGCTGAACAGGTCGATCTTGGGTTGGAACCAGAGCTCGAATTCGTTGTGTTTGAGCGCCCGGCGCAGGTTGTGTTCCAGCTCCAGGCGCTGCTGCAGGCGTTGGGTCATTTCCGGTTGGTACAGGCGGTAGGCATTGCGACCGCTCTCTTTGGCCGCGTACATGGCGGTGTCGGCATGGCGCAGCAGGCGGTCGGTGCTCTGGCCGTGTTCCGGGCACCAGGCCAGGCCGATGCTGCCGGTGACCAGGGCGGCGTTGCCCTTGAGGTCGAAGGGCAACTGCAAGACCTGCAGCAACGCCTGCACACGCTCGATGCACTCGCCCTCGGGGCCCTTGAGGACAAAGGCAAACTCATCACCGCCAAGGCGGCAGAGGAAGTCTTGTGCTTCGATAAGCTGCATGAATCGCGCCGTGGCCTGTTGCAGCAACAGGTCGCCCATGGCGTGGCCCAGGCTGTCGTTGATCTGCTTGAAGCCGTCGATGTCGAGCACCAGCACCGCCAGGCGCTCGCCCTGGCTGATGGCTTCGAACAGCTGCTGCTGAAAACGCAGGCGATTGGGCAAGCCGGTGATGGCGTCAAAATGTGCCAGGCGCTCCAGTTGCGCCTGGGACTGCTTGAGCTCGAGGTTGCGCAGGTTGACCAGGTGGTTGCTGCGGTTGAGCTGGGCGACGAACACGCTGAACAGGCCCGTGCAGGTTAGGGCAAACAAAAACAGCGGCGAGGCGAACAGGCTCATCGAAGGCCAGCCGCCCAGGGGGCTGGCCGCCAGTTGCCAGAGCCCGCCGGGGACGTCGACATTGACCGTCACCGGGTGCTGTGCGAACAGTTTCGGGTCGCCCCAGATCACCGCCCCGACCGAACCCTGGCCATCGGCGCCGCGCAGGGCCAGCTCGAAACCCGGGTCCAGGTCGAGCCCGGCGGTGCTGAGCAAACGGTCGATATCGGCGACAATCGAGACATTGCCCCAGTACAGCTTGACGCCCTTGTGGCCCTTGAGAAACACCGGGCGCCGGTAGATCAGCCCGCGCCCGCCCTGCAGCAACTGCACCGGGCCTGCCAGCACCGGGCTGTAGTTGTCGCGGGCGCGCTGCAGCAGCGGGTACTGGTCCGGCAACTGGCGGTAGTCCGTACCCAGCACGCCCTGATTGCCATGCAGCGGGTAGACATCGGCGATTACATCATTGGGCGCCAGGGAAACATGGCGGATATGCGGCACCGAGGCGATGGCCTGGCGGGCCATGTCATGAAAATGCTCAGGGCTGATTTCACCGTCGGCGCTGAGCAACTGGGCAATGCCCTCGGTTTCGCCGAACGCCGAGCGCAGCTGCGCTTCGATACTGGCACGCACGCCCGACAGGCGCGCGCTGGCATTGGCAATCACTTCGGCTTCCTGGCGCTGTACGTCCAGGCGCCCGAGCACCACCGACAGGCCGATGCCGATAAGGGCAAAGCCTACTGGCAACAGGCGATTGAGGGTGGTGCGCAGGTTCTTCGGCAGGACCAGATTGTCATCAAGGGCGAGGATTCTTGTGCTCATAGGTCCGTAATTCGCATCGCATTACTGCTTTATCGGCGCTGGCGGCGCATTGTTTAGCCAGGCTGGCTTTTTTTAGCGCGCTGGCGTTATGCTCAAACTGAAACGTTTCACCCATTACAGAAATAGAGGTGCTGCGCCCATGGACCGTCTGCTCGATTCGCTGTTTCCTAATGCCAACGAGATTCCCGAGGCGTATCGCCTGGGTGAACCGCTGGTACAACGCGATTACCTGGTCAACGGCCAGTTGCAGCAATGGGACGGGCCGCTGGCCACGGTACGCAGCCCGGTGTGGCTCAAGGACGGCGATGAAGAACGCCAGGTGATCCTCGGCAACACCCCTTTGCTCGACGCCGATACCGCCCTCACCGCCCTGGACGCCGCCGTGCAGGCCTACGACAAGGGCCGCGGCGCCTGGCCCAACATGCGCGTGGCCGAGCGCATCCAGCACGTCGAGACCTTCCTGGCGAAGATGCGCGAACAGCGCGGGGCGGTGGTCAAGCTGCTGATGTGGGAAATCGGCAAGAACCTCAAGGACTCGGAGAAAGAGTTCGACCGCACCTGCGACTACATCGTCGACACCATCGGCGCGCTCAAAGAGCTGGACCGCCGTTCCAGCCGCTTCGAGCTGGAGCAGGACACCCTCGGCCAGATCCGCCGCGCACCGCTGGGCGTGGCCTTGTGCATGGGCCCTTACAACTACCCGCTGAACGAAACCTTCACCACCCTGATCCCGGCGCTGATCATGGGTAACACCGTGGTGTTCAAACCGGCCAAGTTCGGCGTGCTGTTGATTCGGCCTTTGCTCGAGGCGTTTCGCGACAGCTTCCCGGCCGGGGTCATCAACGTTATCTACGGCCGTGGCCGCGAGACCGTCAGCGCGCTGATGGCCAGCGGCAAGATCGATGTGTTCGCCTTCATCGGCACCAACAAGGCAGCCAGCGACCTGAAAAAACTCCACCCACGCCCGCACCGCCTGCGCGCAGCCCTGGGCCTGGATGCCAAGAATCCGGGGATCGTGCTGCCCGAGGTTGACCTGGACAACGCCGTCAACGAGTCGGTCACCGGCGCCCTGTCGTTCAACGGCCAGCGCTGCACGGCGCTGAAGATCCTCTTCGTCCATGAAGACGTGGTGGACGCCTTCCTCGACAAATTCCAGCGCAAGCTGGCCGCGCTCAAGCCGGGTATGCCCTGGGAGCCGGGCGTGGCCCTGACGCCATTGCCGGAAGCGGGCAAGATCGATTACCTCAACGGCCTGGTGGCCGATGCCGTCGACAAAGGCGCCAGGGTCATCAACGAAGGCGGTGGCGCCAGCCGCGGCTCGTTCTTCTACCCGGCCCTGCTGTACCCGGTGAATGCGCAGATGCGCGTGTACCAGGAAGAACAGTTCGGCCCCGTGGTGCCGGTGGTGCCGTATCGCGACCTGCAGACGGTGATCGACTACGTGCTCGATTCCGACTTCGGCCAGCAACTGAGTATCTTCGGTACGAACTCGGCTGAGGTCGGCAGGCTGGTCGATACCTTCGCCAACCAGGTCGGCCGCATCAACCTCAACGCCCAGTGCCAGCGCGGCCCCGACACCTACCCGTTCAACGGCCGCAAGAACTCCGCCGAGGGCACCCTGTCGGTGCATGACGCATTGCGGGTGTTCTCCATCCGCACGCTGGTGGCGACCAAGTTCCAGGACAGCAACAAGCAACTGATCAGCGACATCATCCGTAACCGCGAGTCGAGCTTCCTGACCACCGATTACATTTTCTGACTGCCGCTCGTCCAGCGCCGCGATTTTTGATTTGCCCAATTGCCGAAACTGTATAAATATACAGTTTCGCGCCATTCACCCTGCGGCGCCTTAAAGGAGGATCAATAAAATGGCAGTCAAACCAATCCCCGAAGGACAGCACAGCATTACCCCCTACCTGGGCATCAAGGATGCCGCCAAGGCCATCGAGTTCTACAAGAAGGCCTTCGGCGCCGTCGAGATGTTCCGCCTCGACGGCCCCGACGGGCGCGTCGGCCATGCCGAGCTGAAAATCGGCGACTCTTCGTTGATGCTCGCCGACCCGTGCGATCAGTCCGGCGGGCTGGTCAGCAGCCAGTCACTCAATGGCACGGCCATTGGCCTGCACTTGTATGTCGAAGATGTAGACGCCCGTTACGCCCAGGCGCTTGCCGCCGGTGCGACCCAGGTCAGCGCCGTGCAGGACCAGTTCTACGGCGACCGTAGCGGCACCCTGAAAGACCCGTTCGGCAACCTTTGGTTCGTCTCCACCCACAAGGAAGACCTGACCGTGGAAGAGATCCGCGCCCGCGCCGCCAAGCTGTTTGGCGGCCAGTAAGCAGCGCCTGGTTCGGCTGGCGGGCATGTTCGCCAGCCGGGCTTTGGATTAAGGTGGCAGGCACAGGAAGGCTGGCCAGGATCGTGCATGCGAATCATTGAAAAAAACGCCGCGCTGGTGCGCACCCTCACCCCTGCTGAAGACGAGCTGTTGCGTGGTTTTGTCCAGGGCAACCTCGAAGGCCCTCGCCTGCTGCAGGCCAACCAGTTGCTGATGAAGGTGCGCGCCGCCGGCCATTGGCTGGCCTGTGATTGCCAGCCCAAGGCCATGCCGGTGCTCAACGTCAACCTCAACGGCAACACCGGCACCCTGTTCCTCAAGAACAATCCGGGCACCGCCGAGCATGCGCCGGACTGTGCGTTCATCAAGGATGAGCGTGAAAGTGGCAGCCGTGACAACGACGCTGAATCGCCACCGGCAGCCTGGCTGGCGCCCGATGCGCCGTTGCGGTTGATCGGCGACTTCAAGCGCGCCAGTGAAGCCAGCGGCGAGTCCGCAGGTACCGGCGACAAACGCGAACAGCACCGGTTGTTGTCGTTGCTGCTGACCCTGATCGAGGCCAGTGGCCTGAACGTCTACGCCACTCATCTGAAGAAGGATCTCACCGGGCAGTTCGCCGAACTGCGCGGGGTGGCCAGCCGTTATCCGCTGATCGAGCGGGTGCCGGCCAGCAACTACCTCGAAACCCGCCTGGACATGAAGCACATGATGATGCTCAAGGCGCGGCTGCGTGAGTCCACGGCTTTTGGCAACCATCGCCGGCATGGTCTGCTGCTTGATTGCGTCAGCCAGATCAAGGCGCGCAAGGTGTTCAACGAGCGCAGTGAAGACGGCTTCGACTTTCAGGGCCATCATCTGCTCTGGGGCGGCAGCAAGACCCCGGGGCCGTTGCTGGCCCTGGCGATCTACTCGCCGGCCAGTGCCGGCAGTCATTTCTATGAGCTGATTCATGTTGCCAGCGTGCCGGTGCTGTCGCGCGGGCAGCTGTTCCCGGTGTACCGCGATGAAGAGCGCGAGCCATTGAAAATGCTCATTTCGCTGATCGACTGGATGGCCAGCAAGGGCGTCAAGGTGATCATGCGCCGGCCTGTGCTGGGTGGTCAGGGCATGGATGCGCTGGTGCTCAGCTCCGACCAGGACCGGGTACTCTCGGTATCGCTGACCGAACAGCCATTGGGGCCTGAGCCGGAGGGCGAAACCTTCAAGCGCTATGCCGACTTCAAGAGCCTGGACACCTTCCGTAAGTACGTGGCCGGCTTCTTCATGCGCGGGCGCGAGTAGTGCCGTTGGTCGAGTGCGTCGCACCTTCGAAGGGTGGCCGGACCTAACGTCTGGCATCTGTCCAGAAAAGGAGTTTGACCATGACCCGTAGCGCCCTCGCTGTCCTGATGTTCGCCGCACTGGTTGGCGCCCAGGCCGTTGCTGACACCGGCCCGACCAACCCCAACCCGGACACCTCCCCGACTACGCTGCCGAGCATCAATACCGGCACCAACCCCACCGATACACCGCTGCCCAGCGGCACCGACCCGCGCACCCAGGGCAATGACGCCGGACGCCAGGGTGGCAGTGAAACCGATGGCAGCCGGCGCGAGCCAACGAAAGAAGGCAGCGGCTCGGAGAATGGCGGTGCAAGTCAAGGCCGCGCTGGCGGTTATTAGGCCGCTGCGCGGCCATCGCCGGCAACGCCGGCTCCCACAGGGTTGTGCATGCTTCAGACACATCAGGTTTAACTGTCCTGATATCCGAAAGCAATGATCGGGCTAGCCTGAAAGTTCATCTTCAGGAGACCCCACATGGACAGTCCAGCCTCCCATCGCCTCAGACGTGGGCGAGTATCGACACCTGGCGGTTTGTACCTGCTGACCAGCATCACTGAAAACCGCCAACCGGTTTTCACTGATTTTCACCTGGCTCGGCTGATGGTTGAACAGCTGCAATATGCACAGCATCAAGCCCTGGCGAAATCCCTTGCCTGGGTGATCATGCCCGATCATCTGCACTGGTTGATCGAGCTGCAGCAGGGAACCCTTGCATCCTTGGTACGGCGAGTCAAATCTCGCAGTACCTGCCTGATCAACAAGACCAGCCGGCGCACGGGGCGCTTGTGGCAACAAGGTTTCCATGACCGGGCGTTGCGCCGGGAAGAAGATATTCAGGCGGTGGCGCGCTATATCGTTGCCAATCCTCTGAGGGCGGGGTTGGTGTCTCGCATAGGTGACTACCCGCATTGGGATGCCATCTGGCTCTAGACCTCTGGGGGAATCGGAGCATGCACAACCCTGTGGCGTTGCCGGCGAAGGGCTGCGCAGCAGCCCCAAGGCTACCACTGGCGCTTGTCCGGCCGGGTCAAGCCGAGTTTTTCTATGCGGTATCGCAACATGTCCCGGCTCAAACCCAGCAACCGCGCCGACTTGGTGACGTTCCAGTCGGTGCGGTCAAGCATCTTGCGCACCATGTCACGCTCCACTTCCGGCAGGCTCGCTGCTGCCAGGGCATCACCATCGCCATAGGCTTCATGCACCGCAGGCGTCGGCATCTCCAGCGGCTCGTCAACCAGGCTCATGCACACGTTGAGCTGGTGCGGGGCGATCAGCTCCTGGGGCGCGAGTAATACCGTCTGCTCGAGCATGTTGCGCAACTCGCGCACGTTGCCCGGCCAACTGTAGTTGAGCATCAGCTCCTCGGCCTCGACGCTGAAGCGCAGGTTGGGCTTGCCATAGCGTTTGCCATGCAGGGCAAGAAAATGCCGGGCCAGCAGCAGGATGTCTTCACCCCGGGCATACAACCTGGGCACCTTGATCGAGATGATGCGCAGGCGAAAAAACAGGTCACGGCGAAACTTGCCCTGCTGGACCATCTGCTCCAGGTTGCAGTTGGTGGCGCTGATGATGCGCAAATCGACCTTGCGTTCCTTCACCGCACCAATCCGGCGAATGGTGCGGTCTTCGAGCAGTTTGAGCAGCTTGGCCTGCAGCAGCAGGTCCATCTCGCCGATCTCGTCGAGAAACAAGGTGCCGCCGTCTGCCGCCTCGACCAGGCCGACGCGGCGGTCCTTGGCATCGGTAAACGCGCCCTTCTCATGGCCGAACAGTTCAGCCTCCAGCAGGTTGGCCGGGATCGATGCGCAATTGAACTCGATAAACGGCCCCTTGCTGCGCACCCCGTCAAAATGCAGGGCGCGGGCCACCAGCTCTTTACCGGTACCGGTCTCGCCCTCGACCAGCACCGGCGGCAGGTCGCCGCTGGCCATGCGCTGCTCGGCATCGAGCAACTGGCGGATGGTGTGCTTGAGGCCGAGCATGGCCGGTGATTCGCCAATCAGCGCCTGGCCACCTGATTTTTGCGCCTCGCGTTCCTGGTAGAACGACAGGGTGCGTTCCATGCGCTCGGTGGCCAGGGCCTTTTCCAGCATCAGCTTGAGCTCGGCCAGCACCACCGGTTTGGTCAGGTAGTGGAAGGCGCCCTCCTTCATCGCCAGCACGGCGTCTTCGACGTTGCCGTAGCCGGTCATCATGATCACCTTGAGCTCCGGCGCGCGCTGGGCCAGGGTCTTGAGCAGCTCGTGGCCGCTCATGCCCGGTAGCGAGTTGTCGGTCAGCACCGCATCGGGCTGACAGCGCGGCAGCTGCTCCAGGGCCTCTTCGGCGCTGTGGCAAACCGTGACCTCGAAGCCTTTGCGCTCAAGGTAGGTCTGGATGTTCTCGGCGAGGATTTGATCATCCTCCACTACCAGGATGCTCTGCTCCATGGTCCCCTCCCGCTGCAATATTGAAGGTCAGGCATACGCGGGTTCCTTCCTCTTCGCGGCTGGCCAGGCTCACCGAGCCGCCAAAACGTTCCATGATCCGCTTGACCAGTACCAGGCCGACGCCAAGGCCGCCCTGTTTGGTGGTGAAAAACGGCTTGAAGACCATGCGTTCCTGCTGCTGGGTCATGCCCTTGCCGGTGTCGCTCAAGGTCAGTTGTAGCTGATTGCCGTCGTCCAGCAGCCGCACTGCGACATCCAGGCGTCCGCCGGTTGGCATGGCCTCCAGGGCATTGGCGAACAGACTGTTGAGAATCTGCGTCAGCAGCACCGGCTGGCTGATCACCCACGCCACCTGTGGCGTATCAATTTGCACCAGCACCTTGTTGCGCTCCAGTTGCTGGGCGTAGGCATGGCGGGTGTCGTCGAGCGCCGCCACCAGCTCGACCGCTTCGGCATCGTCGTTCATGGGCCGCAACGACGCCAGCAGGTCGCGCACCCAGCGCGACATGCGGTCGACCTGGCTGATGATGTCGCCGATGTTCTTCTGCGCCGGGACGCTGGCGATGTCCTGGGCAAGTTCGGCGCTGGAGCGAATGTTGGCCAAAGGGTTGCGCAGGCTGTGAGCCACTGCCGAGGACATTTCGCCGAGGGCGACGAAGGTTTCACTGGCCACCAGCTGGGTTTGCTGGGTCTGCAGCATGCTCGCGGCGCGGCGCACGATCCAGAACAAGCCAAAGTAGATCAGCGCCCCACCGACCAGGGTCGAGGCCCAGATCAGCACGTAACCGCGCTGGATGCGCCGCACCAGGTCCTGGGGCTCCTTGTACACCTCGACCATCGACAGCACCTTCTTGCCCTCGCTGTCGAACATGGGGATGTAGTTCTCAATGAACAGGTACTGCGGCTGGCGCTGGAATTTTTGCTCTTCGCGGTCTTCGTCGGCCTTGTGGTAGCTGGCCGAGACCGGCACTTTCGACTCGAAGGATTCGTCCAGGTCATCGTCACCAATGATCTTCTGCCCGATCAGCTGCGGGTTGGTCGACCAGACGATGGTCCGGTCCAGGGCATAGACGTTGGCCAGCAAGGTATCGGGCAGGTGCTCGACATGGTCGAGGAACTCCACCCGGGTGGATTCGGCCAGGGTCGGGCTGACGCTGGAGTGCTGCTGGTCCAGGCGCGGGTCGAGCAGCTCGCCCATGGTCGTGCCCGGCGGGATGCGTGAATGGCGCACTTCGGCCTGGGCCATGGCCTGGATGAACTGGGCGGTGAGCATGGCGTCGCGCTCGACGCTGTCGGTGACCACGAAGCGGGTCGAGACATAGCCCAGCCCGCCCGCCACCGAGGCGATGATCAACAGACTGACCAGCGAGAACCAGCGCAGCAGGTTGAACTGGCGCAAAGGTCGGGCGGCTGCCTGGCTGTCGAGGCCCTCATCGGCCAGTTTTCCGTTGAGCATCTGCATCGGGTCTGGTCCTGCCGTGGATGCTTTTTTTCTTAGAACTTATAGCCCAGCGCACGCGCAGGCGTAGTACATCAAAACTTATGGCCGCGAGGGCAGTGATAGTATTTTGCCTTTATGGCATCTGGTGTTTGGCCTCTTCTGCGCGAAGGTGGATTAGCTGGCCAACCTGAACGTCAATTGCACACAAGTGCCCTGGCCTTCTTCGCTGCTCAATTTCACCGCCCCGCCAAAGCGCTCCATGATCCGCCGCACCAGCACCAGACCTACCCCCAACCCCCCTTGCTTGGTGGTAAAAAACGGCTTGAAGGCCATGCGCTGTTGCTCCTCGGTCATGCCCTTGCCACTGTCGCACAGGCGCAGGGTCAGGCCCTGGCGGTTGTGCCGAACCCGCTCCACGCGCAATTCGCCACCGTCGGGCATGGCCTCAAGGGCGTTGGCGATCAGGCTGTTGAATATCTGCCCAAGCAGCACCGGCTGGCACAGCACCTGAACCTCTGGCAACTCGCCCAGTTGCAGGCGCACGCCCTGGCGTAGCAGCTGCGGGGCAAAGCCTTGCAGGCTGTCCTGCAGCACCCGCACCAGGCCCACCGGCTCCGGGCTGTCGTTCAAGGGCCGCAGTGACTGCAGCAGTTCGCGCACCCAATGGGACATGCGGTCGACCTGGCTGATGATGTCGCCGATGTTCTTCTGCGCCGGCCCCTCTTCGATCTCCTGGGCCAGTTCGGCACTTGAGCGAATGCTCGCCAGGGGGTTGCGCAGGCTGTGGGCCACCGCTGACGACATCTCACCCAGGGCCACGTAGGTTTCGATGTTGATCAAGCGTTTTTGCTGCACCGCCAGTTGCCGCGCGGCGCGACGCATGATGCCGTACAGGCCGATGTACACCAGCCCCGCGCCAACGACCGTGGCCAGCCAGATCAGCAACAGCCCGCGCTCGATACGCAGAATCAGGTCGTGGGGCTCCTTGTAGATCTCGACCATGGCGGTGACGTTGCCACCCTCGGCGTCGAATAGCGGGATGTAGTTCTCGATGAACAGCTGCTCGGGCGGGGTAATGAACTTCTGCTCGCTGCGCGCCTGGTCGACGTCGTGGTAGCTGGCCGATACACGCATCTTCTGGTCAAAGGCATGGTCGAGGTCCTCGTCGGCCTCGATCATCTTGCCCACCAGCGCCGGGTTGCTTGACCAGATGACCATGCGGTCCGGGGCGTAGATATTGGCCAGCAACACGTCGGGCAAGTGGGCGATATGGTCGAGGAACTCGCCACGGGCGCTGCGCCGGGCCTGGGGGTCGACATCCGGGAAGGCCTGGTCCAGGCGCGGGTCGAGCAACTCGCCCATGGTCCGCACGTTGGGGATCGACACATGGCGCACTTCGGCCAGGGCGATGGCCTGGATGAACTGGGCGGTGAGCAAGGCGTCGCGCTCGACGCTCTCGTTGATCACGAAGCGGCTGGAAATCAGCCCCAGGCCCACAGCCACCGAAAGAATGATCGCCAGGCTGACAAAGGCATACCAGCGCAACAGGTTGAACGGCTTGCGCGCGGCGGCCGGCGCCGGGCTTGCGAGCTGCAGGGACGACGAATCGAGGCGTGGCTGGCTGCTCATGACTGACTCCCGAATGAACGCTCCTTAGGTTATAGCCCAGCCCGCGCAAATCCCCCGCACCCTTGCCCCACTTGCCCCCAACCCTGGGGCCAGCGCCCCGTGCCGGGTAGCCCTGCCGGCACCCTGAAAACTCGCTGCAGGCCTTGTGCAGTAAGGCCTGTAGCGCCTTGACAATAAATTGGTACGGATGTTGCCGATGCCTGTGCAGACGACCCAAGTCCATGGGCCCGATTGCAAGAGGGAAGACTCATGCACCGTCCAACGCCCCACCCACTGGCTCTGCTGATCCTGGCGAGCATTATCCAGGCACCGGCCCAGGCCGCCCTGTTCGAAGTAGACCCCGGCCCTTACCTGCCGGCCACCGGCGGCTTTGCTGCCTGGTACCAGGACACCCATGGCCGGGTGCTCGATCTGTGCCTGTCCAAGGCGGTCAGTTCGCGGGTGCCCGGCGCACCCGGGGCGCCGTCGTACATGTGCGTGCTCAACCCCGCTCCCGGGGTGTTCGACGACACCCGGCCGATCAGCTTCCCCACCAACTACCCCGACGAAACCTTCTGGTTCACCGCCGATGCCGCCATCGCCGACGCCGCCCGTGGCATCGACCTGACCTACGGCACCGCCATCGAGGCGGCCTTTGCCGCAGAAGAGGTGGTCGACGGCGATCAGGTCAGCTTTGCCCGGGTGCGTATTCGCGTTGACGTGCCCACGGCCGGCACCTACATCGTCACCCACCCCTACGGCGTCGAAGTGTTCGATGTGCCGGCAGCCGGACGGCGGGCGATCAACATGACCCGCGACATCGGCATCGGCTCGCCGAAAACCTATACCGGGGCGCTCAAGGGCGATGTCGGCCCGTTCCTGCGGGGCGTCGGCGGCCCTTACACCGAGACCAACCCGGCCACTGGCGCCAGCGAACGCTTCATTGGCGACCCGAACCTGCAGGAAGCGGTGACCGGCAGCCCGTTCAATACCAACTTCGTGCGCATCGAGGGCCCCAACGGCCTGGACCTGCGCACCGAGCTGTTCTCGGTCTCGGGCAAGCTCTCGACAGTCGCCCGCCCGACCCCGGTGATCGCCCAGCGCAGCACCTACTCGCGACACAGCGAGAACGGCGACCTGCGCGCCCAGCAGGATCTGTTCGTGCAGGCCCCGCCGCCACCGGCTACCGCGGTGCTGGTCAGCCAGACCCCCAACCTCAACCTCAGCGAAGCCAACACCACCGGTGCCTGGTACGCCCAGTCGGCGCTCAACCCGTCGTTGCCGCTGAACCTGCAGGTGACCGCCGACAACAGCCTGGCGATCCCCAGCAGCACCCCTACCACCCTGACCCTGGCGCTGACCGACCTGGTGGTGATCGAGCGCGCCGAGTACAGCCTGGCCTCCGGACAGTTGACCCTGGTCGCCAGCACCAGCGACGAAACCAGCCCGCCGGTGCTCAGCGCCAGCACCGGCAACGGCGCCACGATCGGCACCCTGAGCGGCAATGGCGCGGTCAAGACCCTCACCACCGGCCTGTCGCCGATCCCGCCCGCCAAGGTCACGGTGACCAGCACCAACGGCGGTAGCGACAGCGAAGAAGTGGTGCTCGTGCCATGAACTCTCTTACGCCACGTCCCGTAGCAGGAGGCAGCATGAACAACTGGCCACGCCTGGCGCTCTGCGCAGCCGGGCTTTCCCTCTCGCTGGCCGGCACTGCCTGGGCCGGCCTCAAGGCGGTCGATCCCGGCCCCTACACCCTGGCCACCGGGCGTTACCCGATGTGGTACCAGGACCATGGCAACCTGTCGCTGGAGCTGTGCCAGTCGCGGGCGGCAAGCTCGCGGGTGCCGGTGTCGGTACCGCCCAACTACATGTGCACCTTGCTGCCCGAACCTGGCGTCTACGACGATGCCCTGCCGCTGGTGTTCCCGGATAACTGGCCGCCGGAAATGTTCTGGTTCCTGGCCGAAACCGAAATCCCCGAGGTGGGCAACAGTGGTTACGAGCTGGAAGTCTATGTCGCCGGTATCGAGGCGGCGTTTGCCGCCGAAAACCCGGTGGACGGCGACCAGCAAAGCTTCGCGCGTATCCGCATCCGCGCCTCGGTGCCGCGTACCGGTACCTACGTGATCACCCACCCGTACGGCGTCGAGACGGTCAACGTCACCACCGCCGGGCGCCGTGCGATCAACATCACCCGTGACATCGGCATCGGTGCCCCGGGGGACTTCAGCGGCGTGCTCAACGGCGCGGTCGGGCCATTCCTGCGCGGTATCGGCGGCCCCTACACCGAGATCAACCCGGACACCGGCGCCAGCGAAACCTACATCGGCGACCCGAACATCACTGAAGCGGTCACCGGCAGCCCCAACAACACCAACTTCGTGCGTATCCAGGGCCCGGCCGGGACCCTCCAGACCAACCTGTTCACGGTCTCCGGCAAGGTTCTCGATCCACGCAAGCAAACCCCTGCCGAACTGCAGCGGGCCAGCTACCGGCGCACTTCGGCCGGGACCCGCGTGGAAGTGTTCGCCAAGGCGCCGAACAACGCCACGCTGTGCATGCGCGACACCCTGGCGCTGGTGCCGGGCACCCCGCCTTCGCCCTGCCAGTTCAACCTGCTGGCCGACAACAATGGCCTGTTCTTCGCCCATCACCTGAGCAGCGCCGCACCACCGCCGGTCATCGTCGTCACCGCCACCGACCCGACCGGCGCCACCCGCCCCACCGCGCTGTCGAGCAAGCTCAGCGACGTGGTCAAGGTCACCACCGCCCGCTATGACTGGGCCAACAAGCGCCTGCGCATCGAGGCCAGCTCCAGCGATGAAGTGCAGGTGCCCGACCTGGTTGCCCAGGGTTACGGGCGGCTGTCGAAGTCCGGCACCCTGCAAACCCTGACGGTCAACGACCTGAGCCAGCCCCCTGCGATCGTCACGGTGAAATCCGCCGCCGGCGGCAGCGACAGCGAGCCGGTGGTGGTAATCGGCAATGCCCCGGTCGACGCCGCCAACCAGCCGCCAGTGGCCCAGGCCGACGTCGGCAGCACACGCGTCGGGGTGCCGCTGAGCCTGAACCTGCTGGCCAACGACAGCGATCCGGACGAGAACGTGCCGCTGAGTATCAGCGACCTGACCCAGCCGGCAACCGGCCAGGGCACGGTGGTGCTCAACGGCACCACAGCCGTCACCTACACCCCGCCGGCGGTGGTCAACGCGCCGCTGGTGGCCACCTTCACTTACCGTGCCCAGGACAGCAAAGGGCTGAAATCGCCCGTTACCAACGTCACCATCAACGTTGCCGCCAACCAGCCGCCAACCGCCGTCAACGACACCGCCAGCACCCTCGGGGTGGCCTTGCCGATCAATGTGCTGGCCAACGACAGCGATCCGGATGGCAACGTACCGCTGACAGTCGCCAGCGTCACCCAACCGGCACTGGGCCGCGGCACGGTCAGCACCGATGGCAGCCAAGTCACCTATACCCCACCGGCGGTGATCCTGGCGGCGTTCAGTACCACCTTCACCTACATCGCCCGCGACAGCGCAGGCGCCCTGTCGGCACCGGCCACGGTCACGGTCCAGGTATCGCCACGGCCACCCGCCGAGAACTTCACCGTTACTGCCGCAACGGTCACGGCACGGGCTGGCGGTCGCTTTACCTGGGATATCTCCGGCACGACCTCGGCGATCCTGCTCAACGCCGTCACGGTGCAGGTCACCACCCCGAACGGCCTGGTCACCCTGGGTACCACCCCGGTGCCGCTGACCGGACGCTGGCGGCTGAGCGTAACCAACAGCGTCGCGCCGAGCGCGGCAGCCCCAACGGCGACCGTCACCACCAGCCTGGGCACCGTGCGCACCGCGCCGGTCACCGTGCAGTAGAGAGAGGAGAACGACCATGGCGCGCCTGACCACCTTGCTGCTGTGCCTGTGCCTGGGCAGTCAGGGCGCCCTGGCCGACGACCTGATGGATAACGCCGACCTTGCCATGGGCAGCGACCTGGGCGAGCTGTCGATGCAGCCATTGGCGCCTTCCAGCGGCCAGCAGGCGCTGGTCGAGCAGAACGGCCAGAGCAACCGCGCAGCGCTTGGCCAGGACGGCCAGGCGCTGCTCGGGCGCATCGTCCAGCAAGGCGGCGCGCAGGAGGCGTACATCCTGCAACAAGGCAACGACCTGATGGCCTCGATCAACCAGCAGGGCTACGGCAACAGCGCTTCGATCAGCCAGAGCGGCAGTAACAACCGCGCGCAGATCGAGCAATACGGCAACAGCAACAGCGCCAGCATCGAACAGGCCGGCAGCGGGCTTTCAAGCTCGGTGATCCAGGCCGGCAACGGTCAGCGCGTGCAGGTCAACCAATACCGTTAAACCTGGAGGCACCACCATGTTCAAGCTCGCTCCCTTAAGCGCCGCCATTGTCCTGGCCGTGGCCGGCCAGGCCATGGCCGACGACAGCCTGTCGACGCAGAACCAGTTCGGCACCGAGAACATCGCCGAGGTCAAGCAGATCGCCGCGCCGCTCAGTACCACCACCCAGAACCAGCTGGGCCTGGGCAACAACCACGCCGCCAAGCAGGAAGGCGGTAACAGCCAGATCCAGCAAAGCGGCGCCGGCGACTACAACGCCGGCTACGCCGAGCAGTTGTACGAGTTCGGCAGCCAGATCAACCAGCAAAACGCCGGGGCCCTGAACAACACCCACGCCAGCCAGTCGCTGGGCGTCGAGAACACCGCCCAGCAGAATCAGGAAGGCAGCGGCAACTTCTCGTTCGTCTACCAGGACAGCCAGGCCGGCAGCGTCGGTACCACCCTGCAGTTCGGCGAAAACAACAGCGCCTACGTCGAACAGTTGTACGGTGGTGGCGGCAACAATGCCCTGAGCATCCAGGCCGGTAGCGGCAACTACAGCGCCGCCGAACACCTGAACTACAACAATGGCCAGATCGGCATCTACCAGGCCGGTGACGACAACTGGGCCTACGGCGACCAACGCGAAGGCCAGGACGGCAGTATCACCATCAGCCAGACCGGCAGCGCCAACTCCAGCGAAGTCTGGCAAGACACCCAGCTGGGCAGCCAGACCACGGTCAGCCAGTTCGGCCAGACCAACGAAAGCGTGGTCGACCAGAGTTTTGGCGAGGGTAACCTGGCCAGCATCACCCAGGTCGGCAGCCTCAACGCCAGCTATGCCGACCAGTTCGAATCGCTGCAGTCGACCACTTCGTTGTTCCAGCACGGCCAGGGCAACCTCGCCTACACCTACCAGGAAGGCGACAGCCATGTGCTGACGGTGACCTCCACCGGCACTGGCAACAAGATCCTTGCCAGCAACTGGAAAGGCGACAAGCTCGGCGGCCAGTTCGGCAGCGCCCAGCGCGCCGAGGTCAACCAGAACGGCGCCGGCAACAGTGCCAACCTGACCCAGGACGGCAGCGCCCAGCTCGCCCGCCTGAATCAGAACGGCAGCGGCAACAGCGCGCAACTGACCCAGGTCGACAACAACAACGAGCTGTATTTCGAACAGAACGGCAGCGACAACCTGCTGATCGCCGACCAGCGCGGCACCGCCAACTACGCCACCGGCGTAAGCACTGGCACCGCCAACAGCATCAAGGTCGAGCAGTCAGGCAGCGGTAACCTGAGTTACACCTGGCAGCTGTATGGCGACAACAACCAGGCGACCATCAAGCAGGCCGACGGAGTCAACGTCGCCTACGTGACCCAGGGCGGCTCGGCCAACCAGGCCATGGTCGACCAGAGCGGCGCCAACATGACCGCCAACATCCAGCAGTTTGGTGCGGGTAACCAGGCGACTGTATTGCAGCAGTAACCCTGTTGAGGCTGCTGCGCAGCCTATCGCGGCCGCCGCAATCTGATTCTCCCCCACTTGACCGTGACTCACCGACAGGGTGGTCACGGTTCTTTTTTTGCCCTTATAATGCGAACAATTCGCAACTGCATCTTTCATGTTTCAGGATTTCCGGGTGCCCCCTACCTCCCCTGTCCCTCAGCAACAGCTCCATGGCCTCTATCGCGATCATCACGGCTGGCTGCAGGCCTGGCTGCGCAAGCGCCTGGGCGACCGTGAGCGCGCTGCCGACATTGCCCATGACACCTTCCTGCGCCTGCTGGTCAGCGGCCGGTTGCCCGGCCACGACGAGGGCCGTAGCTACCTGATGCAACTGGCGCGCAACCTGGTGATCGACCAGTGGCGCCGGCAACGTATCGAGCAGGCGTACCTGGCCAGCATCGCCCACCTGGACGAACCCCAGACGCCCTCGCTGGAGACCCGTGCGATGATCCTGCAGACCCTGCAACAGATCGACCAGATGCTCGACAGCATGCCGGCCAAAGTGCGCAGCGCCTTTTTACTGTCGCGCTTCGAAGGCCTGGGCTATGCCGAGATCGCCGAGCGCCTGGACGTCACCGTAAGTTCGGTGCAGAAGTACATGATCCGCGCCATCCAGGCCTGCTATCAGGTGCTCTACAGCGAATGAACAGGCCAAGCGATGCACCGATCGACGCGGCGATTGTCGAGCAGGCCAGCCACTGGCTGATGCTGCACTGGGACGGCCCGCTGGACAGCCAGCAACGCCTGGCCTTCGCCCATTGGCAAGCGGCAGACCCGGAGCACCAGCGCGCCTGGCAACGCTTGCAAACCCTGCAGCAGACCCTCGCAGCCGTACCCGCGCAAACCGCCCGCAGCGTGCTCGACGAACGCCAGAGCCGGCGTACCCTGTTCAGGCAGCTGTGCGTCCTGCTGCTGGTGGGCGGCACCGGCTACCTCGGCCAGCAGCATTTGCCCTGGCGCGAGGCAATGGCCGACCAGCGCACCGCCCCCGGCGAAGTGCGCCGCCTGCAACTGGCCGATGGCAGCCAGTTGCTGCTCAACAGCCGCACCAGCGTCAACATTCGGTTCAGCACCCAGGAGCGGCGGATTCGCCTGCTTGAGGGCGAACTGCTGCTGACCAGCGGCAACGACCCAAGGCCGCTCAAGGTCGAGACCGCGGCAGGTGAAGTGCAGGCCCTGGGTACCCGCTTTGCAGTGCGCGAGCTGCGCAGTGGCAGCCGCGTCGAGCTGTTCGAAGGCGCCTTGATGATTCGCCCAGGTGCCGGCCAGGAGCAGTTGCTCAAGGCCGGTCATGGCCTGTGGTTCAACCGCCAAGGCGGCGGGCCACAGCATGCCGCCGACAGCAACAGCATCGCCTGGGAGCACGGTCGGCTGATTGCCGAGCGCCAGCCGCTGGGGCGCTTTCTCGAGGAACTGGGCCGCCATCGGCGCGGGGTCATCCGCTGCGAGCCGGCCATCGCCGAACTGCCAATCACCGGCGTATTTGCCCTTGCCGACAGCGAGCGCACCCTCGCCGCCCTGCAAGACAGCCTGCCGATCCGCGTGCACTACCTGAGCCGCTACTGGGTAACCGTCACCGCGCGTTGACCGCCCTCGCATCCTCTTTTTGCAAAATAAATTGCGCAAGCCGTTGTCGGTTTGCGCCGCTCGTTCGGGTTAGTCATCAAAGCTAACCAATACGCATTCTCAAAGGAGTCTTCGGAATGCCGAACCTGCCGCCCCCCTGCCCGTCCCGCCTGAGCTTGGCCATCCGCAGCGGATTGCTCGCAGGCCTGCTCAGCAGCGCCTGCTGCAGCCTGGCCATGCCGGCCCAGGCCGAACCTGCCCGCCAGGAACAACGCCTGTACCAGATTCCCGCCGGCACCCTCGACCAGGCCCTGACCCAGTTCGCCGCCAGCGCCGGCCTGCTGCTGTCGGTGGATGCCCGCCTGACCGCCGGCAAGCCGTCGCTGGGCCTGCAGGGCCATTACGCGCCGGCCCAGGCCCTGGGCAAACTGCTGGCCGGCAGCGGCCTGAGCGCCTACTTCAGTGACGACGGCCGGGTGCTGATCGAAAAGGCCGCACAAGCCAGTGATGCCCTTGAGCTCGGCGCCACCCGGGTCAAGGGCCAGGCTGAAGACGACGTCCTCAAGGACTACGGCGTGCCGCGCTCGGTGGAAACCCGCAACCTGGAGCAACTGGAGCGTTTTCGCGGCCGCTCCAATGCCGACATGCTCGCGGGCATCGCTGGCGTGCAGACCTCCGACGGGCGCAACGGTGGTGGGATCGAAGTGAACATCCGCGGTATCCAGGGCCAGGGCCGGGTGCCGGTCAAGGTCGATGGCAGCCAGCAATCGCTGGACGTCTACCGCGGTTACGCTGGCACTGCACAGCGCGCCTACATCGACCCGGACCTGATCAGCAGCGTCACCGTCAACAAGGGCCCGAGCCTGGACGCCGGCGCTTCCGGTGCCATCGGCGGCTCGGTAGAGATGCAGACGCTGACTGTCGACGACATCCTCAAACCCGGCGAGACCACCGGCTGGCGCCTGCGCGGCTCGCTGGCGGACAACAGCAGCGCCGATGTTCCCAGCGATTACCGGGTGCGTCCGCGCACCGATGGCAACGACCTGCTGCACGCGCATGACTGGTCGCGCAGCCTGGCCTTCGCGCACAAGGACGAAGCCTTCGATGTGGTCGCCGCCTACGCCGAGCGGCGCAATAACAACTACTTCGCCGGCAAGCATGGCTACTCGCGTTACGACACCTCGGTGATCAGCGGCGGCGCCCTGGTCGATGCCAACACCGTGGCACGCAACTACTGGCCCGGCGAAGAGGTGCTCAACTCCAGCACCCACAACAAATCCTTCATGCTCAAGGGCACCCTGTACCGCGACAACGGCCTGGAGCTGGGCCTGGGCTACCGCTACATGGATTCAAGCTTCGGCGAAATCATGCCCTCGCAGATTGGTCGCAGCGGCCCGTCGATGAGCTGGCCACTGGGCGACTTCAAAAAAGACATCGACCGCTACGACGAAGCCTTCTGGATGAGCGCCAACCCCGAGTATTACCAGCAGTGCTCGGCCATCGATGCACCGGTGCCGGACGGCGACAACATGTGGGACAGCACCGGCTGCTTTGTGCGCGAGACCCTCGACCCGGTCTACGACTACAGCGACGCCAACCAGATGATCCAGTTCAAGCCCGGCAACATGAAGCTGCACACCCTCACCAGCGAGTTCAAATGGCACCCCGAGGACGACAGCCTGGCGCGCTATATCGACCTCAACGGCCATGCCTGGGCGACCTTCGGCCGCAGCATCATGTACAACAATGTCGGCTTTACCGCGCCGCAACGCGGCCAGGGCTACCAGGACGAGCAAAGCGAGCACTACCGACAATCGCTCAAGTCCGACCTGAGCAACCTCAAAGTCGGCACCGACATCAGCAACACCAGCCGCTTCATTACCGGCAGCGGCGACTATGCCCTGACCTATGGCGCCTCGTACCAATACGAAACCATCGACCCGAGCCGTAAGCCGTGGCAGGACGACCTGGAGAACAACCGCATCGAACGCAACGGCTATCGCCACGAATACAGCCTCAGCACCGCCCTGGAATACAAGCCGGTCCCGCAGCTGACCGTCACCGCCGGCGGGCGCTACAGCGGTTACCGTATTTACGACCGCAACCGCCAGGCGCTGTATGCCGCCCCCGCCGGGGCCGGCCCCGACGAGCCGTGGTGGAACGCCGAGTTTGCAGGCTTCGCCGATAATGCCCAACTGTCTGGCCACGGCTTCGCCCCGGCCTACAGCGTCAGCTATGCCTTTACCCCCAATGTCATGGCCTACGCCCTGTACAACCAGGGCCTGCGCATGCCGTCGCTGTTCGAGACCACCCTGGGCAGCTGGTCGGCAGAACCCAACTACGACCTGCGCCCGGAGCGGATGAAAACCTTTGAAGTCGGCGCATCGTTCAAGGGCAGCAACCTGCTGCTGGACAACGACCAGGCCGGGATCAAGCTGGCCTACTTTCACAACACCATCGACGACATGGTCACCCGCAACTACCGCTACAACCCCAAGGGCCGCCCCGGCTTCAATGGCGAGCTGAAGATCCGCAACGTCGACAGCTTCACCACCCAGGGCATCGAGCTGCAAACTCACTATGACAGTGCCTGGTGGTTCGCCGACGCCTCGTACGTCTACAACATCAAGGCGGAAACCTGCGACCGCGCCTTTGCCCAGGCCCTGCGCGACGGCGGCAAGAGCGAAACGCCGGACTGCACCACCGGCGGTTTCCAGGGCTCCTACACCAATACCCAGAACCCGCCACGCTACAGCGTCAACCTGGTGCTGGGGGCCAAGGCCTTCGAGCAGAAACTGGCCAGTGGCATACGCATGCGCTACACCAGCGGGCCGATGTACGTGCTGGATAAAAGCTGGCACGTGGGCACCACTACCCCGCAGCAGCACTACCTGGAAGCGCGCATCTATGATTTTTTCGCCGACTACCAGGTCAACGATGAACTCAAGGTCAGTTTCAATGTTTACAACTTTACCGACCAGTACTACCTCGACCCGATGTCGCAGAGCATGATGCCGGCCCCCGGCCGCACCTCAAGCCTGGCTGCATCCCTACAGTTCTAAAGGCCTTTGGCCATTAATCTGCTGTACATTGCGTAGCAGGGTTTTAGCGCCCTGCTTCGTTAATATTTTATTTTTCTCCTGAAGGGTTTACACGCGAATGGTAATTCTTATCATTCTCGACTTCCCGAACGGCCCGGCCCTTCCGTCCAGGCCGTTCACCCTTTGTTTCAGGAGAGATCTGACATGGTGTCGCGCTTCAACCTCAGCCGCATGAGCATTGCCTTGCTGGCCACCCTGGGTTCCACGGCACTGGCCGCAGCGCCCCTGGAGCTGCAGCCGGACGAAGTCCAGGTGCAGCCCACCGACCTGCCCGTGGACGGCAGCCGGCAGGCGATCGAGCTGGAGAACACCCGGGTGCTGGGCACCGCCGAAGAGGAACTCAAGCAGGCGCCAGGCGTGTCAATCATCACCGCTGAAGACATCAAGAAGCGTCCGCCGGTCAACGATCTTTCCGACATCATCCGCCGCGAGCCGGGGGTCAACCTGACCGGCAACAGCAGCAGCGGCGCACGTGGCAACAACCGCCAGATCGACCTGCGCGGCATGGGCCCGGAAAACACCCTGATCCTCATCGATGGCAAGCCGTCGACTTCGCGCAACGCCGTGCGCTACGGCTGGAGCGGCGACCGTGACACCCGCGGGGAAACCAACTGGGTACCGGCCGAAGAAGTCGAACGCATCGAGATCCTCCGCGGTCCGGCCGCCGCGCGCTACGGTTCGGGCGCCATGGGCGGTGTGGTCAACATCATCACCAAGCGCCCGACCCAGGACCTGCGCGGCTCCATGACCCTCTACACCATGCTCCCCGAGGACGACTCCGAGGGTACCGGCAAGCGGGTCAACTTCAGCCTCAGCGGGCCGCTCACCGACAGCCTGATCTTTCGCGTGTACGGCAACCTGAACAAGACCGACGCCGACGACATGAAGATCAACTCGGCGCACCAGGCCTATGCCGAATCCTTGATGGCCGGCCGCGAAGGCGTGCGCAACAAGGACATCAACGGCCTGCTGAGCTGGAAGATCGACCCGGCCAACACCGTCGACCTGGAGTCCAGCTACAGCCGCCAGGGCAACATCTTTGCCGGCGACACCATGCTCAACGCCGGCGGCGAGTTCGTCGAAAGCCAGGTGGGCAAGGAAACCAACGTCATGCAGCGCTCAAGCTTTGCCGTGACCCACCGCGGCGACTACGACTGGGGTACCTCCACCGCCTCGCTGTCCTACGACCTGACCCGCAACGGGCGCCTCAATGAAGGCCTGGCCGGCTGGGGCGAAGGTGCGCCATCGGGTGGTGCCGGGCGCTTCGAGTCGCGCCTGCGCAATACCCGCGCCACCGGCGAGGTCAACCTGCCGCTGAGCATGGGCCTGGAGCAGGTACTGACCCTGGGCGGCGAATACCTGTACGAGTCGCTCAACGACCCGGGCTCGCTGCGCCCGCAGAGCTATGACCCGGGTGCCGAACTGCCGAATTTCGACCGTACCCAGACCAAATCCACCGCGCGCAGCTTTGCCCTGTACGCCGAGGACAACATCGAAGTCGGTGAAAACACCATCGTCACCCCCGGCCTGCGCCTGGACCACCACGAAGACTACGGCGACAACTGGAGCCCGAGCCTGAACGCCTCGCACCAGATCACCGAAGCCCTGAGCATCAAGGGTGGCATCGCCCGTGCCTACAAGACCCCCAACCTGTACCAGGCCAACCCCAACTACCTGCTGTACAGCCGCGGGACGGGCTGCAACTCCGGTGAAGTCAACAACGGCGGCTGCTACCTGCTGGGCAACGCCAACCTCGACCCGGAAACCAGCGTCAACAAGGAGCTGGGCCTGGCCTACGACAAAGGCACCTGGCGCACCAGTGCCACCTACTTCCGTAACGACTACAAGAACAAGATCGAGGCCGGCAACCAGACCTTGTTCCGCCTGCCCAACGGCCGGCGCATCCTGCGCTGGGAAAACACCGGCAAGGCCGTGGTGCAAGGGGTCGAGGGCAACCTGTTCGTCGAGCTGACCCCGGCGCTGGACTGGAACACCAACTTCACCTACATGATCGAGTCCAAGGACAAGAAAACCGGCGAGCCGTTGAGCATCATCCCCGAGTACACGGTCAACTCGACCCTGGACTGGAATGTCACCGACAAGCTGTCGTTCCAGCTCAACGGCACCTACTACGGCAAGCAGGAAGCGCCGACCTACAACGCCCGGGCCAATGAAACCCTGGACAAGAAGGTGCAGAAGGACGTCGATCCCTATGGCATTGTCGGCATTAGCAGCGGTTACGAGTTCAGCAAGAACCTGAGCATGCGCGTGGGGGTCAACAACCTGTTCGACAAGCGCCTGTACCGCGAGGGCAACTCGGATGAAGCCGGGGCGCTGACCTACAACGAAGCGGGCCGGGCGTACTTCGCCTCGTTTACCACGTCGTTCTGAATCAGCGGGCCGCTTCGCTGCCGTCGCCGGCAAGGCCGGCTCCCACAATAGATCGGTGTACACCGAAACGGTGGGAGCCGGCCTTGCCGGCGATAGGCCGGGCAGCGGCCTTTATCTAGCAGAGGCGTAGGAATTTTCTACAATTCCTACCACAATTTTCAACGCTTCTATACTTCCCATACTTTTGCAACCTGATTCGACGTATCGTTGGCGGCTCGCCGGCTCCGGCCCGACTCGTCTTCCTGAATGATTCAGGAAACGGCTTACCCTCTTCGTCAAGGAGTTGCGCCAATGCCTTCGGTACTGATCGTCGATGATCACCCCACGATTCGTCTTGCGGTGCGTATGCTGCTCGAACGTGAACGCTACGAAATAGCCGGTGAAACCGGCGACGGCGTGGCCGCCGTGCAGATGGCCCGTGAGCTGCGCCCGGACGTAGTGATCCTCGATATCGGCCTGCCCGGCCTTGATGGCCTGAGCGTGATCAAGCGCCTGCACCTGCTGGAAAACACCCCTAAAATCATGGTTCTGACCGGTCAGCCGGCCGCCTTGTTCGCCCGGCGCTGCCTGGATGCCGGCAGTTCCGCCTTCGTCCACAAGGACGAAGACCTGGAAGCACTGATCTTCGCCTTGAAAGCCATGGTCAAGGGCTACTCGACCTTCCCTGACATGTCGGCCAACCGCGGCCCGCTGGGCAGCGAAGAGGAACGCCTGGCCAGCCTGTCGCACCGCGAAATGGAAGTGCTGCGCATGCTCGCGGCGGGGCTTTCAAACAATGATATCGGCGAACGCATGCTGCTGAGTCCAAAGACCATCAGCACCTACAAAAGCCGGATCATGGAGAAACTCCAGGTAGGATCTTTCGTCGACCTTATGGGTCTGGCCACTCGCAACCAGGTGATCTGAGCTGGCCATGAACATTCGCCCCGCTCTGCTGGCCCTGGTGCTGGGCTGTTTGCCGGTGTTGCTGCTCGACAGCAGCCTGGCCGATGAGCCCGGCGAGCCGCGCACCCTGCTGGCCCGCTCAGTGGTGGGTGGCGAAGGCGTCGCTCTGTCGGCGGTTGACAGGCGCTGGCTGAAGGAAAAAGCCGTGCTGCGCCTGGGAACCTCGAGCCCGGACTACCCGCCCTTCGATATCAATGTCAGCCAGAGCGAGTACGAGGGCCTGACCGCCGACTATGCCGGGCTGATCAGCGAACTGCTGGGCATCCCCGTTGAAGTGCGTCGCTACAACAGCCGTCAACAGGCGATCGCCGCCCTGCACGCCGGGGCCATCGACCTGCTCGGCAGCTCCAATGGCTTTGAGGCTGCCGATGCGCAACTGGTGCTCAGCCAACCCTATGCCGACGACCTGCCAGTCATCGTCACGCCCCAGGGCAAGACCCGCGCCGTCGATGACGAACTGGACGGGCTACGTCTGGCCATGGTCGATCACTACCTGCCGGATGAAGAAGTCCAGCACCTGTTTCCCAAGGCCCACCTGCAGTTGTATTCCTCGACCATGGCCGGCTTGTCGGCGGTATCGCTGGGCCAGGCCGACGCCTTTCTTGGCGATGCCATCAGCAGCGACTACCTGATCGGCAAGAGCTTTCAGGAAAACGTGCAGATCTCCCACTTCGTCAAACACGAGCGCGAGACCTTCGCCTTTGCCCTGGCCCGTGGCAACGACCGATTGCTGCGCTTGCTCAACCAGTCGCTGGCCGTCACCAGTGAAACCGAGCGTCTGAACATCCTGCGCCGCTGGAGCAGTGGCAGCACCAGCATGCTGCTCAATCGCGGCGCCCTGCCGCTGACCCGCCAGGAGCAGGCGTGGATAGAGCAGCACCCGGTGGCCAGGGTCGTCTTCAACAAGTACTACGCGCCGCTGACCTTTTACGACGACCAGCAGCAACCTCGCGGCATCAGCGCCGACGTACTGGAGCAGATCAGCTTGCGCACGGGCCTGAAGTTCGAGTTCGTCAAAGCCGACCCTGGCGCTGCGACCATCGCCTTGCTCGACCAGGGCAGCGCCGATATTGCCAGCACCCTGGTCCCGAGCAAGCAACGTGAAGCCAGCTTGAGCTTCACCCGGCCTTACATGCTCAGCCCGCGGGTGCTGGTCACCCGTGCCGAGCCCGACGCCGTGAACAGCATTGAGCAACTGCAGGGCAAACGCCTGGCGATCATCCGCGACTATCCGTTGAAGCCGCTGTTGCAGGCGAACTTTCCCGGGGTCCGCCTGATCGAGGTCGATAACCCCCTCTCACTGATGGAGCATGTCGCCCAGGGCCAGGCCGATGCCGCCATCAGTTCGCAGATCAACGCCGCCTACTTTATCAGCCGGCTGTTCAAGGATCGCCTGCGCATCGCTTCGCTGTTCGGCGATCAACCGGTGATCGGTGCCTTCTCTACCTCACGCTCGGCGCCCGAGCTGCATGGAATTCTCGACAAGGCGCTGCTGAGCATCGAGCCGGACGAGCTGGCGCAACTGACCAACCGCTGGCGCACCAACGCGCTGATCAGCGACAGCCCCTGGTACAACTACCGCTCGCTGATCCTGCAGATCCTCATCGTCGCCAGCCTGCTGATCGCCGCCGTGGTGTTCTGGAACCGCTACCTGCGCAGCCTGATCCGCCAGCGCAGCGAAGCCCAGCAAGCGCTGCAACATGAATTGGGCTTCAGCAAGCGCCTGCTCGAAGAACTGCGCCTGGCCAAGGACCAGGCCGACGATGCCAGCCGCGCCAAAAGCACCTTTCTGGCGACCATGAGCCATGAGATCCGCACGCCGATGAACGCGGTGATCGGCTTGCTCGAGCTTGCGGTCAAGGACGCCGAACAGGGCCGCGCCGACCGCGCCTCGTTGCAAGTAGCGTTCGATTCGGCCAACGGCCTGCTGGCGCTGATCGGTGACATCCTCGACATCGCCCGCATCGAGTCGGGCCACATGCAACTGAATGCCGAAGCCACCGACCTGAGTACCCTGGTCGCCGCCACCGTGCGCGTGTTCGAGGGCAATGCACGGCTCAAGGGCCTGGCTTTGAGGACCGACCTGCAGGCCCTCGGCGAAGGCGTCATGGTCGACCCGCTGCGGGTCAAGCAAGTGCTGTCGAACCTCTTGGGCAATGCCCTCAAGTTCACCGAACAGGGCCAGGTAAACGTCACTCTGCGCTATGGCCCGCAACAGCCCGGGCAGTTACGCCGGGTACTGCTGAGCGTGGAAGACACCGGCATCGGCATCAGTGCACAAGACCAGGCGCGCTTGTTCCATCACTTCGCCCAGGTGGGCGAGCAACCGGCGCGCCAGGGCACCGGCCTGGGCCTGGTGATCAGCCGCACCTTGTGCGAGCTGATGGGCGGCCGCTTGAGCCTGAGCAGCAGACCGGGCCACGGCACCCGGGTCGACATCGAGTTGCAATTGCCGCTGGCGGCGGTACCCCACGCCCCCCTGCCGGCAGTCGAGCCTGCGCCGGCCACTGCCGCGCTGAACATCCTGGTGGTGGATGACTACCCCGCCAACCTGATGCTGCTAGAACGCCAACTGACTGTCCTCGGCCACCAGGTCAGCCAGGCCGGCGATGGCCAGGCGGCGCTGGCGCTGTGGCTGCAAGGGACGTTCGAGGTGGTCATCACCGACTGCCACATGCCTGGCATGGACGGCCATCAATTGACGCGCCGGCTGCGCAACGAGGAACAACAACAGCAACGCCAGCCCTGCCTGATCCTCGGCCTGACCGCCAACGCCCAGATCGAAGAGCGCGAACGCTGCCTGGAAAGCGGCATGAATGATTGCCTGTTCAAGCCGATCGGCCTCAACGAACTGCGCCGCCACCTGGCAGGTTTCGACAGCCCGGTTGCACCGGTACCGAGCAGCGATAGCCTTGACGAACACGCCAGCGGCTTCGAGGTCGACAACCTCAGGTACCTGACCCTGGGCGACCCGCACCTGGTCGAACGCCTGTTGCGCGAACTGGCCCAGAGCAACAGCGACGACCTCAAGGCCCTGCGCGCCCTCGGGCCGACACCTGCGCGCGAGGCCTTGCGCACCCTGGCTCACCGCATCAAGGGTGGCGCCAAGATGCTCAAGGCCCGTGGCGTAGTGCAACGCTGCGAAGCGCTTGAGCAAGCCTGTGTCGGCGATGCCGATGTCGAACAGTTGCAGGCTCTGGTCCGCGCCCTGGAGCTGAGCTTGCAGACCCTCGACAGCCAGCTCACCCAGCGGGTCAGTGCAACTGCAAGGTCGAGTTGATCTGGCTGATCGCATCGACCACATGCTGCGACCCCTGCTGGATCTCAAGGATCACTTCGCCGGCCTCGTTGGCCAGTTCCACGCCCAGGCCCGTGCGACTGAGGCTTGACTGCATGCTGGCCACGGCGGTCAGCGACAGGTCGTGGTTCTGACGCACCACTTCGACGATCTCAAGGGTGGCCTTGCTGGTGCGCGCCGCCAGGTTGCGCACCTCATCGGCAACCACGGCAAAGCCGCGCCCGTGCTCGCCGGCGCGGGCCGCCTCGATGGCAGCGTTGAGCGCCAGCAGGTTGGTCTGGTCGGCGATGCTGCGGATGGTCTGGACGATCTGCCCGATCAGCTCCGACTGCTTGCTCACCGCATCGATGCTGCGTGCGGCGGCGTTGAGGTCCTGGGATATTTCCTCGATCACCTGCACGGTCTGCTGCACCACCTGCGAGCCCTTGCGCGCGCAGGCGTCGTTCTGCACCGAGGTGGCATGGGCCGATTCGGCAGCGGTCTGCTGGGTGCTGACTTGCCGGGTAATATCACTGGCGAACTTGACCACCTTGTACAGGCGCCCGCGGGTGTCGAAGATCGGGTTATAGGAGGCTTCCAGGTAGACCATCTGCCCGAGTTTGTTGACCCGTTCAAAACGGTGGGAATGGTACTCGCCGCGGTTGAGCGAGGCCCAGAAGGCCTTGTACGCCGCCGACTCGCTTTCGCTCTTGTGGCAGAACAGGCTGTGGTGCTTGCCCACCACCTCGTCGAGGCGGTAGTGCATGGTGTTGAGGAAGTTCTGGTTGGCTTCAATGACCTTGCCATCCGGGGTGAACGCGATCATCGCCATGGAGCGGCTGATCGCGTTGATCAGGCTTTCGGTCTCGTGCTCGTGCTGCACCCGCTGGGTGATGTCGGAGGCGACCTTGATCACGCTGGTGACCTGTTGCTGGGCGCCGAGCACCGGCATGTAGCTGGCCTCGAGCCAGACTTCGCGGCCCTGCTTGTCGACCCGGGCAAAGGTGCCGCTGCGCGGCTCGCCCCGACTCAGGTCACGCCATAGCTGGCGGTATTCCTCGCTCTTGCTGAAGGCTTCCTCGCAGAACAGGCGGTGGTGCTTGCCGCGAATCTCTTCGACGCCGTAGCCCATGGCCTTGCAGAAGTGTTCGTTGGCGTCGAGGATGACCCCGTCGGGGCTGAATTCGATCATCGCCATCGAGCGACTGATGGCGGCCAGCTTGGCGGTCATCTGGCCCAGGGCCTGGGTGCAACGCTCGATTTCAGCCAGATCGGACTTACGATGCAAATCAAACATTTTGCAACACTCCATGCTCGGGATTTGCTGAGCATAGATGGCGATTGGCACCGTGCAAGCACTCTGATATCACCTTGCAGCGCCCGCCGACTGGCGGTTTCAGCTGCTTTCGCGAACCATCAGCTCAAAGCCCAGGTCCTGGCACTGCAACTGCCCACGTTTGCCATCGAGCAGGCCCAGCAGCGCCTGCGCAGCGCAGCGGCCAATGGCTGCACGCGGAGTGCGGATCGAGGTCAGGCGCGGGACCATGTGCGCCGAGGCCGGCAGGTCGTTGAAGCCGACCATGGCCACCTGCTGCGGCACCTTGATGCCCTGGCGCAAGGCTTCGAGTATCGCCCCCTGGGCCAGGTCGTCGTTGCAGAAGAAGATGCCATCGACGTCGGCATGACGCTGCAGCAACTGCGCAAACAGCTCCCCGCCCAAGCCGATCGACGACGGCTGCGGTGCCAGCAGCTCGCGAGCGTGGGCATTCAGGCCGACTTCAGCCAGGGCCTGGCGAAAACCCTCGGCGCGCTGCATCACCCGTGGGTCGAGTTGCGCGGCAATAAAGCCCGGGCGCTTGCAGCCGCGCTCGAGCAGATGCCGCGCCGCCGCCCTGCCCGCTTCCTGCTGGGAGAAGCCCACCGACATGGCCTGGGCTTCACCGCCCAGCTCCATCATGTGCACGCACGGCACGCCACTGGCGGCGAGCAGCTGCTTGGCGGCGTCGCTGCGATCAAAGCCGGTGAGCAGGATACCGCGCGGCTGGTAGGCCAGGTAGTTGCGGATAAGGTTCTCTTCTTCGGCAATATCGTAGTGATAGTTGCCGATCAGCACCTCAAGCCCACGGGGGCGCATGACCTCGTGGATGGCTTCGAGGGTGTCGATGAACAGGTGGTTGGACAGCGACGGGATCAGCACCACGATCGACTGGCTTTGCTTGGACGCCAACGCCCGTGCAGCCGGGTTGGCCACATAGCCGAGGCTGGCGGCGGCGACCTGGACTTTTTCCACCAGCTGCGGGGCAACCGTGCTGACCCCGCGCAGTGCCCGCGAAGCGGTAATCGGGGAAACCCCGGAGAGCCTGGCCACTTCAGCCAGGGTGGGACGACCGGTAGTACGAGAGCCGATGCGGGTCATGACGGGTTTTATTTTCGACTTGCAAAGAATGGGGAACGGGCACTAAGGTAGCGCTGTCTCAGACCACAGGCAATGCAAAACTGCATGAGGCCAGGAATGAGCATCCAGACTGCTTTTACAAGATCAATAACATCTGGGTGGGAAGCGCTCGAGACGTTAGCCGTCTCGCTTCAAGATAGCGCTATCTTGCCCTGCAGGAGGTACCGATGAACCCACCCCTCTCCGCGATTGTGGTCATGGGCGTCGCTGGCTGTGGCAAGAGCTACGTCGGTGCTGCCATTGCAGGCCTGAGCGGCGGTCGCCTGATCGAAGGCGACGACTTCCACCCCGCTGCCAACATCAAGAAAATGAGTGCCGGCATCCCCCTGGACGACGACGACCGTGCCGGTTGGCTGATTCGCCTGGGCGAGGAACTGCAAGCCTGCCTGAAAGCCGGCGAGCGCCCCATCCTCACCTGCTCCGCGCTGAAGAAGCGCTACCGCGATGCCCTGCGCCATGCCGTGCCGGACCTGGGCTTCGTGTTTCTCGATCTCTCCCCTGAAGAAGCCAGCCGCCGCGTGCTCGCCCGCCCCGGCCACTTCATGCCCGCCAGCCTGATCGACAGCCAGTTCGCTGCTCTCGAACGGCCCAACAGCGAGCCATTGACCCTGGCGCTGGACGCCACCCTGGCGGTAGACAAGCTGGCCATCGAGGTAGACCAGTGGCTAAAGCCCTGCGGTGAACCGCTGCTGGCGCGAACGGCCTGACCCTGGCTGTTTTTTCGGCTCACCCAAGATAGCGCTGTCTCGACCCGTAAACGCTGTAATAGTTCCGCCCACAAAAATGACAATACGAGGCACTGAACCATGTTTGGTTTGGCAACTGATACCTACCTGCTGCTCGATGCGGTGGTCACCATCATCGGCCTGGTGCTGCTGATCACCCACTTCAAGGTCCACCCTTTTGTCGCCCTGACCCTGGCGGCCGGTTTTCTCGGCCTGACCTCGGGCATGCCGGTGGCCAAGGTAATGAAATCGTTCCAGGACGGTTTTGGTGGCGTGCTCGGTTTCGTCGGCATCGTCCTGGCCCTGGGCACCATGCTCGGCAAGCTGATGGCCGACTCCGGCGGCGCCGACCAGATCGCCCAGACGCTGATACGCGCCTTCGGCAAACAGAAGGTGCATTGGGCAATGATGTTCGCCGCCTTCCTGGTCGGCATTCCGCTGTTCTTTGAAATTGGCTTCGTCCTGCTGATTCCGTTGGTGTTCATCGTCGCCCGGCGCTCCGGGGTGTCGCTGATCAAGATCGGCATTCCGCTGCTGGCCGGCTTGTCGGTGGTCCACGGCCTGGTGCCGCCGCACCCGGGGCCGCTGCTGGCAATCGGCATCTTCAATGCCGACATCGGCAAGACCATTTTCTACGGGCTGATCGTCGCCCTGCCGACGGCGATCATTGCCGGCCCGCTGTACGGCAACTTCATCTCCAAGTACATCCCGGGTAACCCGAACAAGGAGCTGATGGAGCAGATCACCCGCGAATCCGACCAGCAGAACCTGCCCAGTTTCAGCATCACCCTGATCACCGTGTTGCTGCCGGTGTTCCTGATGCTGCTGAAAACCTTCGCCGACGTGGTGCTGCCGGCCGAGCACATCGTACGCCAATGGATGGACCTGATCGGCCACCCGATCACCGCCCTGCTCGCCGCCTTGCTACTGGCGTTCTACACCTTTGGCGCGGCGCGCGGGTTCTCTCGCCAGCACATCATGAAACTGCTCGACCAAAGCCTGGCGCCGACGGCGGCGATCATCCTGATCGTCGGTGCCGGTGGTGGCTTCAAGCAGATGCTGGTGGATACCGGGGTGGGTAACGTGATCGGGCAGATGGCCGTGCAGGCCGAGATTTCGCCGATCATGCTGGCCTGGCTGGTGGCGGCGGTGATTCGTATCGCCACTGGTTCCGCGACGGTGGCGACCATCACCGGTGCCGGCATCGTCGCGCCGGTGATCGGCATGATGCCGGGGGTCAACCGTGAGCTGCTGGTACTGGCGACCGGCGCCGGCTCGTTGATTCTGTCGCACGTCAACGATGCCGGCTTCTGGCTGGTGAAGCAGTACTTCAACATGACCGTGGCTGAGACCTTCAAGACCTGGAGCATGATGGAGACCATCCTCTCGGTGGTCGGCATCATCTTTATCATGCTGTTGTCGTTGGTGGTTTGACGGCCTCATCGCGGGGCAAGCCCGCTCCTACACTGTAGGAGCGGGCTTGCCCCGCGATGCTGTTAAAAGGCTGCTTTAAAGATCGCCTCGATCTCTGCCTGACTGGCCACCCGCGGGTTGGTCAGGCCGCAGGCATCCTTCAGGGCATTGCTGGCCAAGGTCGGAATATCGGCCTCCTTGGCCCCCAGCACCGCCAGCCCCGGCGGAATATCAATGGCCCGCGACAGCTGCTCGATGGCCGCCAGGGCGGCATCGCTGCCCTGCTCAGCGCTCATGGCGCTGACATCCACGCCCATGGCCTTGGCCACATCGCGCAGGCGCGCGGCGCTGACGCTGGCGTTGAAGCGCTGCACATGGGGCAGCAGCACCGCGTTGCACACGCCATGGGGCAAGTCATAGAAACCGCCCAACTGGTGGGCCATGGCATGCACGTACCCCAGGGAGGCGTTGTTGAAGGCCATGCCGGCGAGGAACTGGGCGTAGGCCATGTTCTCCCGGGCCTTGAGGTCGCTGCCCTCGGCCACGGCCTGGCGCAGGTTGTCGCTGATCAGCTCGATGGCCTTGATCGCGCAGGCGTCGGTGATCGGCGTGGCGGCAGTGGAAACGTAGGCTTCGATGGCGTGGGTCAGGGCGTCCATGCCGGTGGCCGCGGTCAGGCCCTTGGGCATGCCGACCATCAGCGCCGGGTCGTTGACCGACAGCAGTGGCGTGACGTTGCGGTCGACGATGGCCATTTTCACGTGGCGCGCTTCGTCGGTGATGATGCAGAAGCGGGTCATTTCGCTGGCGGTGCCGGCGGTGGTGTTGATGGCAATCAACGGCAACTGGGGCTTGGCCGACTGGTCCACCCCTTCATAATCACGGATGTGCCCACCGTTGGTGGCGCACAGGGCAATGCCCTTGGCGCAGTCATGGGGCGAGCCGCCGCCCAGGGAGATCACGCAGTCGCAGCGCTCGCGCTGCAACAGCGCCAGGCCCTGTTCGACGTTGGCGATGCTCGGGTTGGGCTTGGCGCCATCGAAGATCGCCGAGTCGATGTCGCGCATCGCCAGCATTTCGGCAATCCGCTCGGCGATCCCGGCCTTGGCCAGGCCCGCGTCGGTGACGATCAGGGCCTTGCGCAAGCCATATCCGGCAATGGCAGCCATCGCCTCTTCGAGGCAATCGATGCCCATGATATTGACGGCAGGGATGAAAAACGTGCTGCTCATGGCGAGATCCTCATGCAATGTTCCTTTGCCTTGAGGATCCGCCTGTCTGCCCTGCCCCGTGTTGATCTGAGTCAGCCGAGGAACAGCCGGTAGGCCGGGTTGTCGCTTTCGTCCCAGTAGCGGTAGCCCATGGCGTCCAGCGCCGCAGGCAGGCCTGGCTGCTCGTCCTGCGGCACTTCCAGGGCAGCAAACACCCGCGCCTCGGCAGCGCCGTGGTTGCGGTAGTGGAACAGGCTGATGTTCCAGCGCTTGCCCAGGCGCTCGAGAAAGCCCAGCAAGGCCCCCGGACGCTCGGGGAATTCAAAGCGCAGCACGCGTTCGTCCGCGCCCGGCCCGGCATGCCCGCCCACGGTGTGGCGCACATGGGCCTTGGCCAGTTCGTTGTCGGTCAGATCGAGTACGCTGTAGCCCTGCTCGCGCAGGCTGGCCAGCAACTGGTCGCGCGGGTCGGTCTGGGGGTGGGTCTGCACGCCAACGAACAGCCGCGCCTCCTTGCCGGGGTAGTAGCGGTAATTGAACTCGGTGATCTGACGCTTGCCCAGAGCCTGGCAAAAAGCGCGGAAACTGCCCGGCTGCTCGGGGATGGTCACGGCGATGATCGCTTCGCGCTGCTCGCCCAGCTCAGCGCGCTCGGCAACATGGCGCAGGCGGTCGAAGTTGACGTTGGCACCGGAGTCGATCGCCACCAGGGTCTGGCCCTGCACGCCTTCGCGGGCTACGTACTTCTTGATCCCGGCTACAGCCAAAGCACCGGACGGTTCAGTGATCGAGCGGGTGTCGTCGTAGATGTCCTTGATGGCCGCGCACAGTTCGTCGCTGCTGACGGTGATGACCTCATCGACATAGTGGCGGCACAGCTCGAAGCAATGGGCGCCGATCTGCGCCACCGCCACGCCTTCGGCAAAGCTGCCGACCTGAGCCAGTATCACCCGCTCGCCGGCGGCCATGGCCGCTTGCAGGCAATTCGAATCCTGCGGTTCGACGCCGATGACCTTGACCTCGGGGCGCAGGTATTTGACATAGGCGGCGATGCCGGCGATCAGCCCGCCGCCACCGACCGGGACGAAGATCGCATCCAGCTCACCGGGTTGCTGGCGCAGGATCTCCATGGCCACCGTGCCTTGGCCGGCGATCACGTCGGGGTCGTCGAACGGCGGCACGAAGGTCGCGCCCTCGCTGTCGGCCAGTTTCAACGCATGGGCCAGGGCGTGGGGAAAGCTTTCGCCATGCAGCACCACCTGGCCGCCGCGCGAACGCACGCCTTCAACCTTGAGTTCCGGGGTGGTGGTCGGCATGACGATGGTGGCGCGCATGCCCAGCTCACGGGCGGCCAACGCCACGCCCTGGGCGTGGTTGCCAGCGGACGCGGTGATCACCCCGCGCTGGCGCTGTGCCGGGCTCAGGCGGCTGAGGCGGGTATAGGCACCGCGGATCTTGAAGGAGAAGGTGGGTTGCAGGTCTTCACGTTTGAGCAGCACCTGGTTGCCGAGGCTGCGTGACAGCGCCGGCGCCGCTTGCAGGGGCGTTTCGATCGCCAGGTCGTACACCGGCGCTGCAAGAATGCGCCGCACGTAGTCGGACAGCAGGTTCGACGGCGCGGTCGGTGTGCGGGGGCTAACGGCAAGGCTGGTCATCGGTGACTCCTGGTTTTTTTAAAGTGCCCAGGAGAGAGAGAAAGAACCCGCCTCCAGGGCGGGTTCGGTGCAAGTGCCAGCTAGCCCGCCAAAACGATAATGGCGGTAATAATGCTGTGCTGAGGCGACTGCAGGAATGTGTTCATGCCAGCGAAACTAGCGCAGCCGCCCAGGCAAAGTCAAGCAGGTTCGCGGGCAGAATCGGGCACATCGAAAACCCGGTCGAAGGCCCACTGGAACACGAAGGCATAGACAAAGAAAAACGCAAACAGCGCAAGGTTAGTCAGCAGCGCCTGCCACAGGCTGATGCTCAGCCAGCCGGCGACCACCGGTAAGAGGATCAGCACCAGCCCGCCTTCAAAGCCCAGGGCGTGGAGAAAACGCCGCCACAGGGTACGCTGGCGCTGGGCCTGGCGGGCTTCCCAGTGCTCGAACGCCCAGTTGTAGAACATGTTCCAGGCCAGGGCCACCGCCGACAGGATCAACGACAGCACGGTGGAGTGGGCCATGCCGGCATCAAAGGCCCAGGACAGCACCGGCGCCACGCACAGCACGGCGATGGTTTCGTAGAGAATGGCCTGGACGATCTTGCGTGCCTTGCCTTGCATGTCGAGCTCCCTGAACGTCAATGAAACCCTACCCTAGCGGCGTTGAGGCGGCGGTTCAATTGAGCTAAATTGAGCCTCCCTCAATTGGCGTGAGCACCGTGTTCGGCAAACTGCCCCTGACTGCCCTGCGCACCTTCGAATCTGCGGCCCGGCTGGGCGGCTTCAAGGCTGCCAGCGACGAACTGGCAGTCACGCCTGCGGCCGTTTCGCACCAGATCAAGCGCCTGGAGTCGCAACTGGGCCTGCTGCTGTTCGAGCGCAGCAGCCAAGGTGTCAGGCTCAGCGAAGCCGGCGAGCGTCTGTACCTGCAGGTGCATCAGGGCCTGGCCAACCTGCAGCGCAGCGTTGATGCATTGCAACCGCCGTGCGATCGCCAGCAACTGGCCTTGACCACTACTGCGGCCTTTGCCAGCGCGTGGCTGATCCCGCGGCTGGGTGATTTCCATCGCCGCCACGCTGATATTCAAGTGCGGGTGCTGACCGGCAGCGAGGTGGTCGACCTGCAGCGCGAGCACCGTTTCGACCTGGCTCTGCGCGCCGAATTCAATCCTGACCCGGCGTTGCAGCGGTTGCCGCTGCTGGCCGAGCATTTCTCGGTATACACCCCGCCCGGTTGGCAGCCGCCACCTGCCAATCTGCCCCTGTCGTTGATCGAGGTGCCGTGGGCTTCGGTCAGTGGCGTGGTCATCGACTGGGCCCGCTGGTGCGCCCTGGCCGGGTGTGAAGACTGGCTGCAGCGGGCGCGTTTTCATCACTATGACGATGAGCACCATGCCCTGCAGGCGGCCGCTGCCGGCTATGGGCTGGTGCTGGCCAGCAACGTGCTGGTGGCCGACAGCGTGCGCCAGGGTTTGCTGCAGCCGTGGCGCCCTGAAGTACGCTTGCCGGCCGCGCAGTACAGCGCCGTGTGGTTGCCGGGGCGCGAGCGCGAGCCTGCGCTGCGGGCGTTTCTGGATTGGCTGGGCAGCGCTATTTGCTCCGCACCGAATTAAATCCGTTCAAACTCGCGCACAAATTGATTACCCTGCTGCGCCCCTCGGCTTGCAACCCCTATCCCAGCCCCTTGGCAGAAGGAGGAGACCCGGCTCATGCTCGCGGTTCTCGACATGCATCAAGACGATGCCGCGCTACCAAAGCGGGTCAGTCATCACTTTGTCAACCAGCACCTGCGTGGGCCGATGCAACTGGCCAGCGTCCTGCTGTGGTTTTACGCCGCGCCCAGCCTGGCCGACAGCGGCCCGTGCGAGCACCTGCGTCAGACGGCGCCCGCTTACCCTGTCGACATCAGCCAGTTGCGCGCCCTGGGCGACTGCGCCATGCCCGAGCGCCCCGGTGAAGCGGTGGCCTACTACCAGGCCGCCGAAGACCTTGGTGACAGCGGCAGCCGCCTGCCGTTGGCCCAAGCCCTGGAAGCCTCGGGTGATTCCATTGCTGCTTTGGCGATCTGGAAGAGCCTGGCCGACAGCGAGTGGACCGCCAGCGCCCGCCTTGCTGCGGCGCGCAGTGCGCTGAATGCCGACAACGCTTACCTGGCAAACACCTACTGGAAGCAGGCAACGCCTGTAACGGCCGATGACTGGGCGCTAGGCGCCGCCATCGCCCAACGCGAACTCCAGGAGCAGGATGCCATGGATTACCAGCGCCAGGTCCTCAAACTCCAGCCGCGCGCCGATCGTTACTACGCCGCAGCGGTAACCGCAGCGCAATATGGCCACCTGCGCCAGAGCACCGCCTGGCTCGCCGAAGCCGTGCGCCTGGCACCGCAGCAGCCGCGCTACAGCGCCGACTACGGCATGCGTCTGGCAGGCTCCGAGGATCAAGCGACCCGAGCCCGCTCGATCCCCTACCTTGAGCGTGCCAACCGCGCCTTCCCCGAGGACTACCGGATCGGCGAAGCCCTGGCCTGGCGTTATGTCGAAGTGGAAAACAACGGCGCTGCACGCAAGGCGCTGCGCCGGGTACTGGATGTCGCGCAGGAACTGGTCGACGGTGACCAGGTGTTCGGCAGCCTGCCAGCGCGCACGTACCATCAGCGCCGGGTTCACGAGGCATTGTCGCGGCGCGACAGTATTACTCTGGCAAGCACCTGGGCACCCGCCGGCACACCGACCAACGACAACGTCCGCGATGACCGTAAAGACCGCCGTGGCACCTCGCAGAACGTGCAAATGGCGATGTGGGATCACGCCCTGGGCGAGGAGCCGAGCCGCAACGGCAGGACGTTGTCGGTCTATGCCCGGGTGCTGTTCGCCGGCACTGGCCGCAGCGACTACGGGCAAACCATGGGCACCGGCGTCGGCCTGCGCTACAAGCCTTTCGGTAGCCGCAACATCAACCTGTACAGCGAGCTTTATCACCAGCGCCAGAGCGACAACTATGGCGACCTGCGCGGCCATGCCCAAACGAGCAACGACCTGCTGCTGCGCGCAACCGCCTCGTTCCTTGACCAGGGCAAATGGCGCAACGACTGGCGGGCTGACGAGGAGCAGTGGGACGAGCGCTTCCTTTACCACGATGCCGCCTGGTGGACCCGCGCAGGCGATCGCCAATGGCTGTCGCGCTACCAGCGCGGGCACACCTGGAAGCTGCCCGGCTACGCCGCACAAACCCTCATGCCTTACGGCTTTCTCGAGTTCTCAAGCCAGGACCCGAGCAACGACTGGCGCCAGGACCTGCGCACCGGCCTGGGCCTGCGCTGGCAGTGGTGGTTCGACGATGACCGCTACAACGCCTACCGCGGTTCGCTGAAAGTACGCGCCGAATACCAGCAGTCGCTGGGCGGCAATCTTTATGAACATGCCAACGGCCTGTTGCTGGGTGCGGAGTTGACCCTTTGATGCGCCGCTTGATCGCTGTGCTGCTGTTCGCCCTGAGCCTGGCGGCAACGGCTGACGAACACCTGTTCTACCAACCGCTGGAGCGCGACGCGCAGTTGAGCCAGGCGCAATGGCGCACGCTGTGGGAAGCCGCTACGGCCCAGGGCGGCAAGACCCTGATCGTGCAATGGAGCGCCTACGGCGCCAACGACTTCGGTGGCGCCCAGGGCTGGCTGGCCAACAGCCTGCGTCTGGCCCACGAACAAGGCCTGCAGTTGGTGCTGGGGCTGTACCGGGACGCAGACTACGACCAGCGCATCGGCGAACCGGACGGCGTCGGCCTTATGGCTTACTGGCAAACCCAGCTGGGCAACGCCCTGGCCCAGCAGCGCACGCTACGCCACGACTGGCAGTTGCCGGTGGCCGGCTGGTACCTACCGATGACGCTGGACGACCTGCACTTTCACAGCGCCGATCGCCGCCAGGCGCTTTACACCCAATTGCAGGCCTTCAGCCGCCGCCTGGATGCACCACTGCATATCAGCGCATTCAGCGCCGGGCGCCTGAGCCCGGCGGTCAATGCCCGCTGGCTCGAACAACTGGCCAGCCTTCAACTGCAGGTCTGGTGGCATGACGGGCACGGCACTCGACGCCTGGCGCCGCTGGTGCGCCAGCGCTACGCAGATGCCCTGCCCTGCAGCATCGGCATCGTCAATGAAGCCTTTCGCCAGCCCCACGCAGCAGGCCAGCCCGTCAGGGCCGTGGCGGTGCAACCGAAGCTGCGCAGCGCTTGCCATCCACGGGCGGTATTAACGGATCAGGTCAAGCCGCCAAAGCGCTTGTAGAAGTTCTCGCCGGCATCCGGCAGCGGCCCGTCGGCGGTTTCCATCGCGCTTTCCAGCCATTGCTCGGCCGGGGCGACGATCAGCCGGTACAGGTTGCGGCACAATTGCCGGGCTGCGCGGCCTTCCCAGTCCCCCGGAAGCAGCTCCTCGGGGAGCTGCGGGTCACGTAGCAACAGCTTGCGGTACTCGTGAATCAACAGGATACGGGCCAGGAAGCAGTCCTGAGGATCGAGCGTGGGTTGCTCGCGCAGGCTCTGCCAGAGCGGCCGAAACAGCTGGATGAACTCGCTGTAATGGGCCGCCAGCTCCTCAAGGTTCCAGCTTTCGCGCACCTGCATGCGCAACGCCCGCGAGGCCAGTACATCCTGGGTGGTGGTCTCGAACAGGATGGTGTCTTCCTGCACGCCAAGCTCCAGCAACGTGGCATTGACATCGCCGCGGTCAAAACGCGGCGAGGCCAGTACCGTGGGGGCAATCGCGCCAAACCCCTGCCATTCGAGCTCTTCGCGCACCTGCTTGCGCTTGTCGGCAGGCAGTTGGGTCAGCATCGCCAGGCACCATGAGCCATCCCAGACCGACAGATTGGCGCTGTACACACGCTTGAAAGCCTTGTCGAAACGCCGCCGGCCGGTGCCGGTCAGGCTGTAATAGCTGCGCCTGCCAACCTTCTCTGCGGTCAGCCAGTTTTCTTTGCTCAGGCGAAAGATCGAGGTACGGATCAGCCGCTCGTTGATGCCCATGGGCTCGAGCAACTGAATCAGGCTGCCCAGCCACACGGTGCCACCATGGGGCTCGATGGCATCGCCATACAAGGTAATGATCAGCGAGCTGGCCCGTATGGGTGTCTGTTGCTGAAAACGGTTGATCAGCTGATTGAGCGGTGTCAGGGACGACATAGACGGTCCATCGAAAAAGTTGAAATATACCCCGCCGCCCAGCTCAAGACTACGCCGGCCCTGTTGCCCGAAGGTTTCAGGTGCTGCTGGCAGCCTTGGGGCGATGCTCGCTGAGGCTGATCCGTGGCCGGTCGGCTTCGACAGCCGACAACGGCGCGCACTCCACCAGGCTGATGCAGCGCTGGCCGAGGAGTTGGTATTCGCGGGTGCCGGCTTGCTTCCAGGCCACTTCCTCATCGCTCAAGCGCCGGGTAACCCGGGCTGGCGAACCGACCACCAGCGATTGCTCGGCGCAGGTGAAGCGCGCCTTGACCAGGGCGCCAGCCGAGACGATCGAACGCGCGCCGATGCGCGCGTAGTCCAGGACCACGGCATTGATACCGATCAGCGCATCAGCGCCTACACGGCAGCCATGCAACACCGCGCCGTGACCGATATGGCCGTCGCGCTCGATCACCGTATCACTGTCGGGGAAACCATGCATGACACAGGTGTCCTGCAGGTTGGCGCCCTCCTCCAGCACGATCCTGCCGAAATCACCGCGCAAGCTGGCCAAGGGACCGATGTAGCACCGCGGGCCGACAATCACGTCGCCGATCAATACGGCGCTCGGGTGTACATAGGCACTGGGGTCGACCACCGGCGTGAGGCCATCGAGACTGTAGCAGGGCATGGCGAATCTCCTCGCAGTATTTAACTGAAATCACCTGTCATCAATATCATTTTATGTATCGTTTTACCATGTCACCATCAGTGCATCCACTCCCATATCTCTCTGCTATTTGTTGGATTTGGCCACACCACAGGCATAAAGCCACAAACAATTAGACACGCATTGTTATTTTTTATGTTGTTTTTTCGTATCGCGTCATGCCTATACTTTGACGAAACGGCTCACGCCCGCCCAATAAAAATCCCGGCCTTGACGCCCGACCGCCCTGCGAGACCTTCGCCATGCCGCATACCCTTGCCGTGCACACCCACCAGGCGGTTTGCCTGATCACCCTGCAGCGCCCACAAGCACTCAATGCATTGACCAGTGAACTGCTGGCCGAGCTCGCCGCGCAACTGCAGCGCTGCGCCAGCGACGACAGCATTGGCGCCGTGGTCCTGACCGGCAGCCGCAAGGCCTTTGCCGCAGGCGCCGACCTCAACGAAATGGCCGGGCGCGACCTGGTCGGCATGCTCAACGATCCGCGTCAGGCGCACTGGCAAACCATCACTCAGTTCGCCAAGCCTCTGATTGCTGCCGTCAATGGCTACGCCCTGGGCGCCGGCTGCGAACTGGCGATGCACGCCGACATCCTGATTGCTGGCGAGAACGCCCAGTTCGGCCAGCCGGAAATCAACCTCGGCATTATGCCCGGGGCCGGAGGCACCCAGCGCCTGCTGCGGGCAGTGGGCAAGTCGCTAGCCATGCAGATGGTCCTCAGCGGTGAGCCGATCAGTGCCAGGCGCGCCCTCGAGGCCGGCCTGGTCAGTGAAGTCACCCCGCCGGAGCTGACGGTCGAGCGCGCCTTGCAGATAGCCCAGCGCATTGCCAGCAAAGCACCGCTGGCCCTGCGCCTGGCCAAGGAGGCACTGCTCAAGGCCCAGGATCTGGACCTGGCCAGCGGCCTGCGCTTTGAACGCCACGCTTTCACCCTGCTGGCCGGCACCGCCGACCGCAACGAGGGCATCCGTGCCTTCCAGGAAAAACGCCGCGCCAGCTTCTGCGGCAAATAAGCCCCTTCGATTGACCTGCAACCATAGGCAGATAACATGAGTTTCGAGCACATCCTGTTTTCCATCGATGCAGGCGTCGCCCTGCTCAGCCTCAATCGTCCCGAGCAACTGAACAGCTTCAACGGCCGCATGCATGAAGAGGTTCAGGAGGCGCTGCGCCTGGTACGCCGCAGCAATGACGTACGGGTCCTGTTGCTGACCGCCGAAGGCCGCGGTTTTTGCGCCGGCCAGGACCTTGCCGATCGCAATGTCGCCCCCGGTGCCGAGGGCCCCGACCTGGGCAAATCCATCGAGCGCTACTACAACCCGCTGGTTCACACCCTGCGCGACCTGCCGATCCCGGTCATCTGTGCCGTCAACGGCGTCGCCGCAGGTGCTGGCGCGAACATACCGCTGGCCTGCGACCTGGTGCTGGCTGCTCGCTCGGCCAGCTTTATCCAGGCGTTCTGCAAGATCGGCCTGATCCCCGATTCGGGCGGCACCTACGCCTTGCCACGGCTGGTCGGCATGGCCCGGGCCAAAGCCCTGGCCATGCTCGGCGAGCGGCTGAGTGCCGAACAAGCCGAGCAATGGGGCTTGATCTACCGCTGCGTCGAGGATGCTGAACTGCGCGACGAGGCAATCAAGCTGGCCCGCCACCTGGCCACCCAGCCCACCTACGGCCTGGGCCTGATCAAGCGCAGCCTGCATGCAAGCCTGGACAACAGCTTCGAACAGCAACTGACCCTGGAGCGCGACCTGCAACGCCTGGCCGGGCGCAGCGAGGACTATCGCGAAGGCGTCAGTGCCTTCATGGCCAAGCGTACCGCCCAGTTCAAAGGGCGTTGAGCATGACTGCCCTAAGTCACAACGTCATGGTCGCGGTGATCGGCGCCGGGGCCATGGGTGCCGGTATCGCCCAGGTGGCGGCCCAGGCCGGGCACCGGGTGCAGTTGTACGACAGCCGCCCCGGCGCCGCCGCCCAGGCCATTGCGGCCATCGACCAGCACCTGGTCAAACGCGTGGCCAACGGCAAGCTCGCCGCCAGCGCCCGGGCCGAATGCCTGACTCGCCTGCGGCCCGCCGCGCAGCTGGACGAGTTGGCCGACGCGGGCTTGGTGATCGAGGCCATCGTCGAGAAGCTTGAGGTCAAACGTGAGTTGCTAGGCCAATTGGAGTCGCTGTGCCGCAGCGACTGCATCCTGGCCAGCAACACCTCGTCAATCTCGATCACGCAACTGGCTGCCGGCCTTGCGCACCCGCAACGGCTGGTGGGCATGCACTTTTTCAATCCGGCGCCGGTCATGGCCCTGGTCGAAGTGGTCAGCGGGCTGGCCACCGCCGGCCAGATCGCCGAGTGCATCAAGGACACCGCCCTGGCCTGGGGCAAGCAGCCGGTGCTGACGCGCTCCAGCCCGGGCTTTATCGTCAACCGGGTCGCGCGCCCGTTCTACGCCGAAAGCCTGCGACTGCTCCAGGAGCAGGTGAGCGATTGCGCCAGCCTCGATGCCTTGCTGCGCGAAGCGGGCGGCTTTGCCATGGGCGCCTTCGAACTGACCGACCTGATCGGCCACGACGTCAACTACGCCGTGACCTGTTCGGTATTCGACGCCTACTACCAGGACCGGCGGTTTACGCCGTCGCTGGTACAAAAGGCGCTGGTCGACGCCGGGTACCTGGGGCGCAAGAGCGGCCGGGGCTTCTATGACTATCACCAACACGCACCGCGCCCGCAACCGCTGAGCCTGGAAAGCCAGGCCGTGCCCGACACCCTGTTCGTCGAGGGCGAGCCTGGCTTGCTCGCGCCCTTGCTTGAGCGCCTGAGCAGCGCAGGCCTGGCGCTCAGCCACCGCCCTGGCAACGGCCTGTTGCGCATTGGCCAGGCGACACTGGCCCTGAGCGATGGCCGCCTGGCCAGCCAACGGGCCAGGGATGAGGGCCTGAGCAACCTGGTCCTGCTCGATCTGGCACTCGACTACGCCAGCGCCAGGCGCCTGGGCATCAGCTGGGCAGCCGACACCTCGCCCGCCGCCATCGACCAGGTGGTGGCGCTGCTCAATGCCGCCGGCATTGCGCCAACCGCTCTGCGCGACAGTCCGGCCCTGTGCGTGCTGCGCACCGTGGTCTGCCTGGCCAACGAAGGCGCCGACGCCCTGTTGCACGGGGTGGCTTCGGCCGCAGATATCGACCTGGCGATGTGCGCCGGGGTCAATTACCCCTGCGGCCCACTGGCCTGGGCCGACGCCCTGGGCATCGACTACACGGTGCAGGTGCTGAGCAACCTGCAAGCCGCCTACGGTGAAGAACGCTACCGCCCCTCCCTGCACTTGCGTCGGCTGCTGGCCGAAGGAGCCTGCTTTCATGAATGAACGATTGGACCTCGCCAGCCGCTGCGCCCAGGCGCTGTTCGAACGCGACCCGGCCAGCCAGGGCATGGGCATGCGCCTGCTGGCCGCTGGCCCCGGCTGCGGTATCGACTACGTCACCCCGGCGCACCTGGACGACACCCTCACCGCCACCTGCCGCGAGCAAAGCCGCAGCGGACGTACCGGCAACTATGCCGTACGCATCGAGAACCCACGGGGCCAGTTGATCGCCCTGTTTCACGGCAAGCCCTACAAAGTACGCGGCACTGTGTTGCCCGAGGAGCCCCAAGCATGACCGACGCCCTGATAATTGACGCCTTGCGCACCCCGATCGGCCGTTACGCCGGCGCCCTGAGCAGCCTGCGTGCAGATGACCTCGGTGCCCTGCCCTTGCGCGCCCTGTGCCAACGCCACCCGCAGGTTGACTGGAGCGCCGTCGACGATGTGATCTATGGCTGCGCCAACCAGGCCGGCGAAGACAACCGCAACGTCGCGCGCATGTCGGCGTTACTGGCCGGCCTGCCGCCCAGCGTACCCGGCACCACCGTCAACCGCCTGTGCGGTTCGGGGCTGGATGCAATCGGTAGCGGCGCCCGCGCCATCCGCTGCGGTGAGGCCGGGCTGCTGCTGGTAGGGGGCGTCGAGTCGATGTCACGGGCGCCACTGGTCATGGCCAAGGCCGAACAGGCGTTTTCCCGCCAGGCTGAACTGCATGACACCACCCTGGGCTGGCGCTTCGTCAACCCGCTGATGCAACAGCAGTACGGTATCGATTCCATGCCGGAAACGGCCGAGAACGTTGCCGCGCAGTTCAACATTTCCCGGGCCGATCAGGATGCCTTTGCCCTGCGCAGCCAGCAGCGCGCCGCAGCGGCCCAGGCCAGCGGACGCCTAGCCAGGGAGATCGTGCCGGTGACCATCGCCCAGCGCAAAGGGCCGGCACACGTGGTCGTGCATGATGAACACCCCCGCGCAGAAACAACCCTCGCGCAATTACAGAAACTGCCTACGCCATTTCGGGACAACGGCACGGTGACAGCCGGTAATGCTTCAGGCCTGAATGACGGGGCTTGCGCCCTGCTGCTGGCCAGCCGCGAACAGGCCGAGCGTTTTGCTCTCAAAGCCCGCGGACGGGTACTGGCGATGGCCACGGCCGGGGTCGAACCACGGATCATGGGCATCGGCCCGGTGCCGGCGACACGCAAGGCGTTGGCCCTCGCCGGGTTGAGCCTGGCCGACATGGAGGTTATCGAGCTCAACGAAGCGTTCGCCGCCCAGGGCCTGGCAGTTCTGCGCGAGCTGGGGCTTGCCGACGACGACCCGCGGGTCAACCCCAACGGCGGCGCCATTGCCCTGGGGCATCCGCTGGGCATGAGCGGTGCCCGCCTGGTGACCACGGCGCTACATGAACTGGAGCAACGCCAGGCGCGTTATGCCCTGTGCACCATGTGCATCGGCGTCGGCCAGGGCATTGCCTTGATTATCGAGTGCCTGGAGGACTGAAGCCGTATCAAAGATCCACACTCAAGCCACGCAAGACGGCTACAAACAACAATTAGAGTGAAGCCATGAACATGCAGATCCCCAATGCCCCCGTGCTCGACCCGCTGGAAACCGCCAGTATCGACGAACTGCGCCAGCATCAACTGCAACGCCTGCGCTGGAGCCTGAGCCATGCCTACCAGAACGTGCCCATGTACCGGCAACGTTTCGATGAGCTGCGCGTGCACCCTGATGACATCCGCTCGCTCGACGACCTGGCGCGTTTTCCCTTTACCTGTAAAGCCGACCTGCGCGACAACTACCCCTATGGCCTGTTTGCCGTACCACTGCACGATGTGGTGCGCCTGCATGCCTCAAGCGGCACTACTGGCAAGCCGACCGTGGTCGGCTATACCCAGAACGACATCGACACCTGGGCCAATGTCGTCGCCCGCTCGATTCGCGCCGCCGGCGGGCGGCGTGGCGACAAGGTCCATGTTGCCTACGGATACGGCCTGTTTACCGGCGGGCTGGGGGCGCACTATGGCGCCGAGCGCCTGGGTTGCACGGTGATCCCCATGTCCGGCGGCCAGACTGAAAAACAGGTGCAGCTGATTCGCGACTTCCAGCCCGACATCATCATGGTCACCCCCTCGTACATGCTCAACCTGGCCGACGAGATCGAGCGCCAGGGCATCGACCCGCATTCGCTGGCCCTGCGCCTGGGGATTTTTGGCGCCGAACCCTGGACCCCGGAACTGCGCAGCGCCCTGGAGGCACGCCTGGGCATTGAAGCCCTGGATATTTACGGTCTGTCGGAGATCATGGGCCCCGGGGTGGCCATGGAGTGCGCCGAAAGCAAGGATGGCCCGACCGTCTGGGAGGACCACTTCTACCCCGAGATCATTGATCCGGTGAGCGGCGCGGTACTCCCCGACGGCGAGCTGGGCGAGCTGGTGTTCACCTCGCTGAGCAAGGAAGCCCTGCCGATGATCCGCTATCGCACCCGCGACCTGACTCGCCTGCTGCCAGGCACGGCGCGGCCAATGCGACGCATCGACAAGATTACCGGCCGCAGTGACGACATGCTGATCATTCGCGGGGTGAACGTGTTCCCGACACAGGTCGAGGAACTGCTGCTTAAAATCAAACAGTTTTCAGAAACTTATGAAATACATCTGTATCGCAAAGGAAACCTGGACAGCGTCGACGTGCATGTCGAACTGAAAAGCGAACACCAACACCTGGACCCGGCTCGCCAGCAGGACCTGTGCAGCGAGCTGAGCCGGCATATCAAGACGCATATCGGTATCAGCTCGCGAGTGGTGCTGCAGCCCGCCTACTCGATCAAGCGCTCGGAAGGCAAGGCCTGTCACGTCGTCGACAAGCGCAAGTAATACAGCCGCGGGCCGCCTCGCGGCCCATTACCCGCAACCTCTTCGCAGGTCACGCCCCGCACGGCCGGGGCTTTTTCATGTCCGGATAAAGCGACACACAAGACAAACTCGATACACATTTTTATGTTTGATATTTGTCCATGTATCACATATAACTGTCTTCAGCCTCAAAGCCCCCCTTCATAAAAGGCTGGAGAACCCCATGTACGCACAACTGGTAGAAACCGGCGTCAAGCGCCTCAAGAGCCTGGATGAGATGTCCGCGCACGAGCGCGCGTTCCAGCAACGGATCGATGACGAAATCAAGATCGAAGCCAAGAACTGGATGCCCGACGCCTACCGCCAGACCCTGATCCGGCAGATCTCGCAACACGCTCACTCGGAAATCGTCGGCATGCTGCCGGAGGGCAACTGGGTAACCCGCGCCCCGACCCTCAAGCGCAAGCTGCAGCTGATGGCCAAGATCCAGGACGAAGCCGGCCACGGCCTTTACCTGTACAGCGCCATGGAAACCCTGGGCGCCGACCGCGACAGCGAAATCGCCAAGCTGCACAACGGCAAGGCCAAGTACTCGAGCATCTTCAACTACCCGACCCTGAGCTGGGCTGACATGGGCGTGGTGGGCTGGCTGGTGGACGGCGCCGCCATCGTCAACCAGGTGGTGCTGCAGCGCACCAGCTACGGCCCTTACTCGCGGGCGATGATTCGCATCTGCAAGGAAGAGAGCTTCCACCAGCGCCAGGGCTACGAAATGCTCCTGACCATGATGCGCCACGGCACCCAGGTACAGAAGGACATGGTCCAGGACGCCATCAACCGGCTCTGGTGGCCGGCGCTGATGATGTTCGGCCCCAGCGACGAGCACTCGCCCAACAGCGCCCAGTCAATGGCCTGGAAGATCAAGCGCCAGAGCAACGACGAACTGCGCCAGCGCTTCATCGACCAAACCATCCCGCAGCTCGAACTGCTCGGCTGCATCGTCCCGGACCCGGCCCTGAAGTGGAACGCCGAGTGCGGCCATTACGACTTCGGCCAAATCCAGTGGGACGAGTTCTACGAAGTGCTCAAGGGCAACGGCCCGTGCAACCAGGAACGCGTCGCCACCCGACGCCAGGCCATCGAGGATGGCGCCTGGGTCCGCGCCGCCGCCGTCGCCCATGCCCGCAAAAAACACAACAAGATCGCCGCCTGACCGGAGAGCCCGTCATGTCCGAATGGACCCTGTTTGAAGTATTCGTGCGCAGCAAGCACGGCCTGAACCACAAGCATGTCGGTAGCGTCCACGCCGCCGACGCCACAATGGCGATCGAGAACGCCCGCGAGTTGTACACCCGCCGCAACGAAGGGGTCAGCCTGTGGGTGGTGCCCTCGGCGCTGATCATCGCTTCCTCGCCCGACGAAAAAGAGCCGCTGTTCGATCCGTCCCAGGACAAGGTCTACCGCCACGCCAGCTTCTATGAGCTGCCGGCCGAAGTGGGGCATATGTAAGATGACCCAGGACCTGATCCCCTACCTGTTGCGCCTGGGCGACAGTGCCATGATCCAGGGCCAGCGGCTGTGCGAATGGTGTGGCCATGCACCGGCGCTGGAAGAAGAACTGGCGCTGATGAACGTCGGCCTCGACCTGGTCGGCCAGGCCCGTAACTGGCTGGACTACGCGGCCGAAATGAGCAACGACGGCCGCGACGCCGATCATCTGGTGTTTCGTCGCGATCAGCGCGACTACCGGAACCTGCTGCTGGTCGAGCAGCCCAATGGCGATTTCGCCGTGACCATGCTCAAGCAGTTTCTCTACGACGCCTGGCACTTCCAGGTGCTTGAGCAACTGAGCCAGTCGCTCGACCCGCGCATCCAGGGCATAGCCGCTAAGGCGCTGAAAGAGGTCACCTACCATTTGCGCCGCTCCGGCGAGTGGGTCGAACGCCTGGGCGATGGCACCGAAGAAAGCCACCAGCGCATGCTGGCTGCCATCCCTCAGGTGTGGCGCTTCACCGTTGAGCTGGTCAACAGCGACACGCTCGAACAACGCCTGTTCGCGGCCGGCATCATCGGTGATCCGCAAGCCATCGCCGCCGCCTGGCAGCAGCAGGTGGCCAGCACGTTCGCCAGCGCTACCCTGCCCGTCCCGGCCGCCGCCAGCCCGTTCTATCTGGACAGCCGCCGTGGCATTCACAGCGAGCACCTGGGCCTGTTGCTGGCCGAAATGCAGTTCCTGCCACGAGCCTACCCCGATGCAACCTGGTGAGCTGATTGCCAGCGATGACGGCGCCCGGGCGGCGCGCGGCGACGACCTGAGCCGGGCCTGGGCGGTACTGGCCCAGGTCATGGACCCGGAAGTGCCGGTGGTCAGCGTGGTGGAGCTTGGGATCGTTCGCGAGCTGAGCTGGCAAACCGGCCACCTGCAGGTGGTGGTCACCCCGACCTACTCCGGCTGCCCGGCCACCGAGGTGATCGAGCAGGACATCTGCCAAGCCCTGGAGGACGCAGGCTTTGTCACGCCGCGGCTCAAGCGCCAATTGTACCCGGCCTGGACCACCGACTGGATCAGCGCCAGCGGCCGTGAACGCCTGCAGGCCTACGGCATCGCGGCGCCCCAGGGCAGCGCCAGCAAACGCAGCCTGCTGGGTGACAGCCCGCTGATCAGTTGCCCGCAATGCGGCAGCAGCCATACCGAACTGCTCAGCCAGTTCGGCTCGACCGCCTGCAAGGCGCTGTATCGCTGCTGCGACTGCCGTGAACCTTTCGATTACTTCAAATGCATCTGAGCGCACATTGCTGCGCCTGATGGAGAACGACCATGAGCCAGTTCCATAGCCTGACCGTCAAGCAAGTGCGTAATGAAACCCGCGATGCGGTGTCGATCCTGTTCGACGTACCGGATGACCTGCGCGAACAGTTTCACTTCGTCCAGGGCCAGTACCTGGTCATGCGTACCCAGCTGGACAACGAAGAAGTACGCCGCTCCTATTCGATTTGCACCGGGGTCAACGATGGCGAGTTACGGGTGGCGGTCAAGCGCGTCGCCGGCGGGCGCTTCTCGGCCTTTGCCAACGATGTGCTGGCGGCGGGCGACGTACTCGAGGTCATGCCGCCGGCCGGCAGCTTCAATGTCCAGCTCAACCCCGCGCGCCAGGGCAACTACCTGGCTGTGGCGGCCGGCAGCGGTATCACGCCGATCCTGTCGATCATCAAGACCACCCTGGAGCACGAACCGCACAGCCGCTTCACCTTGCTCTACGGCAACCGCGCCAGCACCTCGGCACTGTTTCGCGAGCAGCTCGAAGACCTGAAGAACCGCTACCTGCAACGCCTGAACCTGATCTTCGTGTTCAGCCGCGAGCAACAGGACATCGACCTCTACAACGGTCGTATCGATGCCGACAAATGCAACCTGCTGTTCAGCCGCTGGCTGGATGCGCCGTGCCTGGATGCCGCGTTCATCTGCGGGCCACAGAGCATGACCGAGAGGGTGCGCGACAGCCTCAAGGCCAATGGCCTGGCAGCTGAACGGATTCATTTCGAGTTGTTCACTGCCGCTGACAATGAGCAACGCCGCCAGCAGCGCGAAGCGGCCCGGGTCGAGAACCCGCAGAGCAGCCAGATCACCGTGATCAGCGACGGCCGCGCGCTGGCCTTCGACCTGCCGCGCAACACCCTGAGCGTGCTGGATGCCGGCAATGCCATCGGCGCCGAGCTGCCCTACTCGTGCAAGGCCGGGGTGTGCTCGACCTGCAAGTGCAAGGTCATCGAAGGCGAAGTGGAGATGGACAGCAACCACGCCCTTGAAGACTACGAAGTGGCCGCCGGCTATGTGCTGTCGTGCCAGAGCTATCCACTCAGCGCCAAGGTGGTGCTGGACTTCGACCAACTCTAAGCCCAAGGAGCAGAAGAGGCTTTCCCTGTGGAACCTCGCGTGTCCTGACAACAACCAAAAAAAACAAGAGTACGGCCATGACCCCCAATGACATCGAAAGCATCAGCCAGCACCCTGACTTCCAGCAACTGGTCAAACGAAAACGGCGTCTGAACGGGGTCCTGACCCTGATCATGCTGTGCATCTATTACGGCTTCGTCCTGCTGGTGGCGTTCTCCCCCGAGACCCTTGGCCAGTCATTGAGCGGTGGGGTCACCACGGTCGGCATGCTGGTCGGGGTGCTGATCGTGCTGGCCTCGTTTGCCCTTACCGGGATCTACGTGCATCGCGCCAACAACGTGCTCGACCCCTTGAACCACAAGGTCAAGCGGGAGTGTGCACAATGAACTGGACCGCGATCGCAATGTTCCTGCTGTTTGTGCTGTTCACCCTTGGCATTACCCGCTGGGCAGCGCTGCGCACCCGTTCGGCGAGTGACTTCTATACCGCCGGTGGTGGCTTGAGCGGCTTTCAGAATGGCCTGGCCATTGCCGGCGACATGATCAGCGCCGCCTCCTTCCTCGGCATCTCGGCGATGATGTTCCTCAATGGCTACGATGGCCTGCTGTATGCCCTGGGGGTGCTGGCCGGCTGGCCGATCATCCTGTTCCTGATTGCCGAGCGCCTGCGCAACCTGGGTAAATACACCTTCGCCGACGTGGTGTCCTACCGCCTGGCACAGACGCCGGTGCGCCTGACCTCGGCCTTCGGCACCCTGACCGTGGCGCTGATGTACCTGGTGGCGCAGATGGTCGGTGCCGGCAAGCTGATCGAACTGCTGTTCGGCATCAGCTATTTCAATGCGGTGCTGCTGGTCGGCGTGCTGATGGTCTTTTATGTGACCTTCGGCGGCATGCTGGCGACCACCTGGGTGCAGATCATCAAGGCCGTCCTGCTGCTCTCGGGCACCAGCTTCATGGCCTTCATGGTGCTCAAGCATTTCGGCTTCAGCACCGAGGCGATGTTTGCCGGCGCGGCGGCGGTGCACGCCAAAGGCACGGCGATCATGGCCCCCGGGGGCTTGCTGTCCAACCCGATAGATGCCATATCCCTGGGCCTGGGGATGATGTTCGGCACGGCGGGGCTGCCGCATATCCTCATGCGCTTCTTTACCGTCAGTGACGCCAAGGAAGCGCGCAAAAGCGTGTTCTATGCCACCGGTTTCATTGGCTACTTCTACCTGTTGCTGATCGTGGTCGGCTTTGGCGCCATTGTCATGGTCGGCACCGAGCCGGCCTACCGCGATGCCAGCGGCGCAATCATCGGCGGCGGCAACATGATCGCGGTGCACCTGGCCCAGGCGGTGGGCGGCAACCTGTTCCTCGGTTTCATTTCGGCGGTGGCCTTCGCCACGATCCTGGCCGTGGTCGCCGGCCTGGCGCTGTCCGGCGCCTCGGCGGTGTCCCATGACCTGTATGCCTGCGTGATCCGCAAGGGCCAGGCCAGCGAGAAGGAAGAGATGCGAGTCTCGCGCCTTGCCACCTTGGGGATTGGCGTGCTTGCGATCATTCTCGGCCTGATGTTCGAGTCGCAGAACATTGCCTTCCTCTCCGGCCTGGTGCTGGCCATCGCCGCCTCGGTCAACTTCCCCGTGCTGTTCCTGTCGATGTTCTGGAAAGGCCTGACCACGCGCGGCGCGGTGGTCGGCAGCATGAGCGGATTGATCTCGGCGATCGTCCTGCTGGTGCTCAGCCCGGCGGTGTGGGTCAACGTCCTGCATCACCAGCAGGCGTTGTTCCCCTACAGCAACCCGGCGTTGTTCTCGATGAGCCTGGCCTTCTTCGGCGCCTGGCTGTTCTCGGTCACCGACACCTCGGCGCGGGCAACCGAGGAACGTGGCCGTTATCTTGCGCAGTTCATTCGCTCCATGACCGGGATCGGCGCCGCCGGCGCCAGCAAGCACTGACACCAACAAAAAACGATTGTCGGGTATAAAAATAATGAACCACGTTCGCCTCAAGCCAGCCTCGCTGCCGGGCACCCTGCAGCCGTTGTTGCCGGGGCCATCGACAACGGCCGTGAGCGCAAGCGCGATACCGATATCACCTACGTGATCCAGAGCGACCCGCTGAAAAACGTCAGCCTGCGCGGGCGCAATGTCATGTTTCGCTCGCTGGACGAGAACCGCCTGATCATCGGCTACACCCTGGCACTGTGCTAAGCGCCAAACCCGTTTGCAATCGATTACCTGAAACCGGAGGACATCCGATGTCTGCTGCCCCTACCTTGCAAAGCTTCATTGCCGGCCGATGGATCGGCCAACACGGCGCCACGCCGCTGCGCAGTGCCCTGGACGGCCATATCATTGGTTACAGCCACGAGGAGCGCCCGGACTTTGCCGAGGCCATCGAGCATGCCCGGGCTCAGGGCCTGCAGGCCCTCATGGCCATGGACTTCCAACAACGCGCGGCCCGCCTCAAGGCCCTGGCCTTGTACTTGAGCGAACGCAAGGAGCAGCTCTACGCCCTCTCCCACCACAGCGGCGCCACCCGCGCCGACAGCTGGATCGACATCGAAGGCGGCAACGCCACGCTGTTCGCCTACGCCGGCATCGGTGCGCGGGAGCTGCCCTCGGGCAATATTTTTCACGAAGGCCCGGCCATCCCCCTGGGCAAACAGGGCTCGTTCGTCGGCAGCCATATTCTGGTCCCGCGAGCGGGCCTCGCGGTGCATATCAACGCGTTCAACTTCCCGATCTGGGGCATGCTGGAGAAATTCGCCCCGACCTTCCTGGCCGGCATGCCCTGCATCATCAAGCCCGCTACCGCCACCAGCTACCTGACCGAAGCGGTGGTGCGCCTGATGGAGCAATCCGGCCTGCTGCCGGCCGGTAGCCTGCAACTGGTGATTGGCAGCACCGGCGACCTGCTCGAGCGTCTCCAAGGCCAGGACCTGGTGACCTTTACCGGCTCCGCCGACACCGCGGCAAAACTGCGCGTGACCCCGAACCTGATCCGTCACTCGGTCCCCTTCAGCGCCGAAGCCGACTCGCTCAACTGCGCGATCCTCGGCCCGGACGTCAAGCCGGGCGATCCGGCGTTCGAGCTGTACATCAAGGAAGTGGTCCGCGAAATGACCACCAAGGCCGGGCAAAAGTGCACCGCGATCCGTCGCGCCATTGTCCCGGCCCGGCACATCGACGCCGTCGCCAGCGCCCTGCGTGAGCGCCTGAGCAAGGTGGTGGTGGGCGATCCGTCGGTCGAGGGCGTGCGCATGGGCGCCCTGGCCTCCCATGAGCAGCAACGCGATGTCGGTGAACGGCTGCACAGCCTGCTGCAAAGCTGCGACCAGCTGTTCGGCGCCAGCGATGGTTTCACCCCGCGTGGCGAAGGGGTCAGCGAAGGGGCTTTCTTTGCCCCGACCCTGCTACAGGCCCGCGACCCGCATGCCGAAGGCGGCGCCCATGACATCGAGGCCTTCGGCCCGGTCAGCACCCTGATGGCCTATGACGACCTCGACGAAGCCCTGGCCTTGGCTGCACGGGGCAAAGGCAGCCTGGTCGCCAGCCTGGTGACCTGCGACCGCCAGGTGGCGGCCAAGGTCATCCCGGCAGCAGCCGCCTGGCACGGCCGGCTGCTGATCCTCGACCCGCAGGCGGCGCCGGAGTCCACCGGCCATGGTTCGCCGCTGCCGCAACTCAAGCACGGCGGCCCGGGGCGTGCCGGCGGCGGTGAAGAGCTCGGCGGCCTGCGTGCGGTCAAGCACTACCTGCAACGGGCGGCGATCCAGGGTTCGCCGAGCATGCTCACGGCGGTCACTGGCGAGTACGTGCGCGGCGCCGAGGTGATTGAAACCGAGGTGCATCCGTTTCGCCGTTACTTCCAGGACCTGCGCATTGGCGAGTCGCTGCTGACCCACCGACGTACCGTCACCGAAGCCGACCTGGTGAACTTCGGCTGCCTGTCGGGCGATCACTTCTACATGCACTTCGACGAAATCGCCGCCAGGGACTCGCAGTTCGGCAAGCGCATCGCTCACGGCTACTTCGTGCTGTCGGCCGCGGCCGGGCTGTTTGTCAGTGCCGCTCCCGGTCCGGTACTGGCCAACTACGGCCTGGATACCCTGCGCTTCATCAACCCGGTGGGCATTGGCGACACCATCCAGGCCCGGCTGACCTGCAAGCGCAAGATCGACCAGGGCAAGAGCAGCCCGCAAGGCATCCCACAAGGGGTGGTGGCCTGGGATGTGGAGGTGACCAACCAGTTGGGAGAGCTGGTGGCCAGTTATGACATTTTGACCTTGGTGGTCAAACGTGAGGTCAGCCCCGTGGCAACCTGATCTTGAACTGCGCGCCGCCAAGCGCCGACTGCCCTACCGTCAGCGTGCCGCCCTGGCCTTCGATGGCCCGGCGGCTGATCGCCAGGCCCAGGCCGAAGCCGCCGGTGGTGCGGTCGCGGCTGCGGTCCAGGCGGTAGAACGGCTGGAAGATCAGCTCGCGCTGGTCGTGGGGGATACCGATGCCATTGTCCTCCACGGTCAGCAGGCAGTGGCCCTGGGGGTCGAGGCTCAGGCGCAGGAGAATCTGCCCGTCGCAGTAGCGCATGGCGTTGCGTACCAGGTTCTGCAAGGCACGCGCGGTCAGGCGCGGGTCGAGGATGAAACGCGGCAGGTTGTCGTCGGCGCGCACCTGCCATTCGATGCCGCGGCCATCGAGCTCCTCGGCAAAGCTGCCGAGAATGCTGTCGACCAGCTCCAGCAGCGACACCTCGACCCGCTCGCGGGCCTGGTCGGCGTTCTGCAGGCGGCTGTAGGACAACAGCTCGAGCACCAGTTCATCCAGCTCGCGCACATGCCCGACCAGCTCCAGCAGGCGCTTGCGGCAGTTCGCCGGTACCTCGTCGAACAGCAGCACCAGGCCGAAATCCAGGCGCGTCAGCGGCGTGCGCAGTTCATGGGAGACGGCATTGAGCAGTTCGCGCTGCTGGGTCAACAGGCGCTCGACGTCCTGGGCCATGGTGTCGAACACCTGCGCCAGTTCGCCGATGTTCGAGCGCGGCGGAATATGCGTGCGCTGCGACAGCTCGCCCTGGCCCAGGCGCCGGGCGGTTTCCTTGAGGCGTTCGAGGTCGCGCCAGTGCGGCCAGACCCAGAACAGCAGGCAGCCGAGCAAGGCGGCGCCGATCAGCACCGTCACCCCCCATGACAGCAGGCTGATGTCCATGGGATCGGGCGGGTTGCTCAGTTCTACCAGCCAGGTGTCATCCAGTGGCGCCAGGGCCGTTTCGTAGTAGCCCCAATCACCCAGGCGCACCACGAACTGCCCGGCTTTGAGGCGATCGCGTTCCTCATGGCTGAGGCCGATCTGATCCTGGCGGCGCAGCTCTATTTCCAGCGGGGCGAAATCCGCCGCCAGTTCCTTGGCCTTTGCCGGCCATTGCGTGCTCGGCAACTGCTCGAACTGCTTGACGATCAAGCGTTGCACGCCACGGGCCTGGTCAAGGTTATAGGCGATGAAGCGCTGGTGAAAGGCGCCAACGATGGCGTCCGGGATCAGGAAGATCGCCCCGGCGTAGGCAACGATGGTGATCAGGTACAGGCGGATGAGGATTTTCAGCATGAGCCGCTAGAACTCCCACTCGACCCGACTGAACAGATAACCCTTGCCCCACACGGTCTTGATCTTGCGCGCTTCGCCGGCGCTGTCGTCGAACTTGCGCCGCAGCTTGGAAATCGCCACGTCCACCGAGCGGTCGGTGCCGTTGAACTCGATGCCGCGCAATTGCTGGAGGATACGGTCGCGGCTGAGCACCACGCCGGCATTGCGCGCCAGCACCACCAGCAGGTTGAACTCGCCGCTGGACAGCTCCACCGGCTGCTCGCGCCAGAACACGTTGCGCTCGGCCAGGTCGATACGCAGGCCGCCGACCACGATCAGGTCGCTTTCAAGGCGCGGCTCGTTGATGCAGCTACGGCGCAGCAAGGTCCGCACCCGGGCCAGCAGCACCCGTGGCTCGCAGGGTTTGGTCACGTAGTCGTCGGCGCCCATTTCCAGGCCCAGCACCTGGTCGTGGCTGTCGTCGCGGGCGGTCAGCATGAGGATCGGCAGGGCCTGGGACTCGGCGCGCAGCAAGCGGCACACTTGCAGGCCATCGAGCCCGGGCAGCATCAGGTCGAGGATCACCAGGTCCGGCTTGTTGCGCCGCGCTTCAGCCAGCACATGATCGCCACGGGCAATCACGCTGACGCTGAAGTCGTTGCGCTGCAGGTAGCTGGCGATCAGTTCGGACAAGGCGCAGTCGTCTTCGACCAGGAGGATATTGGGCATGGGTAGTTTGACAGGCTGGGAAAGTCAGGCAGGATATAAGAGCTCACGCGCTCGCAGGATAAAGCTTCACACTTTTTTACACATGGCCTACACAGCTTAACTGTTGCCCGTCGGTCGCCTGCCTTAGCATTGCCGGGTCATTTTCGGAAGATCCGCATGTCCACTTCAAGTCCCGCCCGTCTGCGCGCCCTCGCGCCGCTGTTGTTGATCACTTTCGCCCTGAGTGCCTGCGACGACAAATCGCCTGCCGAAGAGAAGGCGCCGCCCAGCGCCGTGCGGGTCGAGACCGTGCGCGTGCAGCCGCTGGCGATCACCACCGAACTCAATGGCCGCATCCTCGCCCCGCGTACGGCCGAAGTGCGCGCGCGGGTGGCCGGCGTGGTGCTCAAGCGCGTGTACCGCGAAGGCAGCGACGTCAAACAGGGCGATGTACTGTTTCGCATCGACCCGGCGCCGTTCCAGGCCGATTTCGACAGCGCCCGCGCAAGCCTGGCCCGCGCCGAAGCCACACTGTTCCAGGCGCGCCTGCAAGACCAGCGCTACCGCGAGCTGATCGGTATCAATGCGATCAGCCGCCAGGAGCATGACAACGCCCGCGCCGCCTTCCTGCAGGCGGATGCCGACGTTGCCGCGGCCAAGGCGGCGCTTGAACGGGCCAGGCTCAACCTCGGCTACGCCACTGTTACCGCGCCGATTTCCGGGCGCATCGGCCGTGCCCTGGTGACCGAAGGAGCACTGGTTGGGCAGAACGAAACCACGCCGCTGGCGACCATCCAGCAGCTCAACCCGATCCACGCCGACGTCACCCAGTCGACCCGCGAACTCAATGCCCTGCGCCGCGCCCTGCGCGCCGGCGAGCTGCAGCAGGTGGGCCAGGACCAGGCCAGCGCGACGCTGATCCAGGACGACGGCACGCCCTACCCGCTGCCGGGCAAGCTGCTGTTCTCGGACATCAGCGTCGACCCGAGCACCGGCCAGATCACCCTGCGCAGCGAGTTCCCCAACCCCGACCTCGACCTGCTGCCGGGCAGCTTTATCCGTGTGCGCCTGGAGCAGGCGGTCAAGCAGCAAGGCATCAGCGTGCCGCAACGGGCCATCCTGCGTGACAGCGCCGGCAAGCCGAAGGTCATGCTGGTCGATGGCGAGCAGCGCATCAGCGAACGCCCGGTGGTGCTGGGCAGCGTGCAGAACGACCGCTGGATCGTCAGCGAAGGCCTGGCCCCCGGTGACCGGGTGGTGGTCGAAGGCCTGCAGCACATCAGCCCCGGCGACCAGGTAGAGGTCGACAACGCGGGCAAGCAAGCCCTCCCCATCGTTCAGTCCAACGGCCAGTGAGGGCCTGATTCATGCCGCAGTTTTTCATTGACCGCCCGGTCTTCGCCTGGGTGGTCGCCTTGTTCATCCTGCTTGCCGGCGCCCTGGCCATCCCGCAGTTGCCGGTGGCCCAGTACCCCGACGTGGCGCCGCCGCAGGTGGAAATCTATGCCGTGTACCCGGGCGCTTCGGCGCAGACCATCGACGACAGCGTGGTCAGCCTGATCGAGGAAGAGCTCAACGGTGCCGACAACCTGCTCTACTTCAGCTCGCAGAGCAGCCTGGGCAGCGCCACCATCACCGCCACCTTCGAGCCGGGCACCAACCCCGACCTGGCCCAGGTCGATGTGCAGAACCGCCTGAAAGTAGTCGAGTCGCGCCTGCCGCGCCCGGTCACCCAGCAAGGCCTGCAGGTCGAGAAAGTCTCCACCGGCTTCCTGCTGATGGTGACCCTCACGGCCATGGACGGCAGCCTTGACGAAGTCACCCTGAGCGATTTTCTCGCCCGTAACGTGATGAACGAGATCCGCCGCCTCAAGGGTGTCGGCAAGGCCCAGCTGTATGGTTCGGAACGGGCCATGCGCATCTGGATCGACCCGGCCAGGCTGATCGGCTTCAACCTCACCCCCGATGACGTCAACGAGGCCATTGCCGCGCAGAACGCCCAGGTGGCGCCAGGCAGCATCGGCGACCTGCCGGGCACCGGCACCCAGGAAATCACCGCCAACGTGGTGATCAAGGGCCAGCTCAGCACGGTCCAGGAGTTCCAGGACATCGTCCTGCGCGCCAACCCCGATGGCTCGACCGTGACCATTGGCGATGTCGCCCGGGTCGAGATCGGCAGCCAGGAATACCAGTACGGCACCCGCCTCAATGGCAAGCCGACCAGCGCCTTCAGCGTGCAGTTGTCGCCGGGCGCCAACGCCATGGAAACCGCGACCCTGGTGCAAGCCAAGCTCAGCGAGCTGTCGCGCTTCCTGCCGCCGGGGGCCAAGTTCGACATCCCCTACGACACCTCGCCGTTCGTCAAGGTGTCGATCCAGCAGGTGATCACCACCCTGCTCGAAGCCATGGCCCTGGTGTTCGCGGTGATGTTCCTGTTCCTGCAGAACATCCGCTACACGCTGATCCCGACCCTGGTGGTGCCGGTGGCGCTGATGGGCACCTTTGCGGTGATGCTGTCGCAGGGCTTCTCGGTCAACGTCCTGACCCTGTTCGGCATGGTCCTGGCCATCGGTATCCTGGTGGACGACGCCATCGTCGTGGTGGAGAACGTCGAGCGGATCATGAGCGAAGAAGGCCTTGCCCCGCGCGAGGCAACCAAAAAGGCCATGAGCCAGATCAGCGGCGCCATCGTCGGCATCACCCTGGTGCTGGTGGCGGTGTTCCTGCCGATGGCCTTCATGAAAGGCTCGGTGGGGGTGATCTACCAGCAGTTCTCGGTGTCGATGGCGGTGTCGATCCTGTTCTCGGCGTTCCTCGCCCTGAGCCTGACCCCGGCCCTGTGCGCGACCCTGCTCAAACCGATCGCCAAGGGTTCGCACCACGAAAAAACCGGCTTTTTCGGCTGGTTCAACCGCCGCTTCGAGAGCATGACCAACGGCTATCAGCGCTGGGTGATCCAGGCGCTCAAGCGCAGCGGCCGTTATTTGCTGGTCTACGTGGTGCTGGTGGCCGGGCTGGTGTACGGCTTCAGCCAGCTGCCCTCCTCGTTCCTGCCCACCGAAGACCAGGGCTACACCATTACCGACATCCAGCTGCCGCCGGGGGCCAGCCGCGCCCGCACCGAACAGGTGGCGGCGCAGATCGAGGCGCATAACGCCACCGAACCTGGCGTGGGCAACAGCACGCTGATTCTGGGCTTCAGCTTCTCCGGCAACGGCCAGAACGCGGCACTGGCGTTCACCACCCTCAAGGACTGGTCCGAGCGCGGCAGCGACGACAGCGCGCAATCGATCGCCGACCGTGCCAACGCCGCCTTCAGCCAGCTCAAGGATGCCATCGCCTATTCGGTGCTGCCGCCGCCGGTGGATGGCCTGGGTACCTCCAGTGGTTTCGAGTTCCGCCTGCAGGACCGCGGTGGCCTTGGCCATGCCGGGCTGATGGCGGCGCGTGACCAGTTGCTGGCGGCTGCCGAAAACAGCCCGGTGCTGGTCAATGTGCGCGAAAGCGCCCTGGCCGAAAGCCCGCAGGTGCAGCTGGAAGTCGACCGCAAACAGGCCAATGCCCTGGGTGTGTCGTTTGCCGATATCGGCAACGTGCTCAACACCGCGGTGGGCTCCAACTACGTCAACGACTTCCCCAACCAGGGCCGCATGCAGCGCGTGGTGGTGCAGGCCGAAGGCGACCAGCGCAGCCAGGTCGATGACCTGTTGAAAATTCACGTGCGCAACAGCAGCGGCAAGATGGTGCCCTTGTCGGCGTTCGTCCAGGCCAAGTGGATCACCGGCCCCGTGCAACTGACCCGCTACAACGGTTACCCGGCGATTGCCGTGTCGGGCGAGCCGGCACCGGGCTACAGCTCCGGCGAGGCGATGAACGAGATCCAGCGCCTGGTCGACCAACTGCCATTGGGCATGGGCCTGGAATGGACCGGGTTGTCGCTGCAGGAGCGCTTGTCCGGCTCCCAGGCGCCGATCCTCATGGCCCTGTCGCTGCTGGTGGTGTTCCTGTGCCTGGCGGCCTTGTACGAGAGCTGGTCGATCCCGACCTCGGTGCTGCTGGTCGTGCCGCTGGGGGTACTCGGCGCGGTGATTGCGGTGAGCCTGCGCGGCATGCCCAACGACGTGTTCTTCAAGGTCGGCCTGATCACCCTGATCGGCTTGTCGGCGAAGAACGCCATCCTCATCATCGAGTTCGCCAAGAGCCTGGTCGATGAGGGCCACGACCTGGTCGAGGCCACGGTGCAGGCGGCGCGCCTGCGCCTGCGGCCGATCGTCATGACCTCGCTGGCGTTCATCCTCGGCGTGGTGCCCCTGGCAATTGCCAGCGGCGCAAGCTCAGCCAGCCAGCAGGCGATCGGCACCGGGGTGATCGGCGGCATGCTCAGCGCCACCCTGGCGGTGGTGTTCGTGCCGGTGTTCTTTGTCGTGGTAATGCGCCTGACCGGCAAGCGCCGGGCCAAGGCTCAAACCGCTGCGCCAGAGGCCAGCGACAGCTGATCTGGACAGACCGCGGCGTGCATGGGAAGGTGAGCGGCTGATACTGCCAGGAACCCTGACCATGCCCGCCGCCCCGCCTCCCTGCTCCATCCTCATTCTTGCCGGTGGCCGCGGCCAGCGCATGGGCGGTCAGGACAAAGGCCTGCTCGACTGGCAGGGCCAGCCGCTGATCGCCCACATCCACGCTGTGGTGCGGCCGCTGACCGACGACCTGATCATCTCCTGCAACCGCAACCAGGACCGTTACCGGCCCTACGCCGATCAACGGGTGGGCGATGCCGAGGCGGACTTTCCCGGCCCGCTGGCCGGGGTCTTGGCCGGGCTGGCAGTGGCGCGCCACGACTGGATGCTGGTGCTGGCCTGCGATGCCCCCTTGATCGACCAGGCCCTGATCCTTGAGCTGATGAACCTGGCCAATGACCAGCAGCAACCGGCGATGGTCCGCCAGGGTGGTTACTGGCAGCCGATGTTCAGCCTGATCCCCTGCGCCTTGCGCAGCGACTTCCAGCAGGCCTGGGATAACGGCGACCGGGGTGTGCAGCGAACCTTGCGCCGGCACCCGCTGCGGGCGCTGGAGTGCGCCGAGGGAGACCCGCGCCTGAGCAATTTCAATACCCCGGATTTTTTGCGCGGCTGATCGCGGGGTAAACTCAGTAGTCCTGCCCCGCCACCACCGTCGCCTGTTTACCCGGCTGTACGACGCGCTGGAATGCCGCCTTTACTTGCGCAGGCGTTACCGCCTCAAGCTGCTCGCGCCAGGTCACCAGACTGTCGTCCGGCAGCTGGTTCAAGGCGACCTGCGCCACGTGTTCAAGCAGACGCTGGCGGCTGGTACCGTCAAAATGGGCTAGCAAACGCGCCTTGGCCTCGTCCAGCTCCTCCGGGCTCGGGCCTTCGCTGACAAAGCGTGCCAACGCTTGATGAACCGCCTGCTCGGCCTGCTGCTGGTACCCGGCGCTCACTTCCACAGAGATCACAAACGCCCCGGCTTGCTGGCCCATGGCGAAATAGCTGGCCGACTGCCAACTGACATCACCGCCAAGCGCCTGGCCGATGGCCCGATTGAGCCGCGTCGGCCAGTGCTCGCCACCGAGAATGTCGCTGCCCAGCAGCAACGGGAAAAAGTCCGGGTCGCTACGCGGCACCGCCGGCTGGCCGATCTGAATCCAGATCGTGCCTTTCAGTGGCTCGATCTGCTGCTGGCTGGCCTGGCTCAACGCCTGCACCTTGGGCAGCGCTGGCAAGGCTGGGCACTGACCGCTCGGCAAGCGCCCGAGCACCGCGCTGGCCACGGCATCGGCCTGGGCCCGGTCAAGGTTGCCGACCAGGCTGACCGTGGCCCGGCATGGCAACATCATTGCCGTGTAATGGCTGCGCAGATCTTCCATGCGGGTGCGCTCGACCATGGCCGGGGTCAGGGCATAACCAAACGGCAGCGCGTATTCGTATAGATCGATCTGCTTGTTGCGCTGCAGCCCCGGGCGGGTCAGCTCGCGGCCATAAGGATGGTCGCCGTAGACCGCCTGGGCAAAGCGATGGCCCACCCCGGGGAAACGCTTGGTGGTTTCACCGTTGACCTGGCGAAGGTAATAGGGCTTGGCCCGCAACCAGATACTGCCGGCAAAGGCCGGCTCGGCAATCTGCCGACCAAGCAATGCGCTGGCCTCGGCCTGGCGCTGGGGGCTGTTGTCGGTGATGGTCAGCAGGTAGCTGAAGCGGTCGGCATCGACCTGGGTAACGAGTTGGCTGTCAAGGCGCATCCAGTTCATTCGCAGCGCGTTGCCGTTCAGTTCCGGGGCGTCGCCCTGGGCGTGGACGCCTTCCACCGCCAGGGCTGCACCGAGCACCGCCAGGCCCGGTTGGTCCTGTGGGTCGCGGCGGCTGCCGGCATCGAAGTCGACCTGGATCTGCAGGTCGCTGGCCTGGCTTTGCGCCAACAGGTAGATCCGCGCGCCGCTGGGCTGGGTCCAGTGTTCAATGGCCAGGTTGTCGGCAGCCACGGCCGGGGCGATTGCGCTCAATCCCAACGCGCAGGTGAAGAGTCGTTCCATCAGGGTCATAGCAATTACTCAAAGGACCAAGGCGCGGACGCTACGCACTTGGCTCGCGCAGATCAAGCCCGGGCAACGGCTGACACTGGCGCCGGCAGGCTTTATGCTCAGTCGCCACCTTTTCAGGGTGAAATAAATGGTTCTTCACGGAATCCCGGGGGCTATGATCCTTGGGTTGGGTTGGGTTGTTGCGGTTACGGCTGCGGGCTTATCCATTTGATGTGGCGCGGCAGCCGGCCCCACACTGAATGGATAAACTCACAGCCTCAACATCCCAACCCTGAATTCCGTGAAGAGCCATAAAAAATGCCAGCCCTGAGTGCCCGCGAGGTTTGCCAGCAACTGCGTGACGCCGCCCTCGGCGTTCGCCCGTTGCGCCGTGTCGGGGTTGAGATCGACATCGATGGCTGGCGCCTGCGCCTGGATTTCGACGGCAGCCACTTGCACCATTGCCTTGCCTGCCGCAGCAGCGATGGCCGTGAAGGCACGCTGGACAGCTGGCAATGGGGCACAGATCCAGTGAGCTTGCTTAGCACCTGGGAGCTGGCGCAGGTCGAGCGGTTGCTGCGCCTACACACAACAAATTCAACAGATTGTTGATATTTAAAATTCTCGTTGATAGCCTGTCTTCACCGCCCAACGCCCACGAAGGCTCCGATGAAGGTTTGCCCAGCAGAAAACCACGAACACCAACTCATCCTCGGCGTGCTGCGCAGCACCCTGAAAATGCTCAGCCAGGTCGTCGGTAACCATACCGAGATTGTCCTGCACGACCTGCTCAACCCCGAGCGCTCGATCCTCGCCATCGCCAACGGCCATGTCACCGGGCGCCGGGTCGGTGATTCGCTGCTCGGCAGCCCGCGCCATGACCTGGGCTTTGCTGCGGTGCGCCGGGCCATGGACGATCGCAGCAGCTGCGAGCCGATGGTGGTCGACAACTACGCCACCCTCGCCCCCGACGGGCGTACCTTGCGCAGCGCTACCGTGGTCTATCGCGACAGCAGCGGGCAGCCGTTTGCCAGCCTGTGCGTGAATGCCGACCTCAGCGCCGTCGAAGCTGCACACCAGTTGCTCGGCGGGCTGCTGGGCCTGGCCAGTGCTGCCGCGCCGGTGGCGGACGAGACCAAGGACCTGCAACAGCTGATGGCCGAGATCATCCACGACGCCTGCCCCGGCGGCGTGCTCGGTATGAAGAAGGCGCAAAAGCGCGAAGCGGTGCGGCTGATGCAGGAACGCGGCCTGTTTCTGGTCAAGGGCGGCATCGAAAAGGCCGCCGCCTCGCTCGGGGTGACCCGCTACACCATCTACAACTACCTGGAGCAGCTCCGGGCAACAGACAACGGACAGGAATGACCCATGCAACTTGAAATGTTCCAGGTAGACGCGTTCTCAGCAACGGCGTTTGGCGGCAATCCGGCGGCGGTGTGCCCGCTTGAAGCCTGGCTGGCAGACGCGACGCTGCAGCAGATTGCAGCCGAGAACAACCTCTCGGAAACCGCGTTTGTGGTCGCCAACGGCGAGCTGTTCGAGCTGCGCTGGTTTACCCCGACGGTAGAAGTCGACCTGTGCGGCCACGCCACCCTGGCAGCGGCCTGGGTGCTGTTCGAGCAGTTGGGCGAGCAACGCGACACCCTGCGCTTTACCACCCGCAGCGGCGAGTTGCGCGTCCGGCGTGACGGCGCTCGCCTGGCCATGGACTTCCCCGCCCGCCAGCCACAGGCGCTGGCGGTGCCCGAGGGCTTGTTGCACGCGTTGGGGCTTGAGCGGATCGAAGCGCTGTACCGCACCGATGACTACCTGGTGGTGGTCGACGACCCGGCGTTGGTCGAAGGTCTTGCCCCCGACTTCGCCGCCCTGGCCGCCTTTGACGTGCGCGGCATCGCCGTCACCGCTCCCGGCCGTGAGGTAGACTTCGTCTCGCGCTGGTTTGGCCCGCGGGTAGGCGTCAATGAAGACCCGGTCACCGGCTCTGCCCATACCTCGCTGGCGCCCTACTGGGCCGCGCGCCTGGGCAAGCGCAGCCTCAGCGCCGAGCAAGGCGGCCTGCGCAAGGGCCAATTGCATTGCCAAGTGCTCGACAACGGCCGGGTGATCATCAGCGGCCAGGCGGCGCTGTACCTGCGTGGCACGATTTTTATCTGAGCAGGCTCAACCACTGCCCACCCAGGCCACAGGCGATCACCACCAGCCAGGGCGGCAGCTTGAAGGCCATCAGTGCGACCAGGGCCAATAGCGCCAGGGCGACGTCCAGGGGCTGGAGAATCGCGCTGGTCCACACCGGCTGGTAAAGCGCTGCCAGCAACAGCCCCACCACCGCCGCGTTGACGCCGCGCATCGCCGCCTGCATGCGCAGGTTGCTGCGCAGGCGCTCCCAGAATGGCAGCGCACCGAACACCAGTAAAAACGACGGGGCGAAGATCGCCAGCAGACACAGTACCGCCCCCAGCCAGCCGGACTGCGGCCCGTGCATCGAGGCGCCGAGAAAGGCGGCGAAGGTGAACAAGGGGCCGGGGACTGCCTGGGTGGCGCCGTAACCCGCCAGAAAGGTCTCGTTGCCAACCCAGCCGTTGGCGACCACTTCGGCCTGCAGCAGCGGCAGCATCACGTGCCCGCCACCGAATACCAGGGAGCCGGTGCGGTAGAAGGCATCGATCATGTTCAAGGTCGGGCTGGCACCGAGTCCGGCCAGCAACGGCAAAGCCAGCAACAGGGCGAAAAACAGCAGCAACCAGAGGCTGCCCGCACGATGGCTGACGGAGGTCGGCAAGGGATCGTGCTCGACGCTTTTACCCGGTTTGAACAGCATCAGGCCGGCAACACCCGCTGCCGCAATGACCGCGACCTGCGCCCAGGCCGCAGGCGCCAGCAGCACCAGGCAGGCAGACGCCAGCATCAGCAAAATCCGCGGCGCATCCGGGCACAACGTGCGGGCCATGCCCCACACCGCCTGGGCGACAATCGCGACCGCCACCACCTTCAGGCCATGGAGGATGCCGGCCGGGACCGACTCGGCATAACCGGCCAGCCCCAGGGCCAGCAGCGTCAGAGCCAGCGCCGAAGGCAGGGTGAATCCCAGCCAGGCCGCCAGCGCCCCGGCGTAACCTGCGCGTGACAGGCCCAGGGCGATACCGACCTGGCTGCTGGCAGGGCCCGGCAGGAACTGGCAAAGCGTCACCAGGTCGGCATAACTGCGCTCGCTCAGCCAGCGGCGGTGACTGACGAATTCGTCGCGAAAATAGCCGAGGTGGGCGATGGGGCCGCCGAAGGAGGTCAGGCCCAGGCGCAGGAAAATCAGGAAAACCTGCCATGGCGTGTGATCGTTGGCGTGGGGCATACAACGCTCGTTCTTCTGGACTGCGCCCATCTTGCCAGCGATGGGCTTTGTGCAGCCAGAAAATTACCAGCGCTGCGCACTCGATCGCGGGGCAAGCCCGCTCCCACAGGTTCAGCGCTGCCTTCAGCATTGGATTGATGCCGGCTCAGAACGCCTTGCTGGCACTCACCACCACAGTCGCCGAGCACAGGTCGTCATAGCCATACCAACTGCTGCACTCGCTTTTGGACAGGTCGGTGTCGATGTAGCTCACCGCCCAGGTCACGCCGACGAACTCGCGGCTGAGCTTGGCTTCCCATTCATGGTACGCATTGCGGTCATCGCCACTGGCCGACCAGAACGCCGGATCCTTGACATCGTTGCGCCCTGCCCTCAGTTCCAGGCCGACCTCGGCCGGCAAGGTGAAGCTGTAGGCAACATAGCTGTACAGGGTGTCCTGGTCCTTGCCAAAGGCGTTGGGCGCATCGCTGGAGTAATAGGCGCCCAGCTTGAGGCCATAGAGGTCAAGGATGGCGTAGACCTCGCTCATGTTGAACTGGCCTTCCTTGGGGTAGCTGTACTTGAGGTAACCAATATCCAGGCTGATGGCATCGCTGGCCTGCCAGTACCAGCCGGCGTAGTACTCGATCTCCTGACGGGTCTTGTAGTCGAAGCCGTAATCCACCGTCGAGGTCCAGGCGCCCAGGTACAGGCCACTGCTGTGCATCAGCGTGGCGCCGGCCTGCAACGCCGGGTCGCCGAGGCTTTGCGAGATGCCTCGGGAGCGGTAGTCGCTGGTGGCGGCCAGGCTCATGTCGAGGCTGAAGTCAGCGTTGAGTGTCAGTGCCTGGGCCGTCAGCGGCGCCAGGCAGGCGAAAGCAATGAGCAAGCGTGTGTTCATACCAGACCCTTGTTGTTATGACTGTGCGGGTAACGGCGGTGTCAGGACTCGCTGGCGTACACCTGCTTGCCGGCGAAGTAGGTCTTGAGCACCCTGGTGTCGAACAGCTCCTGGGCACTGACCTTGAACACATCACGATCGAGCACGATCAGGTCGGCCTGCTTGCCGGGCGCCAGTGAGCCGATCTGCCGTTCCAGGCGCAGGGCCTTGGCGGCGTTGAGGGTGTAGGCCTGGAACATGACCTGGCGGTCGACGCTTTCCTTGGCATTGAGCACACCCAGCGGGCCCTTGCGGGTCATGGCCTGGGCAATGGCATTCCAGGGGTTGGGGCTGGACACCGGCCAGTCGCTGGCGCCGGCGATCAGCGCACCGGCCTGCTGCAGCGAATGCGCCGGGTATTGATAGGCGTAGCCCTGGGCGCTGACGTAGGGTTTGACCAGCTCGACGGTGTAGTTTTCAGCGGTCGCCCACAGCAGTTGCATGGAGGCGATCACCCCCAGTTGCTTGAAGCGCGCAAAGTCCTTGGGGTCGACCATCTGCAGATGGCTGATGCTGTGAGCCTGCGGCCTGCCCTGCAACTTGCGTGCATAGGCCACGCCGTTGAGCGACTCGCGCACCGCCCGGTCACCGACCGCGTGCATGTGCACGATCCAGTCGTGCTGCTCGGCCGCGGCCACCAGCTCGCCGAAATGCTCCGGGTCGATCAGCAGCTGGCCGTTCTTGTGGCTGTTGCTGTACGGGGTGATGACCGCCGCCGACTGCCCGGGGTACTCGAGCACGCCATCGACAAACACCTTGATGCCCGGGAAGCTCAGGTTGGGCACGCCTTCGAACTGCTTCACGACCTGGGCCAGCACCTCAAGGTCGGCCGGCCGGCTCTTGGGGTTGGTGATCAACAGCGCCGCGACATGGGCATTGAGCTCGCCACGTTCGGCCAGCGCCCGGTACAGCGGCAGCACGCCAACGGTCTGCGCCGTGGCCTTGAAATCGAACAGCGAATCGCCGCTGCCGGCATTGGCTGCGGCATCCATCCAGGCGGTGACGCCGTACTGGTTGTTGACCCTGACCGCCTCGCGCGCGGCCTTGAGCATCACTTCCTGGCTGGCCGCGGGGATCTGGCTGCGGACCTGGTCCCAGCGCGCTTCGGCGAAGTAGCCGTTGGGGCTGAAGTCGGCCTCGTGGCCGACATAGCTGCGGTCTTGCTCGGACAGGCTTTTGACCCACGCCGCGTCGATCTGCAAACGCTTGAGCATGGCCTGGTTGGCCCAGCCGGTATGGCCGTCGATGCCACTGAGCACCAGCGGCTGAGTGGCCCAGCGGCCTTGGTTGAACAACTGGCCAAGCTCGCGGCTGTTGTCCCAATAGGCTGAACTCGCCCCGGCGACACTGATCACATCGCCAGCCTTGCCACGGCCTTGTTCGACTTCGGCGAGGATCCACTGCTCAAGCTCGGGCAGCGGCTTGACCTCATCCTGCAGGTTGGCGCCGAGGCTGTCGTAGGCTGCCACTACCGGATGGCTGTGGCTGTCGATCATGCCGGGCATCAGCACCTTGCCGGCCAGGTCGATGCGTTGCGTGTGGGCGTCGGCCAGGGCCTGGATCTGTGCGTCGCTGCCCACTTGCAGGACCTTGCCATCCTTGACCGCGACCGCCTGCACCAGGCCCTGGCCGGGTTCGCCGGTGTACACCTTGCCGTTGAACAGTACCAGGTCGGCGGCGGCCAGGGCCGGCAGCGAAGCACAGGCCAGCGCAGTGGCCAACAGCGTGGGGATCAATCGTTGCATTGCAGCGCTCTCTTGTTGTTATAGGGCTGGTGACACCCTATAGAGCGCAGCGCGGCAATGGACCTCTGCAAATGAGGAGGGTCAGGCAGTTTTTTCCGCCAGCGGCATCGACAGACGCAAGGCCGCACCCAGCTCCACCTTGCTCTTGACCCCCAGTTGCACATAGCAATTGCGCAGGTAGGTGCGCACCGTCGCCGGGCTCAAGGACAGCATGCGGGCGATTTCCTTGTAGGAGTGGCCGGCGGCAAACAGCATGGCTGCGGTGCGCTCGCGGGGCGCCAGCAGCACCCCTGGCGTCGGCGCTTCCAGCGACAGAATCACATGCTCGCCGTTGGCGCTGAGGGTCAGGCTGCTGCGGCCCAGGCGCATCACGCACGGCGCCCTGGCCAGTTGCGCGCACACCGGGGGCGGCAGCAGCGAGCCACTCCAGCCTGGCAGCGCCTGCTCGATTGCCGCACATACCCGCGCGCCCACATACAGCAGGCTGCCATCGAGGCGGGCAATGGCAAAATCGGCGGCGGCGTTGCCGGTATCGAGACGGATCATGTCCTGCACCTGGAAGCGCCATAGTTGCAGCAGGTGCTCGCAAAAGGCGGCGAACAAGCCGTCTTCGCTTTCGCAAAAGGCAGCGTCGTGCTCGCCGCGGTACAGGCAGACGTAGAAGTTCAGGCCGCTTTGCGGCAGCTCGAAGGTGATGCACATCAGGTGGTAGAGGTCGTAGCGGCGGGCGAAGACATTGACCGCTTCGTTGGGGTCGGTGAACTCGCTGTCGCGCACTACCTGCCCTGGCCGCGCCAGGGTGGTATGGGCGAAACAGTCGATGTCGGCGACCTCGCTCCAGTCGCGGGCAAAGGCCGGCGGCAGGTCGATGCGCCCGTGCATCCAGCTTTGCGGTGCAGCGCTGGCGCCAGCGCCAGCGCCAGACATCTCGCCCCACCAGGCCGAGGCAAATGGCACGATCGCGCGAAACGCCTGCAGGCCCTCGGCGATGAAGTGCGAGCCGCCACCCTCGCGGGCCAAGCTCGCCAGTTGCAGGACACAACGATTGAACGCATTGAACCGGGTACTGCTGAGCATTGGCCAACCCTGTTTGCTGCCGAACGGTGGCGCCGACAGTGACACAGGGGTGGGAGAGCGTCCAGCCTGCGCCGCTATGACTAAACGGTCGTCGGCAAAGCCGATTGCAGTTGCCGCTCCACCCACCAGGACAGCGGCAGGGTCAGCAGCAGGATTGCCGCCAGGCTGATCACCGCCGTGGTGATGCCGGCGCTATCGCCAACAGCGCCAAACACCACCGGTGCCAGGGCGCCGCCGCCGATGGTGCCGGTGTAGAACAGGGCAAAGGCCTGGTCGCGCCTGCCCGCCCCCGCCAGCTCCGGCACCACGCCGTAGAGCACCGACGAGGTGCCGTTGAGCACCAGGCCCAGCAGCGGCAACAGCACCAGCATCGGCGTCAGCGGCAGGTACAGCATCAACACGATCAGCAGTGCCGTCAGCGACTCGGTGCACCACACGGTTTTCATCATACCGATACGCGCGCCCAGGTAGCCGCACAGCAGCTTGCCGAAGGCGCCGCCGACGAACAGCAGCATCAGCGCCAGGCCGATACCGGCGGAGCCTGCGCCCTTGGCTTGCAACAAAAACGGCAGAAAGGTCAGAAAACCCATGCGTACGGCGCTGTCGAGGGTGCCGGTGAGCAGCAAGGCGGCCAGGCCGCTGCTGGAGTCGCTACCAACAGCAGTCACTGCTTTGCGCACACTCGGCGCCGCCGACGGCTGCGGCGCAATCAGCCACCAGAGCAGCGCAGCGGCCGCAAGGCCAAGGAGGCCCAGCACGGTGACGCTGGTTTGCCAGTTGGTCACCACCAGCAGCAGGCCAACCCCGGCAGGCACCAGCATCTTGCCGATATCACCGGCAAAGTTGTAGTGCGCCAGCGCTTCCTTGACCCCGCCGCCAGCCTCATGGCTATCGCTGACCAACGACGATGCCAACGGGTGCTGGGTACTGGCACCGAGGCCGCCCAGCAACAAGGCGAACAGCAGCATACCGACGCCACCGGCCTGCCCGGCCACCAGGTAGGCCAGCCCGGCCAGGGCGGTGCCGCCGACCAGCAGACGCTCGCGGCCCCAGCGTTTTGCCGCACGGCTGGCCAGCAGTTGCAGGCCGGCCATCATCCCGGCGTAGGCGCCACGCAGCAGGCCGACCTGAGCGAAGCTCAGGGCAAACTGCGCCTGCCACAGCGGCAGTAAAACGTAGATGACATCGGTGAGGCCGTCGTGCACGGCGTGGGCCATGCTCGCGGCAATCAGTGGACGGCGGCGGGTGTTCATGCATAAAGGCTCGGGCGGGAAGACCAGAGCCTTTATAGATCACGGATTTTGCGGATGACCAATACCGTTTTCAGACCGATCGATACCCGATCAGTACACCGCCCCCACCGGATAGACAAAGGCATTGACGTCATAGAACGGCGTACGCTGGTAAAACCAGTGCAAGCGGGCGCTGGGGCTGGCGGCGAAGGCCTTGTCGCTTTTGAGCTTGCTGTCGAACTCGGCCTTGAGCTTGGGGCTTTCGGCAAGCATCTTGCGCGCCATCGGCTCCATCACGTACTCCTCCGGTTCTTCCGCCGCCACCAGGGTCGCGTTGAAAAAGCCCCAGGCCCAGAACGAGTCGGGGCTTTCGGGGTACAGCAGGTTGACCGCCAGCACGCCCAGCGGCTGGTCGGTATCGATCACCACCGAACCGGCCGGGAAAGTCTGCAAACGCTCCAGTGGCTTGGCCACGCCGCTGACCAGCAGGCGCCCTTCGTAGCCTGGGATCTGGTTCACCTGGGTGCGATCGGGCTCAAAGCCCCCCGCCACTTTTACCTGATCCATGCGATACAGCGTGACGGCAATCGGCGTCGGCTTGTCGAGGGTGGTCATGTGGATGCCATGGGCCTTGAGCCGGGCGATCACCTCGCGCCACTGGCCCGGCACCACATACTGCCTGGGCCGTTTGACCACCAGGTCGGGCTCGGTGTTACCGGTGACCGGCACGCTGAGCTTTTTCGGCGTGTTGCTCCAGACAATGGTCCTGGCGCCGGTAATCGGCGACTGCTCATAGCGGTAGTCACCGACGGTAAAAGCCGTGGCCTGGGCCTTGCCCGGTTTCCAGGTCAGAGTTACCTGTTCCTGGGCATCGAGGCGCTCACGGTCCTGGCGGATGGCTTCGCTGAGCGACACCGCCTGGTCGCCGATCACCTGGAACATGCTCTTGAGCATCACGTAGTTGCCCAGCACCTGGGTTTGATACGGGTGCAAAGCGTGTTGCTCGATGAGGATTGACGGCACGCTGCGGATGTCGCCGTACTGGTTGGAAAAGCGCGCGTAGTCGGTGCGGTACGGGTAGTAACCCTGGGTCGGGTCCTGGTTGCTGTTGAGGCTGATGCATTCATGCACCACATGGCCGTCGGCCTCCAGCGCCTGGTACACCGGTGCGCGCATGACCTTGTCGATCCAGGCGCTGCTGGCCGGCGACCAGCCGTTGCCATTGTGGCAATAGGAGCTGTCGTAGGGGTACATGGCGCCGTCGGTGGAATGGGTGTCGGCAAAAAAGCTCAGCTGGTAGGTGTTGAACACCCAGGCGACGTTGCGGATCTCGGCGCTGTCGAGCTTGGTGAAATCGCGGTTGAGGTTGTAGTTCAGGCCGTTGACCCGCCAGCCGGTTTCATCCGGGCCGTTCTGGTTGATCCGCCCATAGGCGCTGCGGCGCAGGTCGCCGTCGACGTTGACGGTGGGAATGAAAAGGATGTTGACCTTCTCCAGCAACGCAGCCAGCGGCTTGTCGCCGGTGGTCATGTCACGCAGGAGCATGAACATTGCGTCCTTGCCGTTGGCCTCGCCCGGGTGAATCTCGGCCTCGACGAAGATTGTCGGCTTGCCGGACTCGTTGAGCCCGGCGGGCGACTTGTCGACCTCAAGGGAGGCAATGGCCATCAGCATCGGGTGGCCTTCGGCGCTTTTCTCCGGCAGGTCGTTGAGCACGATGCTGCCACCCGAGGCAGCGGCCAGGCGGGTCATGTAGGCGCGGGTTTCGTCGTAGTTGCTGGTCTGGCGAAATTCGCTGGCTTCGGCCTGGGTGATCAGCGGGTTGTCCGGCTTGGCCAGGTAGCGGGTGCTGGCCAGGGTCTGGGCGAACATCGGTGGCAGGATGCGCTGCTTGGCAGCCGGGGAATACAGGCTATCGTCGATATACGACGGCGCGCTGGGCAACGCCGCCAGGGCTGGTAAGCCAGCGCCCAGCGACAGCGCGACAACGAGGGGCTGCAAAAGCGGGTGTTTCATGATCGATCCCTGTCATGAGAGGCAGGTGCCCACCTTAAACCACAATGTGTAAGCAGACGAGAGCCAGACAGGCTCACAGGTACGGCTGTTCTTCCCCCGGGCTGCGCTGGAAATGGCGCTTGTACTCGCGGCTGAACTGCGAGGTGCTCTGGTAGCCCACCCGGTGCGCCGCCTGGGCCACGCCCGTGCCCTCACCTATCAGCATCTGCTGGGCCTTGAGCAAGCGCAGGCGCTTGAGGTACTGCATCGGCGACAGCAAGGTGCTGCGCTTGAAGTGCTCGTGAAAGGTCGAGGCGCTCATGTTCGCGCACGCCGCCAGGGCTTCGACGCTCAGCGGTTCGGCATAGTGCTCGCGCAAGTAGCTGAGCGCCGCCGCGATGCGGGCAAAGTGGCCCTGTTGCTCGACCAGTGCCCGCAACACCCCGGCTTGCGGCCCGCGCAAGGCCACATACAACACCTCCCTGACCCGCGCCTGGCCCATCACCTGGCAATCCAGCGGGTCGTGCAGGCAGCGCAGCAAACGCTCGACGCTGTCGCGCATGGCCTCATCCAGCGCCGCCGAGGTCATCGACTCCGGGGTTTGCGCCTTGATCGCCCGGTCTGGCGCCAGGCCCATGCTCTGCACCAGTTCGCCGAGCACCACACGGTCGATGGCCACCGACACTCCCAGCAGCGGCTCCTGTTCGGTGGCGAAGGTCTCGCACATGAACGGCACCGACAGCGCCTGCACCAGGTAATGACCGGCGCCGTATTCCAGGGTACGCGGCCCGAGGCGTGCCAGCTTGCTGCCCTGGGCGAGGATCATCAGGCTCGGCTCGTAGATCTGCGGGCTGCTGGCCACGTAGTGACTGGCCGACAGTACCTGCACCTGGGCAAGTGGCGTGTCGACGAAACCCGGGCGTAACGCCAGAGAGCGGATCAGGGCACAGAGGGCGGCGTTGGCATCGGAGTGGCGAGTGAGCTGCATGGAAAACCGCACGGAGGAATGGACACTGACATCATCGCAGTTTCGCAGCTATGCGCCAGGGGCTGGCGACCAAGTACGGAGTTTTAGGCATGAGACACGGAGGAATGACGATGGGCGGCTCGCCGCCGGATGCGCAGAATGCGCAGCCTTCACCGACCACCGTTTTTTGAGGCCCTATGTACACAGCCATCGGTTACGCCGCCCAGTCCGCCACCGCGCCCCTGGCGCCCATGACCTTCCAGCGCCGCAGCCCGCGCGCCGACGATGTGGCGATCGAGATTCTCTACTGTGGCGTGTGCCACTCCGACATTCACCAGGCCCGCAACGAATGGGGCATCGCCGTCTACCCGCTGATGCCCGGCCACGAGATCGTCGGCAAGGTAACCGCCGTCGGCGCCAACGTCAGCCGCTATAGCGTCGGTGACCTGGTGGGTGTGGGCTGCATGGTCGACTCCTGCCGCCACTGCGAAGCCTGCCAGGCGGACCTGGAGCAATATTGTCTGCAAGGCCCGACCATGACCTACGCCACCCCCGACCGGGTTGACGGCAGCAACACCATGGGCGGTTACTCCAGCAGCATCGTGGTCAGCGAGCACTTCGTCGTGCGCATCCCGCAAGGCCTGGACCTGCCCAGCGCGGCGCCGATCCTCTGCGCCGGCATCACCACCTACTCACCGCTCAAGCATTACGGGGTCAAGCCCGGCGACCGCGTCGGCATCCTCGGCATGGGCGGCCTGGGCCATATGGGCATCAAGTTCGCCAAGGCCATGGGCGCCGAAGTCACCCTCTTCACCCGCTCGCCGGCCAAGGCCGAAGAAGCCCGGCGCCAAGGGGCCGACCACGTGATCGTGTCCACCGATGAGGCGCAGATGCGCGCCGCAGCCGAGCGTTTCGATTTTCTGCTCGACACCATCCCGGTCCAGCACGACCTCAACCCCTACCTGCAGACCTTGAAGTTCGACGGCGTGCATATTCTTGTCGGCCTGATCGAGCCGGTCGACCCGGCGCTGCACGCCGCCAACCTGGTAATGAAGCGCCGCGTACTGGCCGGCTCGCTGATCGGCGGCATCGCCGAAACCCAGGAAGTGCTGGAGTTCTGCGCCGATCATGGCATCAGTTGCGATATCGAGATGCTCGATATCCGCCACATCAACGAAGCCTTCAGCCGCATGATCGCCGGCGATGTGAAGTACCGTTTCGTCATCGACATGGCCACGCTCAAGGCCTGAGCCTGTCAGGCAAACACCTGACTGTATTCGTGAGCGCGGTGCAGGGAAATCCCGTTGGCCTGCTCCAGTGCCAACGGGTGGTTGCTGTCGGTCAGGGTCACGCTGGGGCGCGAGGTCGGGCCGCTCAACTGCAACTGGCCTTCAAGCCCCAGGGTTTCTGCCAGGGTCGGAATACTGTTGGCCAGGCGCACGGCAAAAGGCGGCTCGGCGGCCTGGCGCTCATCGCGCCAGAGCTCGCAGACACGCTCGAAATCCGCCGGCTGCAGTTCGACCCAGATACCGATGCAGTAGCTATCGTTGATGTGCGCCACGGTCAGCGGCAACAGCGCCCGCAAAAAGAACCGCTCGCCGGCGATCACGCACCAGTCGTTGCTGTCCTTGACCTTGTTCTGGCGATCCTCGGCGCTAAGTGCGAACAGCGCATCCGGGCGCCGGAATGCCAGTTCACCCAGGTCATCGGCGTGGTCCTTGCCGCACTGACTGCACATCATCAAAGTTGCCTCCTGCATCGGATCGATTGGTAAAGGGTGGCGACTCTAGCAGGCTCGCCGGACAAAGTTGAGCTGCGGCTGATTGCCCCACTCGGCTTGGCCGCAGTTTTACTGGGCTAGGATTAAGGGTTAAGCCATTGCCAGCCACCTGAGCAGGAATCTTGGTGCTGGCCACCTTCCTGCTCAGCCACTTCGAACTGTTCGGCCTCAAGCAGGCGTTCGACGCCTTTCGCCCACACCCCGGTGAAGCCAGCGCCTTCAAGACCCCCTGGTTGTACCAGCTGGTGCGCCACCCGTTGTACCTGGGCGTTGTCATGAGCTTCTGGGCGACGCCGCACATGACGGTTGGCCACTTGCTGTTTGCCGGGGTGAGTACCTTGTACATCCTGATGGGCACGCTGCTGGAGGAGAAGGACCTGGTGCAGTTGTTTGGCGAGCAGTATCGGCAGTATCAGCGCAAGGCCGGGATGTTGTTGCCTTTTGTGGGGCGCAGATAGATTGATCGCGGGGCAAGTCGAGGCGTCGCACCGCCGCTCCCACAGGATTGCGCGGCCCCGCGATGCTTTTGGCTACACCGACACTTTCAACATCCCCCGCTCGACAATGAAATCAATCACCCGCTGCAAGCCCTGCCCGGTCTTGAGGTTGGTGAAGGCCCACGGCCGTTCCGGGCGCATGCGCCAGGTGTCCTTTTCCATCACCTCCAGCGAAGCGCCGACATAAGGCGCCAGGTCGATCTTGTTGATCACCAGGAAATCCGACTTGGTGATCCCGGGCCCGCCCTTGCGCGGGATCTTCTCGCCTTCGGCGACGTCGATCACGTACACGGTGAGGTCGGCCAGCTCCGGGCTGAAGGTGGCGCTGAGGTTGTCGCCGCCGCTCTCGACGAAGATCACTTCGAGGTTGCCGAATTTGCGCGCCAGCTCTTCCACCGCCGCCAGGTTCATCGAGGCATCCTCACGGATCGCGGTGTGCGGGCAGCCGCCGGTCTCCACCCCGACGATGCGCTCGGGGGCCAGGGCGCCGGCCTCGGTGAGGATGCGCTGGTCTTCCTTGGTGTAGATGTCGTTGGTCACCACGGCGATTTCATAATGGTCGCGCATGGCCTTGCACAGCGCTTCGAGCAGCGCGGTCTTGCCGGAGCCGACCGGGCCGCCGACACCAACGCGCAGGGGTTGCTGATAGCTTTGCATGGGGCTTTCCTCAGGATCGGAACAATCGGGTGTATTGGGTTTCGTGGCGCGCCGAGGCAATCGCCAGCAACGGCAGGCCGCCACCGAGCTGGTCATCGTCCAGGGCCAGGGCGGTGGCCAGGGCATCGGGCAAGGCTTCGCTCAGGTCACGCAACAGGGTCTGTGCCGCTTGCTGGCCGAACGGCACCAGCTTGACTCCGGCCATCACCGCGCCTTCGAGCCAGGCATAGCCGTGGGCGAGGGCCAGGTCAGCCAAGGGGAGATCCCAGTGCACGCCCAGCCAGGCCATGCCGCCGAGTTGGCTGAGCTCAAGCGAGCTGCGCCATTCGGGTGCCTGGCCCAGTTGCCAGCCGTCGAGCAAACGGGTCAGGGCCATGCCGCGCTGGCGTTCTTCCAGGCGCAATTCGGCGGTTTCGCGGTTGGCCAGTAAAAACCGGCTCCAACGCTCGAACGCTTCGGCGTCATCCGCCAGGCAAGCCTGGTACAACCGCGCCAGCAGCGGCCAGTCGAGGTGGCACAGGGTGTCCTCGATCTGCTGCCGTTGCCAGGCGCGAAAGCCTTCGGCGCCTTGCACCCAGCCGGCCTCCACCGCCCACTCCAGGCCTTGCGAGTAGGTAAAGCCGCCCACCGGCAGGCTGGGGCTGGCTAGCTGCAACAGGCGCAGCAGCTTCAGCTCGTTGCTCATCAGCCGGCCAGCACCAGCGCGGCACCGGCCAACAGGCCGCCACCGAAGGCCTTTTGCAGGCCGGTGTGTCGACGCAGCAGGCAACCGCCGGCAAAGCCTGCCAGCAACAGCAGGCCACTGACAGTGACGAAACCTGCGCTGAACACCCAGAACGCGCCCGGGCTGGCTTCAACGCCGTGGGCCCAGCCGTGGAACAGGGCAAACAGCGGCATGGCCAAGGCCAGCAACAGCTGGCGGCTGGGCATCAGCAGCGCGGCGGCGGCCACCAGCAGCGAACCGATGATCATCTGCTCCATGCCGATCACGCCACCGAACAAATGGCCCATCAGCGCCCCGCCGAACATCGCCCCCAGGGTCAGCAATGGCAGCGCCAGGGTGCGCCCGGTCAGCGCCGCAAGTACGCCGGTGCCAAGCAGCATGAGCAAGTGATCAAGGCCGGTCAGCGGGTGCAACAAACCGTCCTGCAGCGGGTTGGCGTCGTGGCCGGGGTGGGCAAAGACCGGAAGCGCAACCAGCAGCAATGCGAGGGTTATGAACTTTTTCATGGGTAATCTCCTTATCAATATTCAGGGGTGAGCGACGCGAACGAACAGGTGGTCACTGTGGGCATGACTGTGCGGGGCACTCTGGTAGGCCCCGGCCTCAGGCTCGAACGGCGCCTGCTCGACCGTTACGTCCAGGCCCAGACCACGGACCATTTCATCCAGCACATGGTCGTGCTGGTAGCGCACCAGGCCGGCCTCGATCTGCAGCGGCACATGGCGGTTGCCCAGGTGATAGGCGGCGCGGGTCAGCAACAGCGGATCGGCGCAGCGCACGCTGGACACCTGCTCGGCCGCCGCCAGCACGCGAATCACCTCGCCGCCCTGCGCTTCGCCGAGCAACTCGCCACCGCGCAGCAACTGCCCGCGCTCAAGCATCAGGCCGGCCTCGCGGCCATCGTCGAGGGTGATGCGCACGCGGCTCTTGATCCGCGTGTCGACATTCAGGGTGACGGTGCCGCTTACCGAGGCGGCGTCGCTCAGGCGACGGGTCAACAGGATCATGCTCGCTCCTTAAAACAGAAAATAACGCTGGGCCATCGGCAGCACCGTGGCCGGTTCGCACACCAGCAGTTCACCGTCGGCGCGCACCTCGTAGGTTTGCGAGTCGACCTCGATCATCGGCAACAGGCCGTTATGGACCATGTCGCCCTTGCGCACCGTGCGACAGCCCCGGGCCTCGCCGATCAGGCTCTGCAGCCCCAGTTGCCGGTGCACGCCACGCGCGATCGCCGCCTGCGACAGAAAGGTCATGCGCGTAGCGTGGCGCGCGGCACCGAGGGCGCCGAACATCGGCCGGTAGTGCACCGGTTGTGGGGTCGGGATCGAGCCGTTGATATCGCCCATCGGCGCCATGGCGATCATCCCGCCCTTGATCACCAGCGCAGGCTTGACGCCGAAGAACGCCGGGGCCCAGAGCACCAGGTCGGCGAGCTTGCCAGCCTCAACCGAGCCCACTTCATGGGCGATGCCATGGGTCAGCGCCGGGTTGATGGTGTACTTGGCGATGTAGCGCTTGACCCGGAAGTTGTCGCTGCGCGCGGTATCCGGCGCCAAGGGGCCACGGCGTAGTTTCATCTGGTGCGCCACCTGCCAGGTGCGCAGCACCACCTCGCCAACCCGGCCCATGGCCTGGGAGTCGGACGAAGTCATCGAGAACGCGCCCAGGTCGTGGAGGATGTCTTCGGCGGCAATCGTCTCGCGGCGGATCCGTGACTCGGCAAACGCCACGTCCTCGGCAATGCTCGGGTCCAGGTGATGGCAGACCATGAGCATGTCCAGGTGCTCGTCGACGGTGTTCTGGGTGTAGGGCAAGGTCGGGTTGGTCGAGGACGGCAGCACGTTGGCGAAGGCCGCGGCGCGGATGATGTCCGGCGCATGGCCACCGCCGGCGCCTTCGGTGTGGAAGGTATGGATGGTGCGATCGCCGATGGCCGCCAGGGTGTCCTCGATGCAGCCGGACTCGTTGAGGGTGTCGGTGTGGATCGCCACCTGCACGTCGTGCTCTTCAGCCACCCCCAGGCAGCAGTCGATGGCCGCCGGGGTCGAACCCCAGTCTTCGTGCAGCTTAAGGCCCACGGCGCCGGCTTCGATCTGTTCGCGCAGGGCTTCGGGCCGCGAGGCGTTGCCCTTGCCCAGCAGGCCGATATTGATCGGCAACTGGTCGGCGGCCTGGAGCATGCGCGCCAGGTACCAGGGCCCGGAGGTGCAGGTGGTGGCATTGGTGCCGGTGGCCGGCCCGGTGCCGCCGCCAATGAAGGTGGTAATGCCCGAGGTCAGCGCCTCTTCGACCTGCTGCGGGCAGATGAAGTGAATGTGCGAGTCGATGCCGCCGGCGGTGACGATCTTGCCTTCGGCGGCGATCACTTCGGTGCCCGGCCCGACTGGCAAGGTCACCCCCGGCTGCACATCGGGGTTGCCGGCCTTGCCGACGCCGACGATGCGCCCGTCCTTGATGCCGATGTCGGCCTTGACGATACCCCAGTGGTCGATGATCAGCGCGTTGGTCAGCACCAGGTCCAGCGCCTGTGCGGCAAGCATCTGGCCCTGGCCCATGCCGTCGCGGATGACCTTGCCGCCGCCAAACTTGACCTCCTCGCCATAGATCGTGAAGTCCTTCTCGACCTCGACCCACAGCTCGGTGTCGGCCAGGCGTACGCGGTCGCCCACCGTCGGGCCGAACATGTCGGCATAGGCCCTGCGCGAAATGCGGCTCATGCCTGATTCTCCAGCTTGCCCATGACCTTGCCCTGGAAGCCGTAGACCTCACGCTTGCCGCGGTACGGTACCAGCTGGACGGTCCGCGCCTGGCCCGGTTCGAAACGCACGGCGGTGCCGGCGGCGATGTCCAGGCGAAAGCCGCGAGTCGGCTCGCGCTCGAACACCAGGGCGTTGTTCACCTCAAAAAAGTGATAGTGCGAGCCGACCTGCACCGGCCGGTCGCCGTGGTTAGCAACGGTGACGCTGATTGCCTCAAGGCCGGCATTGAGTTCGATGTCGCCGTCGGCAACCTGTAGTTCTCCGGGAATCATCCTGCGCTCCTAGACGATCGGGTCATGGACGGTGACCAGCTTGGTGCCGTCGGGAAAAGTCGCTTCCACCTGCACATCGGGGATCATCTCGCTGACCCCGGCCATCACCTGGTCACGGCGTAGCACCTCGCGGCCGAGGTTCATCAACTCGGCGACAGTGCGCCCGTCGCGGGCGCCTTCCATCACCGTGGCGCTGATCAAGGCCACCGCTTCCGGATAGTTGAGCTTCAGGCCACGGGCCAGACGCCGTTCGGCCAGCAGTGCAGCGGTAAACAGCAGCAGTTTGTCTTTCTCTCGCGGGGTCAGCTCCATGGCGTTCTCTCAAGTGGCCCAGATCCGCGGCGGGCATGGCGCCAGGCCGACCACGGCGGGTCGCAAGGCGTGCCAGAGCCGCTGCAGGGTGAGTTGCAGGCGTTGGTTGTCGTGATCGAGCAGGCGTACCACCAGCAGCTGGCCGAGCAGCGTCGCGCCAGCCGGGGCGCCAAGGTCTGCAAGCAAGGCGCGGCTCTGCTCAAGCAGTTCGCTGTTGGCCGGAAAGGCGCAAAAGGTTGCTTGCAGCGCCAAGCCGGCGACTTTGTCGAGCTGCCCGCCTTCGATGCGCAGGCGCTCGTGCAGGCCCGGGTCATCGGCCACTTCGATGTGCAGGCGGCTGTCGACGGCGCCATGGCTGAACGCTTCGGCCATCACCGGGCGGCCCAGGCACAGGGTTTCCCAGGCCAGCAGGCGCGCGCCGGGCGCCAGGGTAAAGCGGTTTTCCAGGCGCACGCGGGCGCCGGCAAAGCAGATGTTGCCCTGGGGCAGCCATTCAAGAATGCTGTTCTCGGCCAGGTAAAAATGTTGCTGGAGGATCGAGGTCGGGCCGCCACTGCGGTAGAACTTGGTCGCCCCGGGCATGGTCAGCAGCGCATGGCTGCCGGGCTCCAGGTGCACATCGAGCAGCAGTTTGTCGCCGCCGACCACGCCACCTGGCGGGTGCAGCACATAGACGTGGCACGGCGCGCCCTCGGGGTAGAACGGCCGCTGCACCAAAAGAGGACCAAAATGGCGCCGCGCACCAATACAGGTCTTGCTCTCGCCCCGAACGAAACGCAGCCTCAGCTCGGCGCGCCAGCCGGCGTCGGCGGTGACCAGGTCGGGGGTTTCGGGGAGCGACATGCCTCAGGTTCCAGTAAACGCTGCACCAAGACGGCGACAGACGCATTTGCAAGAAACAACCTACGCGCTCAAACGAACTCAGCGACTTGCAGGTTTGACCAATCGATCAGCAATCGATAGGTGAGGCAAAGCACATAGCGGGCCAAGATGGCGCGCTGGAGGGGTTTGTTTAAACAGCCGGCATGCACCGGTTTAGCGCTGTGCGCTTGCCGCGTGTTTAAACCCGGGCATCAGACAATGCCTACAACGGCGGCCACCCGCAGCAGTGTTGCCCCTCGATAGGGTCACCACCCATGCCTGAGGTGCAGTAATGATCTGCAATCAACCCGATTGTTGCGCCACGCCCCGAGCAATACCCTCGACCACACTCACACTGTGCTCGAGGAGCCCACCCCCATGGTCATGCAAATCCGCCTTCAGCAAACCGGTGCCCCCGCTGTCCTGCAGCTCGAACAAACCAGCGCGCAAGCACCCGGCCCCGGCGAAGTCTGGCTTGAACAGGCGGCCATCGGCGTCAACCCGCTGGACGTCAGCCAGCGCAAGGGCGATGTGCCTATCGCCCTACCTTCGGGCCTTGGCCTGGAAGGCGCGGGGACGGTGGCGGCAATCGGCGCGGGAGTCAGCGGGATCAATGTCGGCGACCGCGTCGGCTATGCCACCGGCCCGCTCGGCGCCTACGCCAGCGCCCGGCTATACCCCGCCGAGCGCCTGGTCAAACTCCCGGACAATCTCGGCCTGGACGAAGCGGCCGCCCTGCTGTTCAAGGGCATCACCGCCCACTACCTGCTCAACAGCACCTACCTGGTCGGGCCCGGCACGCGGCTGATGATCTACGGCGCGGCAGGCGCGTTGGGTCAGTTGATGGTGCCCTGGGCCAAACATCTGGGCGCGTTTGTCGTCGGCGTGGTATCGAAGCCGCAAAGTGTCGCCCGTGCCCGGGCCGCCGGGTGCGATGAAGTGCTGGTGTTCGACGCCGCCACCCTGGCCGCGCAGGTGCTGGACGTGACCCACGGGCAAAAACTCGATGTGGTCTACGACCCGATCGGCCGGCTGTCGTTCGAGGCCTCGCTGGACAGCCTGCGCCCACGCGGCCTGCTGGTGTCCTGCGGCATGGCTTCGGGGGCGCCGCCAGCCATCGAGCTGAGCACCCTCAACGCCAAGGGCTCGTTGTTCATCACCCGGCCGTCGCTGGCGGCGCACACGGCAAGCGCTGGCGAGTACCAGCAGCGCGCCGGGGAGGTGCTGGCGGCGCTGGCGGCAGGTATCATTCGCCCGCATATCTGGCAGCGCTATGCCCTGGCCGACGCCGCCCTGGCCCATGACGACCTGCAACAAGGACGCTCACAGGGCGCAATCATCCTCACGCCCTGACCTACCGAGGTAACCGCGATGGACCCGTTCGACAGCCGCCAGGCCGATGAGCTTGCGACCCTCCTGGCGTTGTTCGAGCACGGCTCGTTTGCCGCCGCCGGGCGCGCGCTGCAGCGCCACCCCTCGGTGCTGTCCAAGCGCCTTGGCGCCCTGGAGCAGCGCCTGGGGATTCGCTTGGTCGAGCGCACCACCCGCCAGGTGCGCTTCACCGACGAAGGTGCGCGGCTGGTGGAGCGCCTGCGCCAGGCCGCCAGCCTGATCAGCGAAGCCGAACGCGAAGCGGCCCAGGGCGCCACCCAGGTGCGCGGGCGGCTGCGCATCGCCCTGCCCTCGTCCATGGGCCGGCTGTGGCTGAGCCCGATGCTTGCCGAGTTTGCCCTGGCATTTCCCCAGGTGCAGCTTGAGACCGAATACGCCGAACGTTTTGTCGATATCGTCGCCGAAGGCTTCGATGCCGCTATCCGCATTGGCGAGCTGGCCGACAGCCGCCTGGTGGCACGCAAGCTCTGTGAGCACCGGCGTATCCTCTGCGCAGCGCCAGCCTACCTGCAACAGCATGGCCAGCCGCAAACTCCGGCCGACCTCGCCCAGCATAACTGCCTGGGTTTTACCGGCCTGCGCTCGTACCCCGAATGGCGACTGACAGGCTTTGGTCAGCAGCAGACGGTAAAAGTACGCGGTTCACTGGTCAGTAACGACAACGAAGCGCTACTGGCCGCCGCGCGCGCCGGGGTCGGCATCCTAGCCGGCGGCGACTGGCTGATGCAGCACGACCTGGACAACGGCCGCCTGCTGCGGGTGCTGCCCGACTGGCAACTGGATGCCGACGCCGGCATCTACCTGGTGCGCCCCGGCGCCCGCTACAACAGCGCCGCGACCCTCGCCTTCAAGCAGTGGATCGAGGCGCGCTTTGCCCACGGCGCGCCCTGGCGCAGCCGCTAGACCGCCGCCAGCCGTGGCGTATGGGCCAGCAGGCTCTGGGTGTAGCGATCTGCCGGCCGGTCGAGCACCTGATCCACCAGGCCCTGCTCAACGATGCGCCCCTGCTGAATCACCACCACCCGGTCGGCAATTGCCCGCACCACCCCCAGGTCGTGGGTGACGAACACCAGGGTCATGCCTTCGCCTTGCAGTTGCTTGAGCAACGCCAGGATCGCCGCCTGCACCGAAACGTCCAGCGCCGAGGTCACTTCATCGCAGATCAGCACACTCGGCTCGCACACCAGCGCGCGGGCAATCGCCACCCGCTGGCGCTCGCCGCCGGAGAGGTGATGGGGATACTTGTCGGCCACCGAAACCGGCAAGGCCACCCGCTGCAGCGCCGCCTCGATACGCGCCCGGCACGCCTGGCCCTTGAGCTTGAAGAAGTGCTCCAGCGGTGCCTGCAGGCACTGGGCCACGGTCTGCCGGGGGTTCAAGGCCCGGTACGGGTTCTGGAAGATGTACTGGATGCGATGACGGGTTGCGCCGGGACGTTGCCGGGCCAGCAGGCTCAACGGCTGGCCGTCGAAACGCAGCTCACCGCTGGCGTTGTCGCCCAGGCCTGCCAGGGTGCGGGCCAGGCTGGTCTTGCCCGAGCCAGACTCGCCGACCACCGCCAGGCACTCGCCGGCCTGTACATCAAGGGCCAGGTCGAACAGCACCTGGCGGTCGTAGCTGAGGTTCAGATTGCTGATTGCCAGCAGCGGCGCCTGATCGGCGCGAATCGCCCGAACCAGCAGCGCCGCGGTCGGTGCCAGTGTCTCAAGCTGCGGATGCAGGCAAGCGACCTGTTGCTGCGCCTCGAGGGTTTGCAAGCCCGGCTCGGCCTGCTCGCAGGCGGCCGTTCGCCGTGGGCAGCGCGGTGCAAACGCACAGCCATAGGCACGCTGGCCCGGCGCCGGGGCATGGCCGGGAATCGCCTGCAGCGGATGCTGGCGGGCAACGTCCGGAATCGCCGCCAGCAAGCCCAGGGTGTAAGGGTGCCTGGGCCGGGCGAACAGCCGTTGGCGGCTGGCGACTTCAACGATGCGCCCGGCGTACATGACCATCACCCGGTCGACCAGGTCCTTGATCACCGCTAGGTCATGGGACACGTACACCGCCGCCACGCCCTGCTCCTTGCACAGCCGGCGCAGGGTTTGCAGGATGTGCGCCTGGGTGCTGACGTCCAGGGCCGTGGTCGGTTCGTCGAGGACGATCAACCGTGGGCGCAACACGAACGCCAGGGCGAGCATCACCCGCTGCTGCTGGCCGCCAGACAATTGATGAGGGAAGCGCCGCAGGAACTCGGCGTCGCCCGGCAGGCCGACGTCGCTCAGGGTCTGCTGCAGGCGCTGTTGCTGCGCCTCCTTGGCCAACTGCGGTTCATGGGCGTGCAGTGTTTCGAGCAACAAGCGGCCGATGCGCAGGGCCGGGTTCAGGGCTTGCGCCGGGTCCTGGGCGACGTAGCCGATCAGCCCGCCACGGGCCTGGCGCAGGGTCTCGCCGCGCAGTTCGAGCAGGCTGGCGTCGGCGACCCGGATATGCCCGGCGGCGATGCGCGCACCGCGCCGGGCATGGGCCAGCAAGGCGGTGGCCAGGGTGGTCTTGCCCGAGCCGGACTCGCCCACCAGGCCGAGGATTTCGCCGGGGTCCAGGCTGAAGGTGATGTGGTCGATGATGTCGGCGCTTGTGTTGAGTTCAACCCGCAGGTTTTGCACCAGCAAGGCCGGCTTTTCGCGGGTCAAGCCCGCTCCCACAGGGTTCGGTGCATGCAGTTCCACTGTGGGAGCGGGCTTGACCCGCGATGGGGCATAGGAATTCATCGACGTTCTCCCGCGCTGTGCCGGGCAATGCCTTCGGCGAAGATGTTGGTGCCGTAGGCGAACACCCCGATCAGCAGCGCCGGGGCCAATACCGCCCAGGGCTGGACCAGCAGGCCGGCCTGGTTTTCATTGATCATCAGGCCCCAGTCGGCAGCCGGTGGCGCCACGCCATAGCCCAGGTAGCTGAGCCCCGAGAGCATGCCGATGCCCCAGGTGAGCATGTTGCCAAAGTGCACCAGCAACGGCGTGAGCACATTGGGCAGGATCTCGCGCGCAAGGATGCGCGTACGCGAAAAGCCCATCATCTGCGCCGCCTCGACGAACTCCTGGCTGGCCACCGCCACCGCACTGCCACGGGCCAGGCGGATTACCCCAGGGGTGAAGGCAATGGCCACGGTCAGCACGATCAGCCACGGCGCCCGGCCAAGCATCGAGACGATCAACAGCACCAGGATAAGGTCGGGGAACGCCAGCCAGACATCCGCAAGCCAAGTGATCGCCTGGTCCAGGCGCTGGCGCGACAGGCCGGCCAGCAGGCCCAGCACAGTGCCGACGATCAAGGCAATCGCTGCTGCCGCCAGCGACATCCACAAAATCGACAGGCCGCCATTGAGCAAGCGCGACAGCACGTCATGGCCAAGAAAATCATGGCCCAGCGGCGCATCCGTTGCCGGCGCGCCGTACACCCCGCCAACCATGTCGGTAGGCGCATGGGGCGCCAGCCAAGGGCCGAACAGGGCCAGGAGGACGATGGCCAGGGTCACCAGGGCGCCGCGGCGAATCTGTGGCTCACGCCACCAGCGTGGATTGAACATGGGCTATTCCTCTCAAGGGGCTTTGGCTGCCGGGCGCCGCCACCAACTCTGGATACCACGGCGGTTGCGCTGGATCAGGGTGGCACGGCGTGCGGTGCGCAGTTTCGGGGTAAGCAGCACGGTGAGCAGGTCGGCCACCAGGTTGATCAGCACCACCCCGAGGGTGATGACCAGCACCACGCCCTGCACCAGCGGCAGGTCGCGCATCTGGATCGCGCTGTTGAGCTGGGTGCCGATGCCCGGGTAGCTGAAGATCACCTCGGCGAGCAAGGCGCCGCCGATCAGGGTGCGCAGGGTCAGGGCCACGCCCTGGATCGCTGGCACCAGGGCATTGGGCAAGGTGTGGCGCCAGACGATGCGCCATTCGGCAATGCCGCGCAGGCGCGCCGCGCTGACGTAGTCCGACTCCAGCGCTTCGATCATCGAGGCGCGGACCATGCGCGCCAGGTACGGCAGCGACGACAGGCTCAGGGCAAAGATCGGCAACAACAGGTACTCAAGCTGCTGCCACAGGGCCTTGTCCGGATCAAGGATCGACACCGCCGGCAGCAGGTTGACCTGGGGCATGGAGAACAGCAGCACCAGGCCGATGGCCAGCAAAAACCCCGGCGTGGCCTTGAGGAAAATCAGCGCCGACAGGCCGATCCGGTCCAGGCGGCTGTCGCGGCGCAGGGCCAGGCTGACGCCGATGCCCAGTGCCAGCGGCACCACCAGCACCAGCACCCCGGCCAGCAGCGCCAGGGTATTGCCGAAGCGGCTGAAAATGATCGAGGCCACCGGCTGGCTGGAGTCCAGCGAGATGCCCAGGTCACCGCGCAGCACCTGGCCTAGCCAGCTAAAATACTGCACCAGGATCGGCCGGTTCAGGCCCAGTTGCTCGCGCAGGGTCAGCACGCTTTGCAGCGGTGCCTCGGGGCCGAGGATGACCCGCGCCGGGTCCGACGGCAGCGCCTGAGTGGCGATGAACACCACCAGGCTGATGACCCAGGCGGTGAGCAGGCCGTAGCCCAGGCGGCCGATGAACCAGGGCAGCCAGGCAGGGAGTCGGGAGAATCGTGGGCAGGGTTCAGGCATGGTTCAACCACAGGCTGTCAAAGCGCCAGGAGGCGAAGGTGGTCTGTTCGCCGTGCAGCCCGCCGACCTTGCTGGAGGCGGCATCGAGCACGTCGGTAAAGCCCCAGATCAGCAAGCCACCGCGCTGGTGCTGGATGCTCTGGGCCTCGTGCACCAGTTGCTTGCGCCGCTCAAGGTCGGGCTGGCCGAGGGCCTGGGTGAACAGCTCGGAGAAACGCTCATCGCGAAAATTGCTGCGGTTGTAGATTGCCAGCGGCGCGTCGTTGTGCAGGCCGGTGGCCAGGAAGCCACGGGCAGGCGTGGAGCCTGGCGACATCAGCCACTGCTCTTTCTGCGGGCCGTTGAACACCGAGCTGTCCACCGGCGTAACCTTGACCTCGACCCCGGCCTTCTTCGCCTGCTGGGCGAACACCAGGGCGGCGTTGACTTCATTGGCGGTGGTGGTCAGCTCGACGCGCAGGTCAGTGGCCCCCGCCTGGCGCAGCAGCGAGCGGGCCTGGTCGAGGTCGTAGCCGCGCTGGGCGATGGCGTGGTTATAGGTTGGGTCTTGCGGCGAGTACAGGTCGTTGGCGATGCGCCCGAAGCCATTGAGGCCACGTCCGATCAGCTCCTGCCGATCGGCCAGCAGGCGGAACGCCTGGCGCACCCGCTCATCCTGGAACGGCGCCTTGGCGGTGTTGAGGTTGAAGCCGCTGAACGAGGTGGTTGGCGACACCACCAGTTGCAAGCGTGGGTCGGCCTTGATCAGGGCGCTGTGCTCGGCCTGCACACCGCTGGCGACGTCGATCTGCCCGGCGCGCAGGGCCGCAACCCGCGACACCTGGTCCTTGAATTCAATGATCTCAAGCTCGTCGGCGTAAGGCTGGTTGGGTTTGAAGTAGTTCTCGAAGCGGGTGAACAGCGCGCGCTGGCCCGGCACGAAGCTTTTCAGCCGGTACGGCCCCGCCCCCACCGGGTTGCTTACTGGATCGTAATCGGTCGGCACGATGGCGCCGAAGGCGATCAGGGTTTCGTCCAGCGGGAAGAAGCTGCGGCCCTGCTTGAAACGGATCTCGATGGTGCGCGCGTCAAGCTTGCGCAACGCCTGGCGGTCGATGGCGCCGACCAGCCCGGCAAACGGCGAAGCCAGTTTCGGATCGGTCAGGCGCAGGATCGAGAACAGCATATCGTCGGCAGTGATGCTCTTGCCGTGGTGGAACTCAAGGCCCGGCTTGATGCGGATGGTCCAGGCGCTGGCATCGGCATTGGGCTCGGCGAACTCGGCCAGGCCCAGGCGCGTGCTGACGTCGTCGTTCCACTCCCAGAACTTGCTGTACAGCGCCCAGCCGCGAATGATCCCGCCGCCGGACGGCTTGTGCGCATCAAGATTGCCGGCCTGATCGCCGTCGATGATGCCTACCCGCAGGCGCCCGCCACGCACCGGCTGGGTGGGCCGGCTGATGGCGGCGACGGCGGCCGGCTCACCGGCGCCGCAACCTGTGAGCAGGCTGGAGCCGAGCAACAGGCCGCCACCGACGGCCAGGCTGTTGCCGAGAAACACCCGGCGGGAAAATTCGTTTGGCATGGGCAACTCCTTAAGCCGGTTCGGCAACCGTGCGCGCACTCAGGCGCGGAATGTCGAAACCGTGGTCCAGGTCGAGCAAGGGGAACAGCAGGTCGGCGACCCGGTGGGCTTCATCAATCAGCGGGAAGCCCGAGAGAATGAACGCCGAGGTGCCCTGGGCTTCGTACTCGCGAATCCGTTCGGCCACCTGCTCGGCGCTGCCAACCAGGTAGGTACCGGCCGCCGGGCCGAGAATGTTGAAGCCGAACAGGCTCGGGCCGGTCCAGACGTTGGGGTAGATCTCAAGCTCCCGCGCGCTGGGCAGGCGGCCGTCGCGGATGCTCTGCACATTGCGCTGGATCTGCGGGTTGTCGCTGCTGAAGGTGTCGAGGGTTTGCCCAGGCGGCAACTGGCGTTCGATGGCGGCGCGGGCGGTGGCCAGCGAAGTCTGCTGCAGCAGTTTTTCGGCGTGGGCCCAGGCCTCGTCTTCGGTTTCGCGCACGATGATCTGTAGGCGCGTGCCAAAGGTCAGTTCGCGGCCGATTTTCGCCGCCTCCGTTGCCACCCGGCGGAACTTGTCACCAAGCTTTGGCGGGGTGTCGGCAAAGCTCAGGTAGACGTCCAGCAGTTGCACCGAATGAGCCACGCCCGGGCCCGAGGTGCCGGCGCCCCACAGCGGCACGCTGGCACGTTTTGGCGGGTGCCAGCCGCCCAGCGGATGCCGCGCCGCCGCAGCCGGACGCGGCGCCAGCTTGACGTACTGGCCGTCAAAGCCTGCGGTTTCGCCGGCATAGATGCTCTGGAACGCGTGCCAGTATTCCAGGCTGAACTGGTAGCGCTCGTCGTGCGGGTAATGCACGCCGAGGGTGGCCAGGCCGGCATCGCTGCCGTTGACCACGTTGAACAACAGGCGGCCGTTGGAGAACTCATCAAAAGTCAGCGCCCACTTGGCCAGTACCGCCGGCGACAGCTCGCCCGGATGCTGGGCCACCAGAAAGCGCAGGCGCTCGGTGGCGTCGATCAGCGCGGCGGCCACTGCCAGGCTCTCGTTGGGGCTCGAACCCAGCAGCGAGCCGTAGTAACCCAGGCGATCGCTGGCCACCGCCAGTTGCTTGAGGTGGGCGAAATCGGTCTTCCAGCGCCCCTGGGCCTCCCACGGATACGGGCCATCGGGGCTGGTCAGGTACCAGAGAATCTTCACTGCCATGTTCTTTCCTCAGGCGCGAATGCGGTCGGTGGCGGGAATCAGGCCCAGCTCGCTGGCCTTCTCGATCAGCTTGCTCATCTTCCATTGCTGGGTGAGCACGCCGGGGCCGAAGGGCCGCGAGCCGCCGATGGCTTCGGCCAGCAGTTGCAGTTGCGCGCCCTCCTCCAGCAGCACGATGAACTCGGCAGTGGCGCGCAGGCCCTGCTGGCCCCACACCGTGGCGCCGCCGTTGGCTTCGAGGATGGCCGGGGTGAAGGGGTTCTCGGCCAGGCGTTCGAGGATGAAGTCGACTTCGTCCTGGCGCCGGTCGATGTAGGTCGGCAACTCGCGGGCCAGCTGGAAGCGCTGCACCGGCACGTAGTTGAACGGCAAGGTGCGCTGGGTCTGGGCCCAGGCGCCGAGGTACGGCGAGTGCACGTGGGACACCGTGGTGATCTGCGCCTGCTCGCGGAACAATTTGGCGTAACGGCCCAGGCCGCCCTTGCCCTGGCCATGCACCAGGTTGCCGGCCAGGTCGCTGACCGTGGCCTGCAGCGGTTTGCGGTAATCCCACGGCCCCGGGTAGTTGACCGACACCAGCAGCTCGCGCCCCGGTACCCGTTCGATAAAGCCGACCGTGCCGTTGGCGGTGATGGTGTTGGTCTCGCGGAACACGGTGAAGGCCTGATCGGCCTCGTTGACCACCTGCTCGATGAAGGTTTGCAGCTCGGCATCGATCAGGTGCTCGGTGGTCAGTACGGTCATGGCAATGCTCCTTTAAGCGCGGGCGCGGCGTTCAGCCAGCAGGTGTTGGGCGGCTTGCAGTGGACGCGGGTCGACCCAGTCGGCCAGGGCAAAATCGGCTTCGAGAAAGCCGTGCAGGTTGAGGAAGGTTTTCTGGATATCGAGGTACGCCAGGCGCTCGGCCGAGAGGTCCGGAGCCAAAGTGGTATGGAAGTCGCCGCGGTAGGCTTGATCGACGCCTTCGGCACCGGCGCGGGTTTCGTCCTGGAGGATGCGCAGCAGGCCGTCGCGGTTGTCGCGGGCCCAGTCCGCGGCGCGCAGGGTCTGGGCAAGAAAGCGCACCACCAGCTCGAAGTGATCGTCAAGCAGGCTCTGGTGCACGGTGATCGGCCGTGGCGTGCCGTTGTTGATGCGATAGCGCGGGTCTGCGATCTGGTCCAGGTCAATACCCACCACCAGGCCCAGGCGCCGGGCGGCATCGGCGGCGGCCGCGCCCTTGACGTAAACCGCATCGACCTCGCCGCGCACCAGATAATCCAGGCCCGACCACAGGCGTTGCAGGCCCTGCTGCGGGGTCGGCGCATCGTCCTGGGATTGCAGCGCCACTTCCACCAGTTGGACATCATCGAAGCTCAGCCCGGCCAGACTCAGCGCGCCCTTGTAGCCGTGCAGGCTCATGGCCCGGGCGATGCTGCCGGGGCGGTTGGCGCCCCAGGCCGGCAGCGCCAGGCGCTTGCCCTTGAGGTCAGCGGCGCTGCGAATGCCCGAATCCGGGCGCACCAGAATGGTCTGCCATTCCTCGATCCAGGTCAGGCCGATCAGCCGGCTCGGCGCACCGGCGGCGCGGGCGGCCAACGCCGGCACGTTACCGCCCTCGCGAAACAGCCCGGGCAGTTGGTGATCGTAGTGGTGATGACCCAGTTGCCGGGCTTCCTGCAGGGTTTCTACCGGCAGGCCATCGGCGGCGAATTCTTCCGTGAGCCAACCCAGGGTGTAGGCGATGCCTGAGGCGGTCGGCACCGGGCAGCGGGTGAACCAGAGTTGCTCAAGCGTGGTTGCGCTGGGCAGTGGCAAGGTGGCGGCGATTGTCATGGGCATGCTCCATCAAGCGGATCGAATCGGCCAGGTGGCCTTTGCCTGAGCTATTGCAGCGCCCGTGCCAACTCGGCAAAGCCCTGATTTCATTGGGCTTTACCCCTTGCTGCAGGGCCCGACTGCTGATCTGCCAGCAATCGGGCCGCAAGCCTGCTGCTGCCAGAGCAACAATCACCGGCTTACTGCTGCCCCAGCAACACCCGGCACCGGCAAAAACGCCGCGAGCCTTGCATCACGGGGCTTTGCCGCCACTGGCACAGAACCTGCTCAAGGCCCTGGGTACCTGTTCATTCAAGGAAGCCCTATCGTGAGTACCCTGCCCCGTCGTCTGCACAGTCCCGCCCAGGCCATCGCCGCGGCCCATGAAATTGCCGAGGAAATCGCCGCCCTTGCCGCCGACCCGTTGCTCAACCGCGAACTGCCCCGGCGCCAGGCACAGTTGCTGTCCGACAGTGGCATCACCGCCATCGGCGTTCCGACCGCACTCGGCGGCCTGGGCGCGTCGGTCGAGACCATCGTCGAGACCGTGCGGATCATCTCCCGCGCCGACGGCGGCGTCGGCCAGTTGCTGCAGATTCACAACGTGATGCTGCGCGGCGTGCTCAGCGGCTACCCGGATGCAGTGCGCGATCGGCTGGTCGCCGATGTGCTGGCCGGCAAGCGCCTGGGCAATGCCCTGGCCGAGGTCGGCGGCAAGAACAAGTTCGCCCTCAAGACCCGGGTCGAGCGCCGCGCCGATGGCAAGCTGATCCTCAACGGCAGCAAGTTCTACTCCACCGGCGCCTACCTGGCCGAGTGGATCTCGCTGACCGCCGCCAGCGATGATGGCGGCGCCGGCGTGCTGCTGCAGCGCGACACGCCCGGCCTGACCCTGGTCGATGACTGGGACGCCTTCGGCCAGAACAACTCGGTCAGCGGCACGGTAATCTTCGACAACATCGAGCTGGACGAGCGCTACGTGCTGCGCCGCCAGGGCCCGATGAAGCGCACCGGCCTGACCTTCCCGCAGATCCTTCACGCCGCCATCGACACCGGTATCGCCGCCGGCGCCCTGCAGGCCGGCATCGACTACCTCAACCAGCACGCCCGGCCGTGGGTCGAGAGCGAGGTGGAACGGGCCAGCGACGAGCCGCACATCATCCGCCAGATCGGCGAGTACGCGGTGGCCCTGCGCGCCGCCGAATCGCTGCTGCGTGACGCCGCACGAACCTTCGACGCCCATGAGCAAGCCCCCGACAACAAGGCCCTGGAAGACGAACTGATCCTCTCGGTGGCCACCGCCCGCGCCCACTCCGATGGCGCTTCGCTGAAGATCTCCAGCGACATCTTCTCGCTGCTTGGCGCCAGCTCATCCTTGAGCAAGTGGAACCTCGACCGCTTCTGGCGCAACGCCCGGGTGCACACCACCCACGACCCGATCCGCTGGCGCCTGCACCACGTCGGCAACTACTACCTCAACGGCATCGACCCCGGTGAATACACCGCCATCCTCAATGCCAAGCAAAAGGCCGGCGCCAGCCGCTGAGCACACACTTTCCTCCTGCCGCGAGTCTTTCATGAGCCCTCGACACCCGCTGCTGCGCAGCCTGGCGATTTACGGTGAAATGCCCTGGCGTTTCGCCCTGGTCGCCGGGCTGTTCGTTTCCATCAACCTCGGCCTGGTCTGGCAGCAATGGCTGATCGGCCGCGCCCTCAACGAGGTCAGCGCCGGCACAGCGGTGCAGCGCCTGGCCGATGGCAGCCTCGACAGCCAGCGCGCCTGGGGCTGGTTCTGGCTGATCCTCGGCGTGGCCCTGGGCCGCGCGCTGCTGCAGTACGCGGCCGCCATCGGCTCGCTGATCCTTGGCCAGGCGCTGCTCACGCGCCTGCGCGAACGCCTGCTGGAGCAGGTGCTGCGCCTGCACCTGGGGTATCACTGGCAGCACGGCATGGGCGAGATGGTCACCCGCACCACCCGCGATGCCGACAAGGTTCGCGATGCACTGGTGAGCTTCTGGCGCCAGCTGGTCGAAACGCCGCTGGTGATACTCGCCACCGTCGGCCTGCTGGCCTGGTACCACCCGTGGCTGGCGCTCGGGCCGCTGCTGCTGACGGTGATCGGGGTGTGGATATTCGTATTGCAGACCGAGCGCCTGGTCAGCCTCGACCGCGCGGTCGGCGCCGCCTACGACCGGGTCAACCAGGACCTGGCCGAAGGCATTGGCGCGGTGCGGGTGATCAAGTCGTTCGGCCTGCAGGCCCAGCGCATCGACGGTTTCGAGCGTCAGGTCGAGCAATTCAGCGCCCTGGCGCGCCAGGCCCTGGCCTATGCCAGTTCGCGGATTCCACTGCCGCAAGCGGTGGTGGCGCTGGGGCATGTGTGGATACTGGTGATTGGTGCACAGTTGGTCGCAAAAGGCCTGATCGGCATGGGCGAATTGGTGACTTCGCTGCTGATCGCCACCACCCTGGTGTTTCGCATCGAAGGCATTGGCCGGGTGATGCAGACCTTCGCCGACGCCCGCGCTTCGGCCGGGCGTATCTGGCAGTTGCTGGATGCACCGGCGGCGATTGCCGGCGGCAGTCAGCGCCTGCCCGAGGGGCCGCTGGGGCTGAGGCTTGAAGACGTCAGCGTTGCCGCCCCTGGCGGTGGCCAGGCGATCCTGCATCACTGCTCGTTCGAGCTGGCCCCCGGTGAAACCGTCGCCCTGGTCGGCGCCACCGGCACCGGCAAGAGCCTCTTGGCCAGCCTGTTGCCGCGCCTGACCGATGTTGCCCAAGGCCGTGTGCTGCTCGGCAACGCGCAGTCCGGCTGGCAGGACATTCGCGACCTGGACCTGAGCGACCTGCGCCGGCGCGTGCATGTATTGCCTCAGGAGAGCTTTCTGTTTGCCGACAGCCTGGCCGCCAACCTGCGCCTGAGCGCGCCCGGCGCCAGCGACCCGCAACTGCTCCAGGCCCTGCACCAGGCCGCCGCCGACGACATCCTCGAACGCCTGCCCGCAGGCCTCGACAGCCCCCTCGGCGATCGCGGCGTGACCCTCTCCGGCGGCCAGCGCCAGCGCTTGTGCCTGGCCCGGGCCTTGCTCGCCACGCCGGCCATTCTCTGCCTGGACGATGCCACCAGCGCCCTGGATGCGCTGAGCGAAGGCCGGGTGCTGGACAAGCTGCGCCAGCAGGCAAGCGCCACCACCCTGCTGCTGATCGCCAGCAAAGTTTCCACCGTGCAACGCGCCGATCGCGTGCTGCTGCTCGACAACGGCGCCATCGCCGACAGCGGCACCCACACGCAACTACTGCAACGCAACCCGACCTACCGTGACCTGCTGGGGATCGACCATGGCTAAGCCACTGCCGGGCAACGCCCTGAGCGATATCGAAATCGAAGAGCTGCTGGCAAAAAAAGCCCTCGACCGCAGCATGTTCCAGCGCCTGCTGCCGTTGTTGCGACCGGTGCGCAAACAGATCGCCTGGGTCATCGGCCTGGAGCTGGCGCTGGTGTTCACCGTGTTCCTGCGGCCCTGGTTCGTTCGTGAGCTGCTCGACCGCGGCCTGATCCACGACGGCGACCGCTGGCTGCTCGACCAACCGCTGGTGCTGTGGCTGGGGGTGGGCCTGGCGGCCAGTTGGCTGGGGCGCTTTGTGCTGGCCGGGGTATCGCAGTACATCGCCGGCAGCGCGGCGATCCAGGTGCTCAACCAGTTGCGGGTGCGGGTATTTGCCCATGTTCAGGCCTTGAGCGTCGGTTACTTCGACCGCACCCGCGCCGGGCGTATCATTTCCCGCGCCGACCGCGATGTCGATGCCCTGGAGCCGCTACTCATCCAGGGCCCGCCGGAACTGCTCGGCGCCCTGCTGCGCTGCAGCCTGGCGGCGGTGATGCTGTGGCTGATCGAGCCGCTGTTCTTCTTCAGCCTGATCGGTAGCGTGCCGCTGCTGCTGGCGGCGACCTGGGCGTTCAAGCGCATCGCCCAGCGCAACTGGGCCAAGGTCGCTGAACAGCGCAGCCGCTTTACCGCGCACCTGGTCGAGAGCGTCAGCGGCGTGCGCCTGCTGCAGCAGACCGGCCGGCAGGCGCCGAACCTGGCGCGCTACAGGCAACTGCTGCATGACTTCAACAACGCGCTGATCGTCGGCAGCCTACGCTCGGGCTGGTTCGCGCCCTTTACCGCACTGCTCACCGCCGCCGGCATGGCGGTGCTGGTGCTGGTCGGCGGCTACAGCCTGGCCGAGGGCACGGTCACGGTCGGCCAGGTCGGCGAAAGCCTGTTCTATGTGATGCTGTTTCTCGGACCATTGCAGGAGCTGACCGACCTGTTCGAGCGCTATGCCACCGGCTCCGCCTCGGCCCAGCGGATCTTCCTGTTGCTCGACACCGCGCCGCAGATTGTCGACCCGGTGGCGCCGGTGGACTTGCCCATGGCGCGCGGCGAAGTGCATTTTCAGCAGGTGCGCTTTGCCTATTTGCCGCAACCCACCCGGCCAGTGATCGACGGCCTCGACCTGCGCATCAATGCCGGTGAAGTGCTGGCGATTGTCGGCCCGTCCGGGCATGGCAAGAGCACCCTGGTGCAGTTGCTCACGCGTTTCTACGAAGTCGATCACGGTGCCGTGACCCTCGATGGCGTCGATATCCGCCAGCTCAGCCAGCAACAGTTGCGCCGCCATGTGGGCGTGGTGCTGCAGGACAACGTGCTGTTCAACGGCAGCATCCTCGACAACCTGCGCCTGGCCGCCCCGGATGCCGAGGATCAAACCCTGATTGCTGCGGTGCGCGAACTGGGTGCCGACGAGGTGCTGGAGCGCCTGCCGCATCGCTACGACACCCAGGTCGGGCCGCTGGGCAGCCACCTGAGCCAGGGCCAGCGCCAGCTGGTGTGCCTGGTGCGTGCTTACCTGGCGGACCCGGCGGTGCTGGTGCTCGACGAGGCCACCTCGGCGGTCGATGTACACACCGAGCGGCGCATCCAGCGGGCGCTGCGGCGGCTGTGCGAAGGGCGCACGGCGATCATCATCGCCCATCGCCTGGCGACCATCCGCGATGCCGACCGGATTGTGCTGATTCGCGAGGGCAAGCTGGTCGAGCAAGGGCCGCATCAGCAGTTACTGGCCAAGGGTGGCGATTATGCGGCGTTGTATCGGCGCTATCAGCACGGTGCCGAGTTACAAGGGCAAGCCAGCTGAAAAGCGGGAAGGCTTCGCCTTCCATCGCCGGCAAGTCCGGCTCCCACAAGGATCGGTGTACTTTGTGCTGCAACCGCCGCAGCCACTGCTGACCGGTTGCTGCCCTGGCAACACCCCTGCCCGCAATCCCCAATGATTGCGGGCCCGCGCCGCGTGGCATGGGCGTTGCACCGCTGTCCTGACCTTCATCGAGGAACAGCCATGAGCACCGAATTCTTCTGGCGTCTGCCCCTGGGCACCGACGGCCCGCAACTGAGCACCGACAAACACAACCGCGGCAGCTTCAGCCGCACGCCTGGGCATATCGCCCCCGGCCTGTTGCAGGATGGCAGCGCCGATGGCTTCACCTACATCGACTACATCGCCCAGGTAGCCAAGGCCGCAGAACTTGCAGGCTTTGAAGGCGCGCTGCTGCCCACCGGCCCCGAGCCGTGGATCGCCGCCGCGGCCCTGGCCCGGGAAACCCGCCGGCTGCGCTTTCTGATCGCCTTCCAGGCCACCTGGACCCTGCCCGCCTACGCCGCGCAGCAGGCGGCAATCCTCCAGCACCTGAGCCACGGCCGCCTGGACTGGAACATCATCACCGGCGGCAACCCGGCCAGCCAGCGTGCCCAGGGCGACTTTCTCGACCACGACCAGCGCTACAAGCGTACCGGCGAGTTCCTCGACATCATCCAGGGTTTGTGGAGCAACGAACGCTTCTCTTACGATGGCGACATCTACCGCCTGGAGAACGGCGCACTGCCGCCGCACCTGGGCGACGAGCGCAAGCCGGGGGTGTACTTCTCGGGCTTCTCCGAGCCGGCGCTGGAAGTCGCCGCCCGCCACGCCGACGTGTACCTGAACTGGGCCGAGCCGGTTGAGCAGCTCAAGCCACACATCGAGCGGGTACGTGAGCTTGCCGACAAGCAAGGGCGCACGGTGCGTTTCGGCCTGCGTGTCGACCTGTTCGCGCGGGAAACCGAAGAAGCCGCCTGGCGCGACCTGCGCCGCCAGTTCGACAAGCTCGAAGGCAAGCCCAGCGCCGTCTCCAAGGCCTTCACCAGCGCCAGCGACTCGGTTGGCGGCGCGCGGCAGACCGCCTACCACCAGAATATCCAGCGCTTTGACGACCTGATCATCGGCGCCAACCTCTGGGCCGGTTTTGCCAAGGCCAAGCCGGGGCCGACCGTGGGCCTGGTGGGCAGCCACGAGAACATCGCCGAACGCCTGGCCGAGTACCGCGACGCCGGTTTCTCGACCTTTATCCTGGCCGGCAATCCGCACCTGGAAGAAGCCTTGCGCATCGGCCAGGAGGTGCTGCCGCTGGTGCGCCAGGCGCCGCTCGCGAGCCTGCCGCTGACTGCCAGCGCCTGACCGGAGCCCGACATGAGCACACCCCTCGATACCCTCTGGTACACCCGCTGCCCGGTGCCCACGGGCCTGGGCATTGCCGTTCAGCAAGGCTGGCTGCAGGATAGCCTGCACACGCTTGGCACCCAGGTGCAGTCGATTCGCGAGGCCGACGATGCTGCGGTGCGCGAGTCGCACTTCGATCACAGCCTGCGCCATTCGGTGCGTCATGGCGGCAGCATTCCAGCAATCTGGGCCCGCGCCCAGGGCCGCGAGACGCGCCTGATCGGGCTGTCCTGGGCCGATGAGGCGCAGTTGATCCTGACCCGCGCCGACAGTGGCATTCACAGCATCAGGCAACTGGCCGGCAAGCGTTTCGGCCTGCCCGACCGCGCCCGTGCGCAGATCGACTTCACCCGCGCCCAGGCCCTGCGCGGGCTGGAGAACGCGCTGAAGCTCGAGGGCTTGCAGGTTGGCGACTTGCAGCTGGTCAACTACCGCTACGACAACGGTTTCAGTGACAGCCCGGTGCGCGTTGTTGCCGGTAGCAGCGTGGCCAGCAGCGAAGAGGCGCGCAACCTGGAGCTGATCGGCCTGCTGCGCGGTGAGGTCGATGCGATCTTTCTCAAGGGCGCCAGCGCTGTGCAGCAGGCCCATGATTTCGGTCTGCGCACATTACTGGACATCGGCGCCCACCCCGACCCGCTGATGCGCAGCAACAACGGTACGCCGCGCACCCTGACGGTCGACCAGGCGCTGCTCGACCAGCACCTGCCGGTAGCCACCCAGGTGCTCGACAGCGTCCTGCGCGCCGAAGCCTGGGCCCATCAGCACCCAGAGCAGACCCGCCGCTACCTGGCCCTGGAAACCAACAGCAGCGAGTACTGGGTCAGCCGCGCCTACGGCGAGAACGCGCACTTGCGCTTGCGCACCGCCCTCGACGAACAGGCCATCGCCGCCCTGCAGGACTTTGTGACCTTCCTGCAGCGCTGGCGCTTTATCCGCACGGCGTTCGATGTACGCCAATGGATCGACCGCCGCCCCATGGACGGGCTGCATACCGCACTGGCCGGCTAACCGGCCACCTGACAAGGACTAGAACCGACAATGAGCACACCCCTCGATACCCTCTGGTACACCCACAGCCCGGTGCCTACCGGCCTTGGCATCGCCGTGCAAAGCGGGCGCCTGGCCGAAGCCTTCCAGCCGCTGGGCACCTCGATCCAGTCGCTGCGTGAATCCAGCGAGCGCGAAGTGCGCGAAGCCCATTACGACCATCACCTGCGCAACTCGGTGCGCCACGGCGGCAACATTCCGGCCATCTGGGCCTACGCCAGCGGCGTGCAGACCCGCGTGCTCGGCCTGAGCTGGGCCGATGAGGTGCAGTTGATCCTGACCACTGAAGACAGTGGCGTGCGCACTGTGCGCGACCTGAAGAACCGCCGCTTCGGCCTGCCGAAATGGGCCAACGTGCAGATCGACTTCACCCGCGCCCAGGCCCTGCGCGGGCTGGAGAACGCGCTGAAGCTCGAAGGCCTGAACGTCGCCGATGTCGAGCTGGTCGACTACCCCTACGGCGGCACCCACAGCGATGAGCAGGTCACCCATGTGCATGGCGCGGCGGTGACCCTCGGCGTTAACCGGGTCAGCCGCCGTAACAACGAGCTGATCGGCCTGCTGCGCGGCGATATCGACGCGATCTTTTTGAAAGGCGCCACGGCCCTGCAATTGGCCCACGAGTTCGGCTTGCGGGTGGTGATCGACACCGGCTCCCACCCTGACCCGCTGATTCGTTCGAACAACGGCACGCCGCGCACCCTGACCGTGGATATCAACCTGCTGGAGCAGCACTTCGGTGCCTGCAAGCGCATCGTTGATGTGCTGCTGCGTACCGAGCAATGGGCCTGGGCCAATGCCGATGAAACCCGGCGCTACCTGGCCCGTGAGTTGAACACCAGCGAGTACTGGGTGGCGGCGGCCTATGGCGAGGATGCCCATCGGCGCTTGCGCACCACGCTCGATGGGCGCTCGATCGAGGCGTTGCAGGACTTCACTGACTTTTTGCATCGCTGGGACTTTATACCGCGACGCTTCGATGTGCGTGACTGGATTGATTTCAGGGTGCTGGAGGCGGTGATCGGCTCGACATCGCGGGTGGCGACCTGAGGGTTTTTGGGGCTGCTTTGCAGCCCATCGCTGGCAAGCCAGCTCCCACAGGGTTGGTGATTGCTGCTGGAGCAGCAGGCATTCCACAGCCCCCTGCTGAATAACTAGCAGTCACCGCTAAAAAACCCAACAAAACCCTTTAAATACAACACGATACAAACATGGCACAAACCCTGCTCTATCCCCTGCAACTGCACATCCGGGGAGACCAGCAGCATGCACACACTTAACCCAATCGCCAAAGGCATCGGCCTGAGCATCCTGCTGGCCAGCCAGTCGGAACTGCTCAGGGCCGAAGACAACACCAGCACTACACCGGCCCTGAAGACCGTTACCGTCACTGCCCAGCACCGCGAAGAGACCCTGCAGGAAGTGCCGGTGGCGGTCACCGCGGTACAAGGCAGCAGCATCACTGCCGACGGTGTGCGCGCCATGGGCGATATCACCACCTTCATCCCCAACGCCTCGGCGAAGAACCCCGACGGCGATGGCCGCCCGCGCTGGTACATTCGCGGCCTGGGCACCGGCGACACCGGCGCCGCCACCGTCTACCCGGTGGGTATCTACGCCGACGACGTCTACCTCAATGCGCCGGTGGCCGGCGGCGGCCCGCTGTTCGACCTTGAGCGCATCGAGATCCTGCGCGGCCCGCAAGGCACCCTGTACGGCAAGAACACCACCGCAGGCGCGGTGAACATCATCTCCAAGAAGCCGGGCTTCGATACCGACGGCTTTGGCACCCTCGGCTTTGGCAGCAAGAACGAGCGCATCTTGAGTGGCGCCATCGGCGGCGTCCTGGTCGATGAGCGCCTGGCAGCAAGGGTGTCGCTGTACTCCGAAGAGCGCGATGGCTTCACCCATAACCTGACCAACGACCAGACCTACGGCGACGTCAACAAGAAGGCCGTGCGCGTGCAGTTCCTGGCCAGGCTCAACCCTGACCTGGAAGCGCTGTGGAAAATCCACGGGCGCCAGTTCAAGGGCGATGGCAGCAGCGGTTCGCTGCCGCTGGGGCGCTACTACAACGTCGGCTACCAGCGCCCGGAAGGCCGGCGCATCGAGCTCAACGTCGATGAAGATGCCAAGCTCGACCACAACGGCACCTCGCTGACCCTGAACTGGGACATCGGCGACTACAAGCTGACCTCGATCACCGCCTACGACTATATCCGCAACCAGCAACTCAGCGACGCCGACTACACCCCCTATGAAGTCAACGGCGCCGCCGACAGCGACAACCGCTACGACCAGTATTCCCAGGAATTTCGCCTGGCCTCGCCGCAACAGGAAACCCTGCGCTGGATGCTCGGCGCCCACTACTTCCACGAAACCCTCGACAGCAGCGCCCTGCGCACCGTCACCCCGGGGCCTACGCCCAATGGCACTGGCTCCAACCAGACCGGCGGCACCGTGGACTTTCGCGACCTGAGCTACACCCACAAAACCGACAGCTACGCGCTGTTCGGAAATCTCGCTTACGACTTGACCGACAACCTGACGGTGACCGGCGGCCTGCGCTGGACCACCGAGAAAAAGGATATCGACCTGGACCTGGTGCAACTAACCCGCGCCACTGCCAACGGCCCGCTGATCCCGCTGACCGCCAGCGGCAGCAACGGCTCCCAGGAAGAGGCCAAGCGCTGGGATGCCTGGACCTACGACCTGACCCCCGAGTACCGCATCAACGACAACCTGCGGGTGTTCTTCCGCTATGCCCATGGTTTTCGTTCCGGCGGCTTCAACACCGGGCTGTCGACCAGCCTTGCGCAGTTGACCACGGTCGATCCGGAAGAGCTGGATGCCTACGAGCTGGGCCTGAAATCCGAATGGCTCGACCATCGCCTGACGGTCAACGCCAACCTGTTCTACTACGACTACCAGGACATCCAGGTCAACCTGCTGACGGTCAACAACGGCATCCTCACCACGGCGTTGACCAACGGCGCCAAGGGCAAGGTCAAAGGCGCCGAGCTGGAGCTCGAAGGCCAGCCGACCGACTACCTGCACCTGCGCGCGGCGCTGTCGTTCCTCGACACCGAATACACCGACTTCAAGAACACCAACCCCACCACCGGCGCGGTGACCGCCGACTACAGCGGCAACAGCTTTGTGCGTTCACCGCGCTACGTGGTGTCGCTGGGCGGCGACTACACCATCCCGCTGGAGGTCGGCGGCAAGCTGGTGGCCGGTGCCGATGTCAGTTTCCGCGACCGCGAGTACTTTCTGGCCGACCGCCAGAGCAGCGCCGACCAGCCGCTCAACCAGCCGCACTACACCCTGGCCAACACCCGCCTGACCTGGTTCAGCCCGGATGAAAAGCTCAGCGTCACCGGTTTCGTCAATAACCTCACCGACCGCCGCTACCAGGTCCATGGCCGCCCCAACGGCACCGCCGGCCAGTACGTGATCACCTATGGCGACCCGCGCACCGTGGGCCTGAGTGTCACCAGCCGGTTCTGATCGCTGCATCCTTTTTGCCTTACAGGAGTCTGTTCCCATGTTCCGACCTACCCCCTTGGCTGGCGCCATCGCGCTGGTCATCGGCGGCTTCGGCGCGCCCGGCGTTTACGCCCAGGCGCCGGGCGCCAGCGACAGCAAGCTCGACACCGTGGTGGTGGTCGGCACCCGCCGCAGTGATCTCACCGCCCTGCAGAGCGCGGCCCCGGTGGATGTGCTCAGCGCCGAGCAGTTGCAGGAAACCGGCGCCCAGGATTTGTCCGGGGCGCTCACCGCGTTGTCGCCGTCGTTCAGTTTCCCGCAGTCGCCGCAGGGCGCCTTTGCCGGCTCCATCGCCCAGGGCGCCTCGTTGCGCGGCCTGGCCTCTGACCAGGTGCTGGTGCTGGTCAATGGCAAGCGCCGCCACAGCAGCGCCAACGTCACCCGCCAGGGCCTGGCCAACGGCCGCGGCGCGGCGGCGGTGGACTTGAGCCTGATCCCGCTGAGTGCCATTTCGCGGGTGGAGATCCTGCGGGACGGTGCTGCCGCCCAGTACGGCTCGGACGCCATCGCCGGGGTAATCAACATCGTGCTCAAAGAGAACGACGCCGGTGGCAACCTCGGCTATCGCTTCGGCGGCTACGCCAAGGGCGACGGCCTGCAGCGCAAGCTCAGCGGCTGGAAGGGCCTGGCGCTGCCCAACGATGGCTTTCTCAACCTGAGTTTCGATGCAGGCAGCCAGGACCCGGCCAGCGACACCCGCGCGGACAATCGGATCTTTTACCCAGGCTCCACCAACATCAATACCGAGCGCGAACAGAACAACCGCTACCGCACCTGGCACTGGGGCTCGGGCAATGTCTCGGACCAGTACAACCTGGTGGCCAACAGCGAGATTGGCGTCGGCGACGGCCTGACCGCCTACGGCTTTGCCACCTACGCGCACAAGAACACCGACGCCGAAGGCTTCTTCGACCCGCCGACAACCCTGCGCAACAACTACGCCAGCGTGGCCCTGCAGCGCTACCCGGACGGGCGCCTGCCGATCACCCGCTACAACCTCGAAGACTACGCCGTGACGGGTGGCCTGCGGTACGAAGACGAACACCTGGGCAAGTTCGACCTCGCCGCCAACTACGGCAACGACTCGCTCAAGTCCACCGACCGCAATGCCATCAACCCCAGTTGGGGCAACGCCAGCCCGGCGAAAATCTACACCGGCGAGCGCGAGAACGAGCAGACCAACCTGACCCTGGACTGGGTCCGCGACTTCCCTACCGACCTGCTGGCCAGGCCGCTGACCCTGTCGGCGGGCCTGGCCTGGCGCAAGGAGAACTACCGCCTGAGTGCCGGCGAAGCGGCCGGCTGGCAGAACGGGCCGCTGTTCAACACCCTCGATCCGCTCACTGGCCGGCGCATTCCCGGTTACTACGCCGGCATCACCCAGGTCGATGCCGCATCGCTTGAGCGCAAGGTGTTCGGTGCCTATGTCGATGTCGAAGGGCAGATCACCGACAAGTTCCAGGCCGGAGTCGCGGTGCGCTCAGAGCACTATTCGGACTTTGGCGACACCACCAACGGCAAGCTCTCGCTGCGCTACGACTTCACCCCGCAGATTGCCGCGCGCAGCAGCATCAGCTCCGGCTACCGCGCGCCGTCGCTGGTGCAGAGCGGGCTGTCGTCGTTCAGTGTGCAGGTAGTCGAGCAGCCTTCGGGCAGCGGCAATTGGGTCGAAGTGCAGCAGCGCACCCTGCGCGCCGACAGCCCGGAGGCGGCCTTGCTCGGCGGCCGGGCGCTGAAACCGGAGGAGTCCACCAACCTGTCGCTGGGCCTGGTCTGGCGCCCGCTGGCCAACGCCTCGGTGACCCTCGATGCCTACCGCATCGATATCGACAACCGTATCACCCTCTCCGACCAGCTACCGGGCAACGTGGTCGGGCCGATCTTTGCCGGCACGCCCTACGCCAATATCCAGAGCGCGGCGTTCTACACCAACATCGCCGAAACCCGCACCGACGGCGTCGAACTGGCCGGGCAATACCAGTGGGACTTGCAGCAGTTTGGCCGGCTCAACCTCAACGCAGGCTTTGCCAAGACCCGCACGCGGATCACCGAGTTGCGTGATGTCGGCGGCATCAGCGGCGAGCAGATCGTCGGCCGCACCACCCAGGGCCTGATCGAGCACGGCACGCCGGAAGATAAACTGACCTTGAGCGCCAACTGGCTGTATGAGAACTGGGGCGTGACCCTGACCCAGCGCCGCTATGGCGAGTGGCAGAGCTTGAACAGCAGCAACCCGAACCTGGACCAGACCTTCAGCGCGCAGTGGATCACCGACCTGGACCTGAGCTACAGCTTTGACCAGGGGCTGAAATTATCGGTGGGCGCGATTAACCTGTTCGACAGCCATCCGGACAAGCTCGAAGGGCCGCAGTTGTATGGGGTGCCGAAGTATTCGATTACCTCGCCGGAGGGGGCGCAGGGGGCGTTTTACTATGCGAGTGTCAGTTATGACTTTTGAGGCTTGAAAACCATCGCGGGGCAAGCCCGCTCCCACAGGGTGGACTACCCCTGTGGGAGCGGGCTTGCCCCGCGATAGCTACATTAGTAGTAAGCGTTTTCTTTCTGACTGTGGTCAGTCACATCACGCACACCCTTGAGCTCGGGAATACGCTCGAGCAAGGTCCGCTCGATGCCTTCCTTCAAGGTCACGTCGGCCTGGCCGCAGCCCTGGCAACCGCCACCGAACTGCAGCACGGCAATGCCGTCCTCGACCACTTCGATCAGGCTGACCTGCCCGCCGTGGCTGGCCAGCCCCGGGTTGATCTCGGTTTGCAGGTAGTAGTTGATGCGCTCGTTGACCGGGCTGTCTTCGTTGACCATCGGCACCTTGGCGTTCGGTGCCTTGATGGTCAGCTGGCCGCCCATGCGGTCGGTGGCGTAGTCAACCACGGCGTCCTCAAGAAACGGAATGCTGACCGCGTCAAGGTAGGCGGTAAAGGTCTTCAGGCCCACCGCCTCGTCCTCCGGCTTCTCTTCGCCCGGCTTGCAGTAGGCAATGCAGGTTTCAGCGTAGGTGGTGCCCGGTTGGGTAATGAAAATGCGAATGCCAATACCTGGGGTGTTCTGCTTTTCCAGCAGATCGGCCAGGTAATCATGCGCGGCGTCGGTAATAGTTATGGCGCTCATGGAAGTTCCTCACAGACTTGTCGGCAGTTTACGCCAACCTGGCCGCCGAACAAAGTCCTAGTAATTCTGTCAGGAAAGGGTTACCGCCACCGGCGTGCCGCGCCGCGCCTCGAACCAGTCGCTCATGCGCCGGTACAAACGCTTTTCCAGCAGCAGGTAACTGGCCCACGACAACCCGGCGATCAACGGTACACACAGGGCGAACACGGCATAGGGGCTGAGGTTCAGGCGCTCGCTGGCAAACCAGCCGGCATACAGCACCAGCACGTGGATCAGGTACACCGAGTACGAGCAATCGCCGAGCGCCTTGAGCAGGCGGTTACCCTTGAAGTACGGCTCCAGGGCAATGCAGGCGAAGACGATCAGCGCGCTCGGCACACCCCAGTGCAACAGGCGCATCGAGGCATCCAGGTGATAGATTGCCAGACCCGCCGCCGCCAGGATCGCCAGCGGCAGCCACAGGCCCTGGGCGATCCAGCCACGGCGGTAGAGCACGCCGATGCCGATACCGAGCAAAAATTCATAGACGATATTGTTGCGGTAGAAGTGATTGAGCAGCCCGGCGCGGGTCAGCACCTCGCTGACCAGCAGCAAGGCCACCGCCACCAGCAACAGCCGGTGTTGCTGGCGGACCACGAACACCAGCGAGAACAACAGGTAGAAGAACATCTCGTAGTTCAGGGTCCAGCCGACATTGAGGGTCGGGTACTGGCCGTAACCGCCGGGGTTCTCGGCCGGAATGAACAGCAACGACAACAGAAAATGCTCAAGGTCGATGGCCTGGTGCGGCATCCACTGGCTGGCGGCGACCAGCAGCAAGGCCATCAGCGCGGTGTAGAACCAGTAGGCCGGCACGATGCGCAGCGCCCGGTTGAGCAGAAAGCGCCGGGCCGGCATGGCCTTGTCGCGGGTCGACAGGTAGATCACCAGACCGCTGATCACGAAGAACACATCCACGCCCACGGCCCCGCGGTCAGTCAAGAACTGTCCAATCGGGCCACTGGCATGGAAGTCGAAGAAAATCTGCATGAAGTGATGGCAAACCACCACCCAGGCGGCAAGCGCCCTTAAAGCCTGAAGCGAATACAGCATCCGGTTACCTGCGTCTTAAGTCCCACTCAAGCCCCGGCCGGAACCGGGGCCGCATGAGAGCTCGGACCACAGGTTGCCGGGAAAGGTCAGGCGACCTTCCCGGCGGTCATCGTTACAGGTTCTCGTAGCGGTTCATATCGAGCACGCCCGACTCCACCGCGTCGGTCTCCTTGATGTAGCTGTTGAGATCGTGAAAGTACTGCCAGAACTGCGGGTGGCTGCGGCGCACACCCCAGCGCATGACGATGCGCTCGAACCTGGCGGTGTCATCGCGCGCCGCTTCAAGGTCTTCGACGAACTCCGGCACATCGCTGGCCGGGACGTTGAACATGAAGTTCGGGTAGCTGCTGAGCACGCCCGGCACCAGGGTCAGGGTGTCCAGGCCCGGCTGGTAACGGTAGGCTTCGCCGAGCATGAAGGCGACGTTGCTGTGCGCGCGGTTGCGCAGCAGGCTGTAGACCTGGCGCTGGCCGCCCTGCCCTTCGATGCGCAGCATGGTTGCTTCGGGCAACTGGTTGATGACCTTAAGGCCCGCCGCCGGGCGCGATACCAGGCGGCTCAGCGACTGCTCGACATCCCGGAACTCCTCGCTCATTTGCGGCCGCGAGCAATAGGCGCCCTGGCAGCGGTTGATCGGGTCGGGGGCGGCGTTGAGGCTGCCGGTGCGCTGGATCAGCTTGAGGCCGAAGTCACGCTTGGGGTCGCGCTTGTCGAGTTTCAGCGCGCTCGGGGTGTTGGTGTCGATGTCCTCGTAGTCCATCCACATCTTCACCTTGCCGCTGTTCTGGTACCAGTCGCTGAGGATCGTACCGCGGGCATCGGCCGGCATCAGGCGCAGGAAGTTGACCTCGGCGCCATTGCGAATCAGGTCGAAGTACAGCCGCGTCTGCGCCTGGTGCGAGACGTTGCCGTAAACGTCGAAGTTGACCGCCAGCTGGTAGTAGGTGCGCTCGAACAGCGGGTAGTCGAACAGCCAGATGGTTTTCGGCACATCACCGATCAGGCCCTTGCTCACCGAGGCGCTATCGAAGTGCCGGAAGATGGTCAGCAGCGCGTTGTCGTTGCCGGCCCAGAGGCTCGACCAGCTCGGCGGCGGCACTTCGGCGTAGGCTTCGCGGCGCAGCTTTTCGTACTCGTTGCGCTTGTCGCGGTAGGCATGCCAGAGGGTCAGGATGCTGCCGACGTCGTCGATCTGCCCGGGCATCGCCAGTAGCGGCGTAGCCTGGCCGCGGTACTCGGCATCGGTCAGATAGCGGTCGTGGGCCGGCTCCTGGAACAGCGTCCAGAAGTTGTCGCGGATCACGTCGGTGGCAATCTGGCCACGGCACACCGGGCCACGAATGAAGGTGCGCACGAAGTACTCGGCGTTATCCAGCATGAACTGGTAACGGGCCACCGCCGGGATCGCTTCGAAGGTTTCGAACGGGTTGGCGCGGTGGCGCGGGCCGTAGCCGGGCAGCGCACTGGCGTGCCAGTCGCCGCTGTAGAACAGCTGCTTGACGCGCTTGAGCTTCTGCGGGCCCATGGGGTAGGTGATGTGGGTTTTATGCACGATCACGCCCTGCACCGGCATCAGCCGGTAATAGAAGTCGGTGCCCGGCGGGTCGTTGGGCCGGCGCGTGGCGATCAGGTCGATCGGCTGGCCGCTTGGGGTGCGCGAACGCACCCACTGGAAGAAGTGCCCCTGCTCGCCGCCGACAAAGTGAATGTGGGCGAGGAACAGGTGCTCGTACAGCCAGCGGCCAACCAGCGCTTCGGTCGAGCCCGGACGGTTGAGCAGTGCTTCCCAGTCGGCAATTTGCGCGGCCTCCCTGGCGCTTGGCTGGATCGGCTCGTGCTCCACCGGCGCACCGGCCGCCAGCCAGCGCTGCAGGGTCTGGTACTGGGCATCGGTGAGACCGGTGACCGCCAGCGGCATGCCCTCTTTGGGGTGCGCGCCTGCATAAACGTCGAACTCGCCGGGCAACGGGCACATGTTGTTGCGGTTCAGGCCCAGGACGATCTCCTCGGGCAACTTGGCGTTGGGCGTCAGCGGGGTCTTGTGGCCCAGCTCGAGCATCCGCGCCATCAGCGCAGCCTGGCTGCCCTGGTTGTCGAGCACCGAGTAGAAGCCCTTGCGCTGCCAGCCTTCAGTGCTGGTGGCGTCGTAGAACAAGCGCGTCGGCGCGACCGCCGTGCTGCGTTCGCCCTGGTACACCGGCACCTTGGAGGCACCCCGCGAGGCGCCCTCGGCACTGCCCAGGTTGAGCTGGCAGGCAGCGTCGTTGCAGGCGTGGCAGGCCACGCATTTCTCGGTGAAGATCGGTTGGATGTCCCGGGTATACGAAATAGCCGAGCTTGATTGAGGGGCTTGCCCCAACGCTACGCTGCTGATGAACAGAGCGAAAGCGCCGGCAAGTAAGCGATGCACCATGTGCCGAATGTCCTGGGTATTGATAGCTTCACGATTCTACCGGTGCTGGCGGCGTGCCAACATGAATGAAATTCATGTAAATCTTCAACACGTCTAAAAACCGCGCAGCTTTGTTATTATTCCGCAACTTTTGTTTTTGCCCGACCAGGTAGTCCTATGTCTGACCGCAGCGCTCGTTTCCAAGCACTTCAGCAAGCACTCAAAGAGCGCATCCTGATTCTCGATGGCGGCATGGGTACTATGATCCAAAGCTACCGCCTCGAGGAACACGACTATCGTGGCACGCGCTTCGCCGATTGGCCAAGCGATGTCAAAGGCAACAACGACCTGTTGCTGCTGTCGCGCCCCGACGTCATCGCCGCCATCGAGAAGGCCTACCTGGACGCCGGCGCCGACATTCTCGAAACCAACACTTTCAACGCCACGCAGATTTCCCAGGCCGACTACGGCATGGAGTCGCTGGCCTATGAGCTTAACCTTGAAGGCGCACGCATCGCCCGCCAGGTCGCCGACGCCAAGACCCTCGAAACCCCGGGCAAGCCGCGCTTCGTTGCCGGCGTGCTCGGCCCGACCAGCCGCACCTGCTCGATTTCCCCCGACGTCAACGATCCGGGCTATCGCAACGTCACCTTCGACCTGCTGGTAGAAAACTACCTGGAGGCGACCCGTGGCCTGATCGCAGGCGGCGCCGACCTGATCCTGATCGAGACCATCTTCGACACCCTCAACGCCAAGGCGGCGATCTTCGCCGTGCAGCAGGTGTTCGAGGAAGACGGCGTCGAATTGCCGATCATGATCTCCGGGACCATCACCGACGCCTCCGGCCGCACCCTGTCGGGGCAGACCACCGAAGCGTTCTGGAACTCGGTGCGCCATGCCAAGCCGATCTCGGTGGGCCTGAACTGCGCCCTCGGCGCCAAGGACCTGCGCCCCTACCTCGAAGAGCTGTCGAGCAAAGCCGGCACCCATGTCTCGGCGCACCCTAACGCCGGCCTGCCGAACGCCTTCGGTGAATACGACGAAACCCCGGCCGAAATGGCCGTGGTGGTCGAAGAATTCGCCGCCAGCGGCTTCTTGAACATCATTGGCGGTTGCTGCGGCACCACCCCGGGGCATATCCAGGCGATTGCCGAAGCGGTAAGCAAATACCCGCCACGGGCCATTCCGGACATCCCCAAGGCCTGCCGGCTGTCGGGCCTTGAGCCGTTCACCATCGACCGCAACTCGTTGTTCGTCAACGTCGGTGAGCGCACCAACATCACCGGTTCCGCCAAGTTCGCCCGCTTGATCCGCGAAGAGAACTACACCGAAGCACTGGAGGTCGCCCTGCAGCAGGTCGAGGCCGGCGCCCAGGTGATCGACATCAACATGGACGAAGGGATGCTCGATTCCCAGGCGGCCATGGTCAAGTTCCTCAACCTGATCGCCGGTGAGCCGGACATCTCCCGCGTACCGATCATGATCGACTCCTCCAAATGGGAAGTGATCGAAGCGGGCCTCAAATGCATCCAGGGCAAGGGCATCGTCAACTCGATCTCGATGAAGGAAGGCGTCGAGGCCTTCAAGCATCACGCCAAGCTGTGCAAGCGCTACGGCGCCGCCGTGGTGGTGATGGCCTTCGACGAGGTCGGCCAGGCCGACACCGCCGCGCGCAAGCGCGAGATCTGCCAGCGCAGCTATGACATCCTGGTCAACGAAGTGGGCTTTCCGCCCGAAGACATCATCTTCGACCCGAACATCTTCGCCGTCGCCACCGGCATCGAGGAGCACAACAACTACGCCGTCGACTTCATCGAAGCCTGCGCCTACATCCGCGATCACCTGCCCTACGCCCTGAGCTCGGGTGGTGTTTCCAACGTGTCGTTCTCGTTCCGTGGCAACAACCCGGTGCGCGAGGCGATCCACTCGGTGTTCCTCTACCACGCGATCCAGAATGGCCTGACCATGGGTATCGTCAACGCCGGCCAGCTGGAGATCTACGACGAGATCCCGCCGGCGCTGCGCGAACGGGTCGAGGACGTGGTGCTCAATCGCACCCCGGAAGGCACCGACGCCCTGCTGGCGATTGCCGACGATTACAAGGGCGGTGGCGCGGTCAAGGAAGTCGAGAACGAGGAATGGCGCTCGCTGCCAGTTGGCAAGCGCCTGGAACATGCGCTGGTCAAGGGCATCACCGCCTTTATCGTGGAAGACACCGAAGAGTGCCGCCAGCAGTGCGCGCGCCCTATCGAGGTGATTGAAGGCCCGCTGATGAGCGGCATGAACGTGGTCGGCGACCTGTTTGGCGCCGGCAAGATGTTCCTGCCCCAGGTGGTCAAGTCGGCGCGGGTGATGAAGCAGGCGGTAGCGCACCTGATTCCCTTCATTGAACTGGAAAAAGGCGACAAGCCCGAAGCCAAGGGCAAGATCCTCATGGCCACGGTCAAGGGCGACGTGCACGACATCGGCAAGAACATCGTCGGCGTGGTGCTCGGTTGCAACGGCTATGACATCGTCGACCTCGGCGTCATGGTCCCGGCCGAGAAAATTCTGCAGACCGCCCGCGAGCAGAAGTGCGACATCATCGGCTTGTCCGGCTTGATCACCCCGTCGCTGGACGAGATGGTCCATGTTGCCCGCGAAATGCAGCGCCAGGACTTCCACCTGCCGCTGATGATCGGCGGCGCCACCACCTCCAAGGCCCACACGGCGGTGAAGATCGAGCCCAAGTACAGCAACGACGCGGTGATCTACGTCACCGACGCCTCGCGCGCGGTGGGCGTCGCCACCCAGTTGCTGTCCAAGGAACTCAAGCCAGGCTTCGTCGAGAAGACCCGCCTGGACTACATCGAGGTGCGCGAGCGCACCGCCAACCGCAGCGCCCGCACTGAGCGCCTGAGCTACGAGCAGTCGATTGCCGCCAAGCCCAAGTACGACTGGGCCGGTTACCAGCCGGTGGTGCCGAGCTTCACCGGCGTCAAGGTGCTGGAAAACATCGACCTCAAGGTGCTGGCCGAGTACATCGACTGGACGCCGTTCTTCATCTCCTGGGACCTGGCCGGCAAGTACCCGCGCATCCTCACCGACGAAGTGGTCGGCGAAGCCGCAACCGCGCTGTTCAAGGATGCCCAGGAAATGCTCGCCAAGCTGATCGACGAAAAGCTGATCAGCGCCCGCGCGGTGTTCGGCTTCTGGCCGGCCAACCAGGTCAACCATGACGACATCGAAGTCTATGGCGCCGATGGCCAGCCACTGGCGCACCTGCACCACCTGCGCCAGCAGACCATCAAGCCGGACAACAAGCCGAACTTCTCCCTGGCCGACTTCGTCGCGCCCAAGGAAACCGGTATCACCGATTACGTCGGCGGCTTCATCACCACCGCCGGCATCGGCGCCGAGGAAGTGGCCAAGGCTTACCAGGACAAGGGCGACGACTACAACTCGATCATGGTCAAGGCCCTCGCCGACCGCCTGGCCGAGGCCTGCGCCGAATGGCTGCACGAGCAGGTGCGTAAAGACTACTGGGGTTACGCCAAGGACGAGCACCTGAGCAACGAAGCGCTGATCAAGGAGCAGTACTCGGGTATCCGCCCTGCCCCGGGCTACCCGGCCTGCCCCGACCACACCGAGAAGGAAACCCTGTTCCGCCTGCTCGACGGCACTGCCATCGGCGAAACCGGCCCCAGCGGCGTGTTCCTTACCGAACACTTCGCCATGTTCCCGGCGGCGGCGGTCAGCGGCTGGTACTTCGCCCACCCGCAAGCGCAGTACTTCGCCGTGGGCAAGGTCGACAAGGACCAGGTGCAGAGCTACACCGCGCGCAAAGGCCAGGACCTGAGCGTGAGCGAGCGCTGGCTGGCGCCTAACCTTGGTTATGACAACTGAAGCTTCAAGCTACAAGCTACAAGCTGCAAGAAGGCGCACCAGCTTCTTGTAGCTTGTAGCTCATAGCTTGCAGCTACCGTCTACACTGAGGGGGATGCCTTTTACAAGGAGCCCCTCATGGACGAACCCGCCCAAGGCAAACCCCCGACCTTCTGGCAGATGCTGCAAAGCATCCTGGCAGCGGCCTTCGGGGTGCAGAGCGGCAAGAACCGCGCCCGCGACTTCAACCACGGCAAGGCCAGCCACTTTATCGCGCTGGGCACCGTGTTCACCTTGCTGTTCATTCTGGTATTGATCGGGCTGGTGCAACTGGCCATGCACCTGACCGCCCGCTGAAAAGCAGTCCGCCCGCAGATGTCCATTCTGCGGGCGGTTCACTGTTACCCATCGGGTGATGTCACTGGTGGCTGACCCAATACACGGCGGTCACTACCACGAGGATGATCAGACAGAGTATCGCCCAGGCATCGACACTGCTGTCAGGCTTACCCGCTTTGGTCGAATTTCCCATTGCATTGCCTCTTGTTGGGGTTATGGGAATGCATGTCACCCGTAGCAGTTAAGTTCAGCAATGGCCATTGCTCAAGCAGGGGTTTTCACTGTTCGTCGGTTGCAAGCCCCATTTGCTCACGGGTCAGTTGTACCAACAGGTCCTGCTCGGCCGCTTCATAGGTGTCGCGCAAGTTGTTGGCCTGTTGGCCGTAATCCGGTGCATCAACGTCCAGAGCTTCCTGGCGTTCAGCGAAACGGTCACTCAGGGTGCTGAAACGCGCAGGATGCCGATTGCGCAGGTACGACTGCCAAAACGTCCGATCACTGATCGATTGCACCATCAATGGCCCGTCGAACTCACTCTGCAACAGTGTCCTGGCGGCACGGTAATGTGCTTCGGTAAGACCGCAGACATCGGCGTATAACATGGTGCGGGCCACCGGCGGCAAGTTGAACTCGGACTCGAACCGGATGCACAACGCCAGGTAACCCTCAATCTGCTCGCCGCCAGGCAAGCGTGAAGCATATTCGGCAAGTACCCCGCGTTGAAACAACCCCCGGGCCAGCCCCAGCAACTCAGCGCCTTCGGCCTGACCGTTCGCGACCCTGGCCTCAGCCCTGAACAGCAAGACCTCCTCCTCCAGCAAGGCAAACTGGGCGATCACCGCATCCCGGCAGCGTGGCTGCTCGGCGACCTCGAACAGGCGTTGGCGCAACGCCTGGCTTTCGCTTGCTGCGTCAAGCAGTGTCCAGGCCCGGTTCCTGAGAACCTGCGGTACCTGCTGGGCATCAGCAGTTGAGCCCAAGCGTTCGATGATCACAAACAGCGGCCCTGACCTCTGTTCAGCCTTCAGTTGCTGCCACTGCGCACGGCGCACATCACTGACACCCGATAGCAGAAAGTCGGCCTCAGCCGGAATACCCACTACAGGCCCCCAACCTCCAGTGGCAATAGCCTGTATCAGATCCATACGCTCAATACCGAAATCCACTACGCCGCCTTCGAGGTCGCCCGCCTGGCCATCTGTCTGCAACTGTTGTTCATCAATGAACTCCAGAAGCCTGTCACTACTGGGCATGTCCAAGGGGTTTCCCTCCAGGCCAATCGCAGCAGCGCGTGTGCGATTGGTTGCCGCCAGCCAGAGCTCTGGCAGGGTAGTAATCCGATTACGTTGCAGGTAGACGTTTTCCAAGTGGTTCAAGTGCTCCAGCCCACGTGGCCACGCGCTGATTTCGGTACCGATCAGGCCCAGGATGCGCAGGCGCGACATGCCCGATACATCAGGCGCCCGGGTCAAAGGGTTATCGCTCAGGAACAACTCTCGCAGCCGGGTAAAACCTGCCAGTACCTCGACGTCTATGGCATCCAGGACGATCCGGTTGCTGTTCAGGCTCACGCTACGCAACTGGCGCCTGGTACTCAACACATGCAGCAACCGGACTGAATCGAGCTCGCATTCACTCATGTACAGGTTCTCCAGCCTGGGCAGCGCTGCCAGCCGGGTGTAGGCCTGGGCATCCAGGTTCAACCTGTTGCTGGACAGGTCCAAGGTGCTCAGTTCAGTCAGGCGGGTGATTTCCTCCGGAACGGTGGTCAGGTTGGTGTTCGGCAGCGAGAGAGTATCCAGTTCGGGGAAGCTGGCCAGAAATCCCGGCGGCAAACTGCCCAGTTGCACGCTGTCCAGCTCCAGGTGCAACACCGAATCCATCTGGCAGCCAAGTGTCGGCAAGCTTTGCAGTTCAAGTTCCGACAGACTCAGGTGCAGGCCCATCCGCTGGCGCGGTGCCCGGCCGAAAGATAACGGCGGCTCCTGGCGTTGCCAGCAGCTACGGATACGGCGCGCAGCCTCCAGGTGATCACGATGGGTACCGGCCCAAGCGGTCAGGTTCTGGTCCAGGGCCTGGTAGTCACGCTCAAGCTGCGCCACCCTTGCTTGCAACTGTTCGATGCCCACCTCTCGTTGAAGCTGGGAAAGGTAGTGACTCGCACGTTCGTCATTCATCTGCGGGTACAACTGGCGGACGCGACTGCGAAGGTTGACATCGGTTCGTAGCCTGCCAACCGCGCTGCCGCCACCGCGCAGACCAAGGCCGGGCCTGAACCAGGGATGCACCGCCGGGGTGCTGATGATTCGCGCAACGCGCGGGTGGTCGGCAAGGGCCAGCTCGGCGAGTCGTGCGCCCAGCACTTGGCTGTCGTGTATTTGCAGGGCCATGCTGAGCCGTGCCCGGTCCGGCAATGCCTTGAGGATGGATGCAAACAGGTTGTGCTCGCCTTTACCCGGCAGATTGTTCAGGCTCAGGCCGTTGCCATCGTAAGCACGAATCCCCCCAGCCTCGCGCACCAGGTACTTGACCTCGCTCGCCGTCGCTGGCCCCACGGTTTCCAGTTGCACCCCCGACGTCGAGCCAACCCGCAGCTCCAGGCGCAAGTCGTCTGGCCAACCCGGCAAGAACTCCAGCAAACGCAGGGCCAGGCGGTCGCTGTCATCGCCGTGCAATGCCGGGCGGCACACGCCCTCGATTGCCTGCGAAACCCTAGCCTGGCTATTCAGCACCTGTGCCTGCTCGGCCAGGCGCAGGGGAATCGGCTGGTCGAGGTCACTCAACTGCAAGGCTTCACGGCGGGTGGCCTGTCGGTACAACGCCTCGACGCTGCGATTGGGCAGGTAGGGAAAGCGGTCTTTCAGGCGCTGCAGCGGCGGCTCGAGCGTACGGTCGGCGCGCATGCCGAGGAGGATTTCGGTCCTGTTGACCTGCAACGTTTCGACCATGCGAGCACGCAACACCTGCAGCGCATTACCCGTTTCAACGCTGCTTCCCATCATCTGCCTGAACGTCGTCGGCTGCATTTCACGCTGGATGGCCTGGGCAAGTTTGCCCTCAAGGATTTCGTCATCAGACACTTTGAGCAAGACACTGTCCGCGTTCACCACCCCATACACCGTCGAGTTACCGCTCAACTGCGGGCTCTGGAAACGCTCAAGCACATGAGTTTTCGGCCAGCCTTCGATCTGCTCGAGGTAATTCAGGTGATAGCTGGTCTCTGCGGACAGGCTGCGACCTTCGCCTATTGCCACGATGGCGCCCTCTACCTTGCGTTCGTCCTGCAGGTGGTCAAGGATGTCACTCAGGGCCATTGGTGCTTCTGTGCCTTGCACGTGAACTTGCAACAGGCTTTGCTCGCTCACTCCCGACGCCTTTAGCGCGTATTCAAGCTCGAGTTCGTCCAGGCCATGCGCGGCCCCGCCCAGGTGCTGGAGCAACTGACGGCGTGACCAGGCCAGGGGATTATCGCCTTGAACCTGCCAGGCGCCTTGCCCGTAATGCTGCACCTGGGGCTGGTAAGCATTGGGCTCGCGTGCATGGGCGATTCGTTGCGGGTCCTGATGGCTTTGCTGATAGTGCTTGCCATCGCGCCGCCAATACCGCCTGCCCGCATAGGTATGCTGTCCGAACTCATCAGGTGGGGATTCAGGTGCTATCGGCACCTGTGTCTCGTATCCTTCCAGGCCAGGCCGCCAAAGCCGTTGTTGGCCATCCGGCAGGCTCACCTCGACCAGCTCGTCGACGACCTTTGGGGACGGCGCCACCACCTTCGCGCCCACCAGCAGGCCGGCTGCCAGAGCGACATTCAGCGCCACCGACTGTAAATGCGCCAAGGCCTGGGCCTTGTCGCCATCCCCCCAGTCATGGGCGCCCTCGAAAACGTCCTCAATCAGTTGCACGCCTTGCACGACCGCCATCACCTCTCCCAGCCCCGGGACAAAGAATGCCGCCACATTAAGCAAGTTCAGGCCCAGGCTTTGCCAATACGCGATCCGGCTGTGACGAAGTTGCTCGTCGACCTCCGCACTGGGGACTGCGAGGACTCTGGCATCGGCTTTGATCCGAGCAACATGCTGGGTGTAGAGAGCGGCAAACAGCGGTGCATGGACCACGGTTTCTCTCAGGTGCAAATTGGCCTGCGGATCGTTGATCGTCCAGCGCAGCCCGTCGGCACCGGTAACGGTAGTCTGCAGATTGAGCTTAAGACGGTGGCGGAAGGTCTGCCGGTCGGCCTGCGGCACAAAGCGGATGAAATCATCGACGAAGGCTGTATCGCGCAAGCGCTCGCGCAGGTCGGCCTTGAGCAGTGCAACCGAGCCATACTCCTTGAGTACGGCGCCTGGCACACCCGGCAGATAGAGTGACACCGGCTCCACTTGCTGGCTGCTGTCGCGGTCCGGCCCCAGCACCAGTACGTCGCTGAGGGCGATACCGAACATCTGCAACTGGCTGAATCGTACATGCTGGCCAGCCCGGGCCTGCGCAATCAACTGCAACAAGCGAGCGTGGGCCGTCTCACTGATCCAGTTGCGCAGCAAGGCAACATGGCTATTGACCTGCAATCGGTCAGCGGTGGCAGTCATCCATGCACGGCCTAGCACCTCTCGGGTAGTAGGTGATTCGTAGATTTGGGCGAGGTGCGCCTGGTACTGGCCGCCCAGGTCGAGCTCATGGCAGAGCGCGGCAAACGCCTGGGGGGTTACGCTCAGGGTGCTGGCGAAGCCGAAGCTGACCGAAGGAAGCGAATCTTCGCTGGCCCCGGGTACCACGGTCAGTGCGAACGCATCCACCGGCGCCAACGCGCTGCGCTTGTCGAACCGGGTGTCCTTGTCAAAATTCTGCAAGGCCGCCTGCAAAAGCGTGTACTGGATGATGTCAGGGTCCAGTAGATTGTTAGCGCCAGGCTGGAACTGCACGAGATTGTTACGGCTGACATCGATTTCAACCTGGTGTGTGGCTTGCAGGCGCGCCCGTAGTCGCGGCTCGCTGAACTCGGTGATGCCTTGCAGACCCTTCAAGGCCTGCGCAAGGGCTCGCGCGGAGGTACGGCTGGCTGCCTGGCTGGCCAGCAAGGCCTGCTGTCGAGCCTGGGGGGCATCGCTGAACCAGGCTGGCTGGCGCTCGGCCTGGTTCTGCGCACCCAGAAAGAAGCGGCGCAGACGTGCAAAATCATCGGCGGTCGAATGTTTGACCCATTCAGGTAATCGATCGCGGATGAACTGCGCGTGGCGAGAGGTGGCCGCAGGGAGCGTAGGCGTATTCATAGAGTCACCGGTATGAGTAGATAAGCCAGTTAAGCGGCGCTCCACCCAGTACAGGCGCTACATATGTACTCGCGTCAGTAATCCACCGAACGCACCAGGAAAGGATACTGGTAACCGGCAGCCTGTTTTTGCGCACTGAACTGGCGAAAATCCAGGCCGTAATCGGCTTCGTCCTGCAGTTGGAGCCAGCGGCGCGCCCTTTGAGGGCCGATCATCTGCAGCACCGGCACCTGATACTCATGTCTCCTATCCTCGGTGATCGGCAGGTGCAGGGCGTCATCGTGCAGTAACACCATGGCCCAGCCGCCGAGGGAAAAGTGCCCGCCCATGAGCACACTCAGGCGCCCGTCGATACGGGCCTGCAACGCCGCCGGCGAGCTGTTGACGGCGCTCAGCAACACATCCTTGCCCGGCACGCGCCCGGATTCCTCCAGCGCCTGCATGGCGCCAAAAGCCATTTCGTCGTTGGCCGACCACACCAGCTCGACCTTAGGGTAGCGCTGTAACAGCTGCCGGGCCTGTTCGTAGGCCCGCTCCTGGCCCCAACCGCCGTACACCACCTGGCGCAGGCGCACCTCGGGGTGCTCGGCCAGCGCGCGGCGCATGCCCTGCTCGCGTAGCTGCGAGGCCGGCGTGGTCTTGAGCCCGGAAAACGCCAGCAGCTCCAGCGGCCGGGTCACCCCCGGCTGGGCGCGCAGGGCAATCAGCGCCTTGAGCATCTGGTAGCCGGCCTGCTCGTCATTGCCCACCAGTGTGCCGAGCAAGGGCGGGTATTTGTCCGGGTGGTTGTCAATCAGCTCGGCCTGGTCCGGCGTCAGGCCGTTGTTGACCAGGAACAGCTTGACCCCGCTGTCACGGGACAGGCGGATGATCTCCGGGGCGATGTACTGTTCGTTGACCAGCACCAGGTAGTCCGGGCGCTGGCGGCCTTCGAGCACTTCACGGGCCTGGGTCAGCGCCAGCTCCGGCCGGCGTTCGCTGTACTGGATGCGCAACTGCAGGCCGAGGTCGTCGGCAGCGGCCTGCATGAAACGCGAATAACTGACCCAGAAGGTCTCGTTGGAATAGCCCGGATTGAGAAACACCACTGAAGCCGCCTGCGCGCCGGCCACCAGTGGCAGGCTCAGGCAAAGGCTTTGGCACAAGGCCTTGAGCATGCGTTGACGCTCCCGCTATTCAAACCGCTAATTATAACCGCCCGTAGTGGCACATTGGACAAATGCCAGTCAGTCTCACTTAGTCCAAATGGTTCTTTTCATATGCAAAAACTTCACTTTTGCGCATAAACGCAAACTGCTATCTTTCCTCGGCTCCGCATCGGAGTGCGCGGCCGTGCGCGCGATTAGCTGCAAGCAGCTTGAGAACAGGACCCCTATGTACGTATACGACGAGTACGATCAGCGGATCATCGAGGACCGCGTCAAGCAGTTCCGAGATCAGACTAGCCGCTACCTGGCCGGTGAACTGAGCGAAGAAGAGTTCCGCCCCCTGCGCCTGCAAAATGGCCTTTATATCCAACGTTTTGCCCCGATGTTGCGGGTCGCCGTGCCCTATGGCCAGCTGACCTCGCGCCAGACACGGATGCTGGCGAAGATCGCGCGCGACTACGACAAGGGCTACGCCCACATCAGCACCCGGCAGAACGTGCAGTACAACTGGCCAGCCCTGGAAGACATCCCCGAGATCCTGGCCGAGCTTGCCACCGTGCAGATGCACGCGATCCAGACCAGTGGCAACTGCCTGCGCAACGTCACCACCGACCAGTTCGCCGGTGTCGCTGCCGATGAAGTGATCGACCCGCGCCCCTGGTGCGAGATCGTCCGCCAGTGGACTACCTTCCACCCCGAGTTCGCCTACCTGCCGCGCAAGTTCAAGATCGCCATCAACGGCTCGAGCAGCGACCGCGCGGCCATCGAAGTGCACGATATTGGCCTGGAGCCTGTGTACAACGCAGCCGGCGAACTGGGTTTCCGCGTACTGGTCGGTGGTGGCCTGGGCCGTACCCCGGTGGTCGGTGCCTTCATCAACGAGTTCCTGCCCTGGCAAGACCTGCTCAGCTACCTGGACGCGATCCTGCGGGTGTACAACCGCTACGGCCGTCGCGACAACAAGTACAAGGCGCGGATCAAGATCCTGGTCAAGGCGCTCACCCCTGAAGTGTTCGCCGAGAAGGTCGAGGCCGAGATGGTCCACCTGCGCGGCGGCAGCACCACCCTGACCGAAGCCGAAGTGCACCGCGTGGCCAAGCACTTCGTCGACCCGGACTACAAGGCGCTGGACAACCTCGACTTCAGCGAGCTCGAACAGCAGCACCCCGGCTTTGCCCGCTGGCGCGCGCGCAACGTGCTGGCGCACAAGCAGCCTGGCTACGTCGCCGTCACCCTGTCGCTCAAGCCAACCGGCGTCGCCCCCGGCGACCTCACCGACAAGCAACTGGATGCGGTGGCCGACCTTGCCGAGCGCTACAGTTTCGGCCAACTGCGCACCTCCCATGAGCAGAACATCATCCTCGCCGACGTCGAGCAGAGCCAGTTGCACGCCCTGTGGCTGGAGCTGCGCGAAAACGGCTTTGCCACGCCGAACATCGGCCTGCTGACCGACATCATCTGCTGCCCGGGCGGTGACTTCTGCTCGCTGGCCAACGCCAAGTCGATCCCGATAGCCGAGTCCATCCAGCGCCGCTTCGACGACCTCGACTACCTGTTCGACATCGGCGAGCTGGACCTGAACATCTCCGGCTGCATGAACGCCTGTGGTCACCACCACGTCGGTCATATCGGTATCCTTGGCGTAGACAAGAAAGGCGAAGAGTTCTACCAGGTCTCCCTGGGTGGCAGCGCCAGCCGCGACGCCAGCCTGGGCAAGATCCTCGGCCCTTCCTTTGCCCAGGACGACATGCCGGATGTGATCGAGAAGCTGATCGACGTCTACGTTGAAAAACGCACCGAAGACGAGCGCTTCATCGACACCTACCAACGTATTGGCATCGACCCATTCAAGGAACGCGTCTATGCAGCGAATCATTAAGAACAACCAGATCGTCGACGAAACCTGGCACCTGCTGCCCAAGGATTTCAACATCGACGAGGTGACCAACTGCGACGACTACATCGTGCCGCTGCAGCTGTGGCGTGAACACGGCCATATGCTCAAGGCCCGCGACGGCGGCCTGGGCGTCTGGCTGGACGCCGACGAAGAGGCTGAAGAAATCGGCGAAGTCGCCAACCAGTTCCAGGTCATTGCCCTGAACTTCCCGGCCTTCACCGACGGGCGCAACTACTCCAACGCGCGCCTGCTGCGTGACCGCTACAAGTTCACCGGCGAGCTGCGCGCCATTGGCGACGTATTGCGTGACCAGTTGTTCTACATGAAGCGTTGCGGCTTCGATGCCTTCGCCCTGCGTGCCGACAAGGACCCGGTCGAAGCGCTGAAGAGCCTGCAGGACTTCTCGGTGACCTACCAGGCCGCCACTGACGAACCGCAACCGCTGTTCCGTCGCCGCTGAATGCATCGCGGGGCAAGCCGACTTGCCCCGCGATCAATCTCAAGTACCTGGATCATCCTGCGCCAATGCCGTGCCCTCTGCCGCGCTTCTCGCGGCACGACGCAGCTTGCGGCCTGACGTGGGGCGCTTCGTCGACTCAAGGGCGAGCCAGGCATCCTGGTCTTCATCGGCAAAGGTTTTTTTCTGGCCTACCGGCGACAACGGCCCTGCCGCGTCGGCAAAGCGCCGGGTCATGAGTAAAAAGCCGGTGTGGGCGATCATCCGGTGCTCGGGACGCACCGCCAGCCCTTCAAGATGCCATTCACGAACCATCGACTCCCAGGCTTGGGGCTCAGTGAAGCGCCCGTCTGCGCGAATCGCTTCAGCCGTACGTGACAGCTGGGTCACGGTGGCGACATAGCTGATCCATACACCACCGGGTACCAGCACCTGGGCGACCGCATCAAGACACTCCCAAGGCGCCAGCATGTCGAGTACCACACGATCGATACTGCCCGGTACTTCGTGCTTGAGCACCTGTTCCTGCAAATCACCCAAGGTCATGCGCCAGGCCGGGTGCATCTGCCCAAACAGGCTCTGGACGTTACCGCGAGCGATATCGGCGAACTCCTGGCGGCGCTCGATCGAGTGCAGGTAGCCGTGATCGCCCACCGCACGCAGCAAGGAAATAGACAGCGCCCCCGAACCCACGCCAGCCTCAACCACCCGCGCACCAGGAAAAATATCGGCCATGGTCACGATCTGGCCGGCGTCCTTGGGGTAGACCACCGCCGCACCGCGGGGCATGGATTGGACAAAGTTGCTCAGCAGCGGCCTGAAGACGTGGTACTGCTGGCCTTGGCTGCCGGTGACCCGGGAGCCATCCGGACACCCGATGATCTGGTCATGATCAAGATAGCCTTTGTGGGTGTGAAATTGCCCCCCCGGCGCCAGGCAGATGACATTCAGACGCCCGCGTTCATCACTGAGCTGGACACGCTCCCCAGCACGCATCGGGCCACGTCGCTGGGACGACCCTACCGCTACCTGAGGTGCGGCTTGGGCCGATGGCGAGCAAAAACTGTTCAAAAGGCGTACTCCTCCAGGCTCTTGGAAAAAAATCCGTGTGTCGAGACTGGAGTAGAACCCGGGCAGAGTGTTACGCAGCCGGCATGTGTCACGCCAGTGCTTGTGTAATAGCATGTAAGAACGGCTCCCGCACCCAGCCAGGCACGGGAGCCGGCAGTTAGAGATGGGTAACCTGGTCCGGCACGCTATTCCAGATCGTCGTGGTCAGTGTCTCGATCAGGCGTTGTTCTTCCGCCTTGCGCCGTTGCCCAATGGTTTCTGATCTTTCACGGTACACCTGGTCAGTCATCGTCTGTTTGTCGGCATCCAGCGCCTCCAGCCGGGCAAAGTAAGGCTTGTTGACGGCATCGAATCGGGCCGCATAACGCGCCTTGAGAAACTCGATCCAGAAGTCCCGCCCTGCAATACCCGCCTTCATGAACTCAGGCGTCTCGCCTTCCAGCACCTCGGTAGCAGCGCTGTCCAGTTGCGCGGCGGTGACATTGCCCATGCGTTCGAACAGCATGCTTTGCGGTTGACCCGGCAAGTCCAGGCGCTCGGCCAGCCCGATGCGATACGCCAAACGCACTTCCACATCGTCAACCCGAAGCCCTGCCGCGCGCCGCTCAGCGATATCACCCAAGGCGATCCGCTCTACTGCATCCAGGCGGCTCAAGCCACGGGCGAGGTTAATCAGCGCGTACTCGGCGCCGACCACTGTCCCGGCGCGCTTGGCTTGCTCCAACAGCACCAGCACCTCCAACTGGCTGAACACCAGAATGATGCCATCGCCGCAGGTGTCCACGTGATTGGCAAACTCGAACAACGCGGTACGCGCGCCCTCATAGTCGTTGGCGGCAGCGAGCATGTTCCATACCCGCGCGCGCAGCCCGGGGTAGTCCTGGCTAAAATCGGCGGTACTGCGCAAATCGTTGAGCAGGCGGAAGAACTCACCACTTTGCGGATTTTCAGCCAACGCACTCCAATACCCATTGATCTGCGCCACCCTGGCCGCATCGGCGCCGATCAGCCAATGAGCTGCCGGTGATACCGGTGCTTGCAGGTGCGGCCCGCGCAGGTTCTGCACTACCTGGAAATTCACGCCAGTGCGCTGGTGGTAAGTTTCGAGCCGCTCAAGACTGAATTGATCCAGGAAATTGCCATGCAGGCTGGTGATGCGATTGATCCTCACAATCTGCGGCGAGCTCTGCAATACCGCATCGGGTATATGGCGAATCTGGTTGTTGCGCAGGTCCAGCATAGTCAGGTGCTCAAGCCCGAACACGCCCTCCGGCCAGGTGCTGATTCCGGTACTCCTCAAAGACAGATTGAGCAGCCCCGGCATTGTTCCGACAACAGGTGGCTCGCGCAGCGGGTTGTCGTCCAGAAACAGCAGTTTCAGTTGCGTGAGCCGCCCCAGCACCGCCTGGGTCGCCTCGGTCATTTCCAGGTTGTTATGGCGTACTTGTAGCCGGGTCAGGCCCTGCAGTTCGCCGATTGCCTCGTCCAGCCCGGTCAGGCGGTTGCCGTTGAGGTCGAGCCAGCGCAGCCTGGTGAAAACCTGCACGAAGCTTGCCGGCACTGATCGCAAGCCCATTGCCGAGAGACCCAGGTCGCCAATGTGACTGAAATCCGCCGTCAACGCTGGCAGCACGCCCAGACGCCAGTTGCTCAAGTCCAGACGGTAACCGATAAAGCGCCCGTCACCGGCGTGGACACGGGCAGTTTCCCGGCGCCAGGCCTTTTTGATTTGTTCAACTACCCGAATCAGCGCCGGCGAGTTTGCCGGGGCTACCATCGCACCAAACCCTAAATCCTGCTCCTGGCCGGCCCATTGCTTCAACGTTTCACTCAACTGCCGATACTCTTGCCGACGCTGCTCCAGCGCCTGTGCCTGCTCAACCTCGGTCGCGCCCAGTTCCTGAAGCAAACGCTGCGCCTCTTCCGGCTCCAGGATCGGATACAGGCTGCGGACCTGGCTCAACAGGCTATTGTCGAATCGATTGCCAACCGCGCCACGGCCACTGAGCGGATAGCCGGTACGTCCGTCGGCCAAACGCAACGGCGAGCGTAACCAGGGGCGTACCGGCTGCTGGCCGAGCAAGCGTGAAGCGCGAAGCCGGTCTGCCGAGGCCAACGCTGCCAGCTTCGCCTGCAAGCGATCCCGGTCGCCAATCTGCAGCCCCAGTGACTGGCGTTCATCGTCCGGCAGTGCCCGCAGCAGCGCCGCGGCCATGTCGTCGTTGACCGTCAGTTGGTTACCGTGCTCATCGAAGGCGCTGTAACGCTGGTCTTTGCGCAGCAGGGTTTTGAGTTCGCCGTTCGGCTCGCCAACCGACGCCAGCAGCTCACCATCGAAGTTGTCGGCACGCAATTGCAGATGGACCCTTGCGCTCCAGCCGGGTAATTGATCGAGCAGGCGCAGCATCAGCAGGTCACTGTCCAGGCTGGCCAAACGCGGTTGGTAGATCCCCTCGAACGCCCGGTTCAAGCGCACCTGGCGCTGGTACAGCCGGGCTTCCTCGGCCAGGCGCAGGGGCACCCGGGCAGTGGCTTGCTGCAACGTGCCAAGTTCGGCCGGGGTGGCATGGCTGAGCAGTTCTTCAGCGGCCTGCAGGGGCAGCAAGGGGAAGTCCCGTTGCAGCAGACGCACCTCTGCTTGCGCCTGCTGGGCAGGCGTCGCATAGATGCTTTCGAATATCGCCGCACGCCTGAGCTGCGCCCGCGTTGCCAATGCGTTACGCAGTGCCTGAAGGCGATCAGCAGGTTGCACGTGGGCGCCCAGCAGACGCTTGATGGCCTGTTCATCGAACTGCTGCAGTATGGCTTCGGGCAACTGGTTGGCGTAGAGCTCACTGGTCAGCACCTTGAACGTCGCCACATCAGGCCAGCGGGCCAGGCCGTATGCCGTCGAGTCGCCCCATAACTCGGGGCCGCGAAACACTTCGATCGGCAGGTTCAGCCAGTTGGGCAGTTCGGTGGCCAGGACCACGGCAAAGTCCCGGCCCACGCCGCCCGGCGAGCCGCTGCGCAGGTTGCCGATCCAGGTTTCGAGCTGGCGGTCCAGGCGCAAACGCAGCAGGGTATCGGCCAGCACCGGCGGCAGTGGTTGCTGCGTGGCATAGATGGCGCGCAGGACATCATCGCTGACCCCGCTGATATCGGCCGCCTGCAGCCGCTCGGCATCGCTGAGCCCTTCGGCGGCATGCCCCAGTCGCTGCAACAACTGCAGGCGACTCCAGCCCAGTGGCTGCTCGCCGATCACCCGCCAGGTGCCCTGACCGTTGTGCTCAAGCGCTGGCCGGTATGCCGCTTGGTCCGATGGGTGGAGGATACTCCACTGCCCGGTTTCGGTTGTCGCCACGGCGAAAGTGTCGTCGCCCAGGCGGATGTAGCGTTTGCCCTCGACCAGGTAGTGACCCATGCCATCAGTCTCGATCCCTTGCAGGTCGATGTCCCGGGCGTAGTCGCCCAGCGCAGGCTGCCATAAGCGCAATTGACCATCGGGCAGCCTGACCTTGACCAGGCGATTGATCGCCTCGCTGGATGCAACCGGCTCGAGGGACCTGCCAGCGACGCCCAACCCGGCAATGAAGGCAACATTGAGGCCGACCGATTTAAGGTGCGTCCAGGCCTCGGCCAGCTCCCCAGCCTCCCAGGCGTGGGCACCTTCGACCACCTCGCCGATCAGTTGCGCCGCCGCCACGGCGGCCATCACCGCCCCGAGCGAGGGGACAAAAAACGCCGCAGCATTGAGCAGGTTGAAACCGATCGACTCCCAGTAAGCCAGGCGTTCGCGCCAGGCCTGGTCGTCGGCGTCTGCGCTGGGCACCGCCAGCGTCCGCGCGTCATCTTTGATCTTCTGCAGATGGCGGTCCTGCAGGTAGCCAAACAGTTCCTGGTCGATGAAGGTCTCGCGCACCTGCAGGTTGGCGTCCGGGTTCGGACGCCGCCAGTGCAGGCCATCGCCATCATTGACCAGGTGATACAGCGCCTCCTCCAGCCGTTTCAATACATGTTGCTGCGATTGGTGGGCAACGTAGCCGCGCAACAGCGACTGGTACGCGGGCTTGCGCAGCAGGACCTTCAGGTCGTCAGTGGCGGCCTTGACCGACGGGTACTCCTTGAGCGCCGCACCCGGCGCCCCAGGCAGGTAGAGGATCACCGGCTCAACACGATTGTCGTTGCGCTCAGGCCCAATCACCAGCACATCGGACAGCGGCGCTTCGAACATGCTCAGTTGGCTGCAACGCACGGGCTTACCATTCCAGCGCGGCGCCCGCACGCCACTCAACAGATCGAGCAAGGCCTTACGTCCCTGCTCGCTGATCTGTTGTTTCATGAAGGCGACCTGCAGGTTCACCCTTAACTGATCCTTGTACAGCTCGATTGCCAGGCTACGGCGCAGGGCGCTGCTGGCCGGTGTCTCGAATACTTCGCTCAGGTGCCGCTGGTATTGCCCACCCAGGTTCAGGTCATGGCACATGCGGGCAAACGCCCGGGGTTCGATATCAAGCTTTTGCGTGTACCGATAGCGAAAACGCGGGTAGCCCTGCTCAGTCCCCGGTATCAGTTCAAGAAAGAAAGCGTCCTTGGGCGCCAGTGCAGTGCCGGCTTCAAACTCACTGCCGGCGGCAAAGTTCTGCAAAGCCACCTGCATCAGGCTCTGCCGGCGCGGGACAGTCCTGAGCATTGACCCGAGCAGCACCGATTCGCGGTCGATGCGCACGAACTCGTCATTGTCGATATCAGGCTCAGCCCCAAGCTCGGCCTTGATCTGCGCCTTGAGCAAGGGCTCGCAAAACGCGCCGATGCCTTTGAAGTCTTTCAGTTCACGGGCCAGGCGCTGGCCGGAGTAGCGGCTGCGCTGCTGGTAATCGAGCAGTAGCGTTTGTTCCGCTGCGCTGGCAGTCACAAACCAGTCTTGCTGCTCGCGACCATGCTGCTGCGTCAGCAGGTGCGCGCCCATGCGCTCAAAGTCTTCGGGCATGGCATGGCGAAGCCAGGCCGGCAGGCGTTGCGAAATGAACGGGCCATGCAGGCCGGGAACGGATAGTGAAGAGGGGGTGGTCATGGCAAGTCTCCTATTGGCTTGAATGCCTAGGAGACCTGCCGGCAGCACCGCCAGGGTGCTAATTAATGCTTGTGCGTTGCAGGGCTAGCCGGTCACCACAGCCGGCCACTGAGACGGCTCCAGAGCTTGATCGCCAGGTGCTCAAGCGAGCCACTGGCCGCCAGGCCCACACGCTCCTGCAGGCTTTTGCGCTCGGCAAAGTGCAGGTGATAGAGGTTGGCCTCGCGGGCGCGCTGGCTCAGGTACTCGTCGCTGGTCATCAACTGGTCGACCAGTTGCTTGTTCAGCGCCGCAACACCCAGCCAGACTTCACCGGTGGCGACATCATCAATGTGCAACTGCGGGCGGTAGCGCGAGACAAAATCCTTGAACAACTGGTGGGTGATGTCCAGGTCTTCCTGGAACTTCTCCCGGCCTTTTTCGGTGTTCTCGCCAAACACGGTCACGGTGCGTTTGTATTCACCGGCGGTGAATACCTCGAAGTCAACGTCGTGCTTTTTCAGCAGGCGGTTGACGTTGGGCAGCTGCGCCACCACGCCGATCGAGCCGAGGATGGCAAAGGGTGCGCTGACAATCTTGTCGCCGATGCAGGCCATCATGTAACCGCCACTGGCGGCGACCTTGTCGATGCACACGGTCAGCGGCACGCCGGCCTGGCGGATACGCGCCAGTTGCGAGGCGGCCAGGCCATAGCTGTGAACCATCCCGCCACCGCTTTCAAGGCGCAGCACCACTTCGTCCTGGGCAGTGGCCAGGCTCAGCACCGCGCTGATTTCATGGCGCAGGCTTTCGGTAGCAGAGGCCTTGATGTCGCCGTCAAAGTCGAGGACGAACACCCGGCTTTTGTCTTCGGGCTTTTTCTTCAGCAGTTTGTCGGCCTTGGCCTGCTGCTTGCGCAGGGCTTTGAGCTGGGCCTTGTCCAGCAAGCTGCTTTCCAGGCGCTCGCGCAAGTCCTTGTAGAACTCGTTGAGCTTGTTGACCTGCAACTGACCGCCGCCTTTGCGCCGGCCCTTGCCGCGCAGGCCGGCAATCGCCGAGAGGACAATCAGAATCGCGATCACCAGGGTCGCGGTCTTGGCGAGAAAGCTTGCGTACTCTGCAAGAAACTCCACAGTAACTCCTTAACATGCCGGCGCCCGTGCGGCGCGAACCGATAGTCAAGCATACCGAGGCCGCCGCGCCCCTGCCAGCGCAGGAAATCTTCGGCAACGCAGTTCAAACGCTCTTTTCAAACGCTTGTATGCTTTTTCGTTGACAGCCTGCCAGCGGCAACCTAACCTCGGCTCATCCTTAGCACAGGCGGACGACGTGGGCAGTATCTACCTGATTCGACATGGCCAGGCTTCATTTGGTGCAGACGACTATGACGTCCTCTCGCCCGTGGGCATGCGCCAGAGCGAGGCCCTCGGCGAGCACCTGGCGCAGCTGGGCCTGCGCCTGGACCGCTGCCTGGCCGGCGACCTGCGCCGCCAGCAGGATACCGCGCGCCTGGCCCTGGCCCGCATGCAAGCGGCCGGAGCCGCGGTACCGGCACTGGAAACCGACAATGCCTTCAACGAATTCGACGCCGACGGCGTAATCCGCGGCCTGCTGCCCGGCCTGTTGCCGGACGAGCCCGAAGCCTTGCACGTGCTGCGCAACGCCGCGCAGAACCGAAGCGAGTTCCAGCGCCTGTTCGCCTTGCTGGTGCAGCGCTGGCACGGCGGCGAACACACCTGCGACGGCGCCGAGAGCTGGCAGGGGTTTGTCCAGCGTGTCGACGGCGGCCTGCAGCGGGTGCTGCAACAGGCCGGCAACAGCGACAACATTGCCATTTTCACCTCGGGCGGCACCATCGCCGCCCTGCTCCACCTGGTAACCCGTATCACTGCCGGCCAGGCTTTCGAGCTGAACTGGCAGATCATCAACACCTCGCTCAGCCAACTGAAGTTTCGCGGCCGCGAGGTGGCCCTGGCTTCCTTCAACAGCCAGGCCCATGTGCAGCTGTTGAAGGCGCCGGAGCTCATCACCTACCGATGAACCCCGGCTCGTTGTGACCTCACCCGTCACGCCAATCACTTAATAAGGAACACACCATGAGCGATGTAGCAAAAGCCGTCGAAGCGATGAAAGCCAAGTTCAACCCCGCCGCTGCCGCCGGCCTGGACCTGGTTTTCGGTTTCAACATCACTGACGAAGACAAGCACTACGCCCTCATCGTCAAGGATGGCACCTGCGAAATCCAGGAAGGCGAAAACACCGACGCCAACTGCACCCTGGTCCTGGACAGCGAAACCCTCAAGGGTATCGTCAGCGGCGACACCGACGGCATGCAGGCCTTCATGGGCGGCAAGCTGCGCGTTGAAGGCGACATGATGCTGTCGATGAAACTGAGCGAGCTGTTCCCGGCCTGATCGGCTTGCAGCGATAAAAAAACCGAAGCCCTGGCTTCGGTTTTTTTTGTTGGATCAACCGGCTTTACGCTCAATTTCCTCTTTTGTCAGGACCCCTGGAAGCTCATTCTCCTTTGCCTCCCTGGCATCCTGCAGTTTTGCGTACGCCTGAGTCCAATTGGCTTCATCGTAGGCTAGCTGCGCCAGCTCGCTTGGTGCCACCGCAAATGCCGAGGCCAACTGTTCAGCCGTCTCACCCTCTGGCGCAGGAAGCGGCGTCGTCAGGTCCGCTTGCTCCCCTCGCAGCTGTTGTAGTGCCTCCATGAAATCGATTGCCGGATCGAAGATGCTGGCCAGTTCAACCTGCAGTGCCTCAAAACGCGTGCTGTGCACACGCCTGAGATAATCCTGCCAATAGATTTCCTGGGTCATCCACTCGAGCAGCAGAGCCGCCTGATCCTGGCGGATGATGTGCGCAGCGTCTGCGAGCATATCGCTGGTGACCCAGAACACCGTATTACCATGGACCATTTCTGTCGGTTGATGACGCAAGCCCAGGCGTTCGGCCAGATGAATCCGGTAATACAATTCCACTTCGATCGCATCGATAAAGTGCACGAACTGCGGATCGGCCTGCCAGCCACGGATCTGCTCCGCCACATAGGTACGCAGGCGCTGCAAGCGCCAGCGGCTGATACCCAGGGCGAGCAATTGCCGGCTCGCCTGGTCACCTTGCGCCAGGGCAACCTGGCTGAGCGCTTGATCGGCTTCGCGAAGCCCCTCCATGTCACTGAACACCACAATGTCGCGGTCCTCGCAGGTATCGGCATCAACTGCCTGGGCGAACAGTTGCCTGCCCAGCCCTTCAGGGTCATTCGCTGCCGCCTCGATCATCCGCAGCGCTTCATCCTGGCCTATTTGCCCGTTGTTCAACAACCGGTCCAGCAAGCACCGGAATGACCGCGACCCGGGCAGGCGAAACAGCTCCAGCGCGGTTTGCTCCTGTTCTTGCGTCAGCGCCTGATAGGCACTGAGGTCATCATCCGCGCCCTCATCCAGCACTTCCTCGATCAGCACGTCTGCGCCCGGTTCGGCCTGCACCTGCATGCGCTCACCAATCAACCGGGTGATGAGCGCTTCGCTCATGCCCCCATAGCCGAACGACAGCCCCGGCATCCTTCCGGCACCCACGGGCACCTCGGTGATGGCGTTGCCTTCGAGACGCACTTCAATGTTCGAGGTGGTCTCGAGCCCGGCCGGCCAGCTAGCGAGCTGCGCATCCGGCAAGGCCAGAAGGCGCAGCGCTGGCATCTGGCTGATGTCTGGGGTGCGCATCAGCGGGTTCATGCCCATGGACAATTCGCGCAAGTTGGTAATCCCTGCCAGGTCACTGACGTCGGCCTCGGTCAGGGTGATGTTGTTACGGGCCAGGAACAACCGGCGCAAGCTCGGCATCCGGGCCAGTTCAGCAAACGCCCCCGGGCCAAAACTGGCTTCGTTCTCCATCAGCGACAAGAAGCGCAAGCCAGGCAGCTGGCGCAAGGGCGACAGTTGCTCGGCTGTCACAGTGACAGGTGATGGCGAGACGCCCCGCAGATCCAGCGACCACAAGCGCCGAAGCCCGCTCAAACGCGCCAGGTGGGCCAACCCTGTTCGGCTGTAGGTGAGATCAAGTACCCGCAACTCACTCAGTTGCTCAATGTTCTGCGGGATTTGCGTGATCGGTGTGTGACGTACGCTCAAGCGGCGCAGGTTGGGAAAAGCCCGCAAGAAATCTGCCGGCAGTTCGCTGATGGCCGTCATGCTGCTCAACTCCAGCTCGAGAATCTGGTCGATGGCGCTCGCAAGAGGCGGCAGCGCATCCACCACAGGGGAGTCGAGTGTCAGGAGGTAGCCAGGCGCCCCATCCAGTTGATACTCGCTGACCTCAAGTGGCGCCCTGCTTCGAAGCTGCCAAACATCCAGCAACTGCATCGCCAGTTGCCTGCGCCGTTCGCGGACAGTGGCTGTAGCCCCCTGCTCCACCCAGGCTGACAAGCCTTGGCGTTCGCTTTCAAGCTCCTGCTCCAGGTCACCGATCACGCTGTCCAACGCTTCGCCCTGCAAGCCTACATTGCGAGAAAAGTCGCGCAACTGCGCATCGGTATAGTCGGGAAACAGGGTACGCAGACGCTGCTCATCCGTGCGCGGCAACAAGCGCCCGACCACCCCGCCCAAGGGGTAGCCGCGGCGCCCTGCCCCCACCGGCAGAGGCGGCCTAAAGCGGCCATGCTCCACCGCCATGCCCAGCGCCAGCCGCGCCTTGGCAGGCTGACGCGCTGCCTGCACCAGCAGGGCGCGGCGCAGTGCGCTGCTGTCACCGATATTCAGGCCAAGCGCCACGCGCTCGCTGTCGGGCAAAGCCTGCAGCAGGCTGGCGAAGAAGCCGTGATCCGCTGTCTCAAACCCGCTCAACTCGGCGTCATTTTCGTCGAAAGCGCGCCAGCCTCGGGCGCTTTTAACCAGGGTTTTTCGCGACGTCGCGCTCGCGCTGCCAATGCTGTCGAGCTCGGTGCCGGAAACACTGTCGCGGCGCACACTCACATGAACCGTATCGCTCCAGCCAGATAATTCCGGCAACAAATGCAGGGCCAGCCGGTAGCTGTCGTCATTGGCCAGGTAGCTGACTTCGAGGCCTTCGCAGGCACGTGACAGGCGTACCTGGCGCGACGCCTCGCGGGCCCGTTTGGCAAGCGTCAGCGGCACCCGCCCGGAAGCCTGCCAGCGGCTGCGTTCAAGTTCGCTGGCAGCCTTGGCCAGCGCTTCGGCGAACGGACGCGACAGCCCCTGGAAATCCCTTTGCAGCGCCGTTTGCAGTGGGTCGAGCGGTTCACTCACATTCTGGTACAGGCTGTCGAATATCCGTGACCTGGATGCCTGCATCTGCTCAGCCAGTTGCTGGCCGATCTCGGCCTCAAGGTCGCGGGCCAGGTGGTCATTACCAAACCAGCGGCTGCGTTCGGCCAGGCTCAAACCTTCTACCACCCGGCGAGCCAGACTACCCGCCGCAAGATCACTGCGCGACACTTTGATCGCTTCGACACCAGGCACCGGGCTGCCATACACCGTGGGTTGCCCCCACAATTCGGCACTGTCGTACAGCTCGATGGCCTTGCCCATCGGCCAGCCCGGCAACTCCGGCAGGAGCGATACCGGGTATTCGAAACCTTGCTGCAGCCCCTGCCCCGCCCGGACACTGGCGATCTGCGCACTGATCAGGTGATCAATTTCAAACCGCTGCCTGACGTCAAGCAGAGCCGCCGGAGCAGGTTCGTTATCACTGTAGACACGGCGCAGTTCAGCGTCGCTGACGCCGCTGATGTCGGCCATGCGCTCAAGCACCGCGTCAGGCCAGCCCTCGAAGGCATGCCCGAGCCTGCGCACCAGGGCCTTGCGCGGCCAACGGTCCACGGGTTCCAGGGAGTGATGCCACGCGCCTTGACCGTTGTGCTCAAGCACAGGCCGGTAAGCCTGGGGATCGTCAGGATGCTCGACGCGCCATTTGCCCAGGCGCGAATCCAGGGTGATTTCGAACGGTTTGCCGTCGATGCGAATGTAGCGCTTGTCAGCAACCCGAAAAATGCCCTGCGGGTCGGCAAAGCGTCCCTCAAGGGCCGCTGCGCTTTGCTGGTAAGGGTCAAGATCCGGCCGCCACAAGCGGACCTCGCCACCCGGTAGCTCGACAGCCTCCAGCACATCGATCGCCAGGGGCTGGCGCAGCGCTGCGCTCACGGCGCCGCCGGCAATTCCCAGACCGGCGGTAAGGGCCAGGTTGATACCAAAGGATTGCAGGTAGCTGATGGTCTCTCGCTGGTCATTGGCTTCCCAGGCCTGCAGACCATGGAAAAGGTCGCTTAGCAGCTGCGCGCCCAAGGCCACCATCATCACTTCGCCCAGGCCCGGGACAAAGAAGGCGGCAACGTTGAGCATACTAAAGCCCAGCCCCAGGTAATGGTTCAACTCCTGCAGCCAGGCGTCGCGATCAACATCAGCGGTCGGCACCGCCAGCACTTTTGCGTCGTCCCGGGCCCTGGCCAACATCGCGGTGTGCAGGTAATCGAAACACTCGCCCCGCACTTCCTGGGCCTTGGGCTTTTGCACGTGCCAGTTGCTGGAATTGGTCAATTGACTGAACACACTCGATTGCCCACGGCGCCCAACGAAGCGACTGAAAAAACGCTGGAATTGCGGGTCCTGCAGGCGTTCTTTCAAGCTGCTGTAAAAATCTGCATAAGAGTCGTACTCCTGCACAGGCCTGATATCGCCCGGCATCACTACCACCACTGGCACCGGCAGTTGCTGGCCCGCCGGATCGGGGCCAACCAACAGGAAGCCGCCGCCCAGGGTGCTACCGAAGAGGTTGAGCAGGTAGCAACGCGAGCCGTCGAACGCGCTGTTGCCACGCTCATTGACCTTGTCGACCCTCAAGGTCTGGGTGGCCTGCGCCTGTGCCGACTGCCTGAGCATCTGTTTGAGCATGCGGTAGGCCGGCTCGCTGATGTGCCCGGCAATACGCGCGGCGTGCACGTTGCTTTCGCAGCGGTCGCGGGCTGCCGAAACCAGCGTGCGGCGTACGGCGTCGCGCGTCTTGGGGGCATCTAGAATCGATTGCAGATGATCCTGGTACTGTTGGCCAATATCCAGCTCCCGGCACAGCTTCGCAAACTGATGGGGGCTGATTGGCGACTTGCTGGAGTAATGGATGGATTGATGGGCGCGGCGCGCGGGGTCCACGGTCGAAGGGAAAGGCTGCAAGGCACCCACCGCCGTTACCGCGCTGTAGGCATCGGTGCGAAAGATCTCGACATCGCCCGCACTGAAGTTCTGCAAGGCCGCTTGCAGCAGCGGCTGGCGTGATATCAGCACCGAGGCCAGACGGTCCTCGCGCAACGAAGCGTCATCGCGCATGTGTACCAGTTCATTGGTGGTTACGCTGACATCCTGGGCGAAACGCTTCTTTATTTCAGCGCGCAGCAGCGGCTCGGCAAACTCGCTGATACCCTTGATCTTGCTCAGGACCCTGGCGGCGGCAGCGCTGGAAACCTCGGTACGCCTGAGGCTGTCGCTCAAGGCCTGGCGCAGTTGCGGATCGGTATCAGCGACCACCTGCGCACGGGGTAATTGACGTTGATGCAGCTCTTTGATGGCATGGGTGCTGGCGTGGCTCAGCCAGGTGGGGATCTGCTGGGTGAAATAGCGCTCGTGGCTATTGAATGGCGTGAGTGCGTCGGCGGTCATTGTCGCGGCCTCTTGGATGGCGTGAGGCAGCAGTCAACCAAAGGCACGCCGGGCGCAGGATGTAGTTATATATGCACCTGAAGGCCACAGCCGATCAAACCTGCTGATTGTGCTGCAACACGCTCACCTATAACGCCCGGGCGTGCTTGTGAGCATCCGCCGCAGGAATTAGATTGGCCAATAATCTCTGGCTTTGATCATAAGGGAAACGCATGACGCTCACCGACCAGTCCACCCAGGTCCGCCCCGGCGAAGAACTTGACGCCGCCGTGATCGACCCTTATCTGAAAGCACATATTCCGGGCCTGGCCGGTGCGCCAACCATCAGCCAGTTCCCCGGTGGCGCCTCGAACCTGACCTACCTGGTGCAATACCCCGAGCGCGAGTTTGTGTTGCGCCGCCCCCCGTTTGGCCACAAGGCCAAGTCCGCCCATGACATGGGCCGCGAGTTCCGCATCCTCAACCAGCTCAACAGCGGTTTCCCCTATTGCCCCAAGGCCTACGTGCATTGCACCGACGAGTCGCTGATCGGCGGCGAATTCTATGTCATGGACCGGGTCAAGGGCATCATCCTGCGCTCGGACCTGCCGCCGGAGCTGGGCCTGGATGCCCAACGCACCGAGACCCTGTGCAAGAGCTTCATCGAGCGCATGGTCGAGCTGCACCAGGTCGACTACAACGCCTGCGGCCTGGGCGACCTGGGCAAGCCCGAAGGCTATGTGCAACGCCAGATCGAAGGCTGGGCCAGCCGCTACGAAAAAGCCCTGACCGCGGACGCACCGCGCTGGGAAAAGGTCATCGCCTGGCTGCGCGACAAGATGCCGGCCGATCACCCCAAGCCTGCCATCGTGCACAACGACTACCGTTTCGACAACGTCATCCTCGATGCCGACAACCCCATGCGCATCATCGGCGTGCTCGACTGGGAAATGACCACCCTCGGCGACCCCTTGATGGACCTGGGCAACACCCTGGCCTACTGGATTCAAGCCGACGACCCGGCGCCGGTGCAACTGATGCGCCGCCAGCCGAGCAATGCCCCGGGCATGCTGAGCCGCCAGCAGTTTGTCGACTACTACGCCGAGCGCGCCGGGATCAAAATCGACAACTACGACTTTTACTACACCTACGGCCTGTTCCGCCTGGCCGGCATCGTCCAGCAGATCTACTACCGGTTCTTCCACGGCCAGACCCAGGACAAGCGCTTCGCCCAGTTCATTCACATGAACACGCTGCTGGAGCACATGAGCCTGCAGGTCATCGCCAAGTCCCCACTCTGACGACTAAAACAAGGAAAAGATCATGTCCAAGACCCAACTGTTCGACCTCGACGGCAAAGTCGCCTTCGTCTCCGGTGCCAGCCGCGGAATCGGCGAAGCCATCGCCCACCTGCTGGCCCAGCAAGGCGCCCATGTGATCGTTTCGAGCCGCAAGCTCGACGGCTGCCAGCAGGTTGCCGAGGCAATCATCGCCGCCGGCGGCAAGGCCACAGCAGTTGCCTGCCACATCGGCGAGATGGAGCAGATCAGCCAGGTCTTCGCCGGCATTCGCGAACAGTTCGGGCGCCTGGATATCCTGGTCAACAACGCCGCCACCAACCCGCAATTCTGCAACGTGCTGGACACTGACCTGGGCGCCTTCCAGAAGACCGTCGACGTCAACATCCGCGGGTACTTCTTCATGTCGGTGGAAGCCGGCAAGCTGATGCGCGACAACGGCGGCGGCAGCATCATCAACGTCGCCTCGATCAACGGCGTATCGCCAGGGATTTTCCAGGGCATCTACTCGGTGACCAAGGCGGCGGTGATCAACATGACCAAGGTCTTCGCCAAGGAATGCGCGCAGTTCGGTATCCGCTGCAACGCCCTGCTGCCAGGCCTGACCGATACCAAGTTCGCCTCGGCGCTGGTCAAGAACGATGCGATCCTCAACACCGCCCTGCAGCAGATACCGCTCAAGCGCGTGGCCGATCCGAAGGAGATGGCCGGCGCGGTGCTGTACCTGGCCAGTGATGCGTCGAGCTACACCACTGGCGTCGCGTTAAATGTCGACGGCGGGTTTCTGAGCTGAGGGCTGGCCGTAAAAGAAAGGGGCCCAGGCCCCTTTCCTCATGCCTAGATGCTTTTGCCGATCAGGGCTTGCGCTGTACCCCTGAAGGCCCGGGCTCCGGGCTTTGTGTCGGTATGCCCTGGGCAACGTACTCGCTGACTACCTGGCGGGTGTATTCGACCCTGGACAACTGGATCATTGCCGGCATCAGGTTGAACGCTTGCAGCCGATGGTCTTCGTTGTCCAGCACCAGCGGCCCGGAACTCACCGGCACCTCATCACGCTCGGCAATGACGTTGCGGGCCTGAGTCAAGAGTTGCTCCAGCCGGGTACGTGCCGATTCGCCCAATGTGCGTGGCAGCCCTTCACCAACGGCCAATTCCTGCAGCGCCGACTCAACCTCGTAGCTCCAGGGAGCGCACTCTTGCGCAACCAGGTGCTCCTGCCAGAACGGCTGGTCGCTCAAGGCAACGGGGAAATCCTGAGCCTGCGTGGTCAGCACATCTGTCTCGACCTCATCCGCCATCGAACCGGTCATCCACGTCACCATGCCGGCATTGACCTGGCGTCTGGGCTGGTGGCGCAAGCGCAGCCGGGCCGTCAATGCGATACGAATGTACAACTCGATCTCGGCATAATCTGGCTGGCCAGCGCGTTGCCCCCACCAATCAAGGTACCGCCTGGCAACAGAGGCTCGCAAGCTGCGCAGCCGCCACAAGGAAAGACCCAGGTCGATCAGCTCAGGGCGGGCATTGCCAGAGGCATCGGCCGCCACCCGATCCGCCTCTGCCAGCCCCAACAGGTCGGAAAAACGCTGTACTGCAGAATCAATGCAGCCCAGGTCCAGTGCCACGCGGTAGAACTCCTCGCGCCGGGTTTCATCGAACATCCGCAGGATGATCGAGTGGGCTTGCCTGGTTACCTCGTCGCGCTCATCCGCTGGCGTTCGCGACAGTATCGTATTCATCAACGCAAAGAACGCACGGCTGCCATTACTGTTCGAATCGACCAGTTGCTGCGCCAGGCTGCGGTCTTGTTCCGACAGGCCGTCGAACAGATTACCTACGACTATCCCTTCAGCGCCGATGGGCGCATCAGGTTCGATCTCCTCCTCTTCGGATTCATTTGATGTCTCGCCCAATTCGACCCGTGACAGGTAGAATTCGCTATGATCCGCGCCCTGCAGGTTATTCACTTCAGCCATTTCCCTCAAAACCCGTTCGCGATCCGTGGCGTTGAGGTTGACAACCGACAGACGCAGCCCGCGCGCACGGCCAGCACCAGCCGGCACCGTGTTCAGGTCGACCTCTGTAAGGTTAGCCTGTTCAATATGCGCGAGGTTTTCCAGCCCAACCGGCCAATCAGCCCGGGAGTAATGCAGGTCGAGACAGCGTAGATCGCTCATGGCACTCACATCGAGCCCTGCGTTCAGCGGATTGCGACTCAGGTCCAGGTGGCGCAGATGAACGAGCCCGCGGACATTCTCCCCATACAGCGTGAACGAGTTGCCCGAAAGGTCTAGATGCGTCAACTGTTGAAGTGGCGCCAGCGCGCCAATCACATCGCCCTCGAACAGCGCCCGGCAGTCCTGGATCTGCAAGCGCCGCAGGTGTTGGCAACGGGCGATAGCCGCCATGTCTTCGGTGTCCCAGGTGCGTGCGGCGTAAACCGATTCGCCCTCGCTTTGCGGCGGCGTCAGGTGAATGATGCTCAGCTCTCTCAACTGCGCAATCTGGCCGATCGGCCTCAGGTCCTCTGGACGCAGGTGTGCGTTGGTCAAGGACAGGCTACGCAGCTGCGGCAATTCCACCAGGCCGTTTGGCAGCCTGCCGACCCGGGTGTTCAAACGCAGTTCGCGCAGGTTCGCAAAGCGCGCGAGAAAGCGGCCAGGCAAGCTATCCATGGCCGGCAGGTTAATGGTCAGGACCGTTATGGCGTCGAAGTCCAGCGGCAATTCGGGCAAGCTGCTGACAAACCCATCATTGATCTCAAGCACAGTGACTGTCGGGTCCAGTGCGTTGAGCAACTGCTCGGCAATATGCCCTCGCCGGCGCGCCCCAAAACCCGCCCCGTACACAGTGGTGGCCCCGACCCAGGCCCGCAGCGCACCGTCCAGGCGCAATCGCGCATCTTCCAGGCGATTGAGTGCGTCAACGACCGTTGGCCCCTGTCGTGTCACCTGTTCAAGAATACGCTGGATATGGCTATCGAGTGCCCGAGGGAACATCAACTGCAACCGTTCGATGCTGCTCTCGCGCTCGAATCGCCCACCCGTACCAGCCATCGCCCGGGCGCGGCGCTCGGATCCATGCGGATGCAAGGTAACCCGTGGACGTTCGATGCCGAGCAGGGCCAGGGAGCGCGTCGGCTGGCTCACAGCCAGTTCATACAGCAGGTCGCGCAGTCGTTCAGTCTCGTTTGTACCCAACCCCAGGCGTTGGCGCTGCGCCGGCCCCATCAGATCCAGCAATGCGCCATAGAAATCACGGTGTAAACGGCTTTCAAGGTAACGTTCGCCTTGCAGTTGTACCACTTCGTAGCTGGACGCGCCGCCAACCCCCATCCCCCAGGACGCCGCACCTTGCACCTGGGCAAGGCGCCTGGGCGTGGTTCTGCGCACATCCCCCGGGTACAATGCCAGGTTCAGGTCCGAGTGCCAGCTGGGCAAGGCCGGTAACAATGCGAACGCCAGCGTACGGGTATCGAGGTCGGCTTGAGCTGGCGCGCGAAAGCCCATCAGCGCCCGCGTCAGCCGGTACGCGTTCCAGGCTCGGCGTGAACGCTCAAACAGGTTCAGGTCAAGGACACCGCGGGCAAGACGCTCCAGAACGGGCGGTGAGGACTGGGCAATCAGCTCGTCAAGCATCTGCACAGGCAGGTTCGGGTAATGCTGGCGAAGCTCTCCGAGCTGTACATCGGAAGCCACTTGCGCCGACTCAGGCAGTTGCGGCATGTGTTCGCTGCGCGCCAGGAATGCACGAAAAAGCCTGTCGTACCATTCCAGAAACAGCACCGCCGGCGGTGCGCCGCAGTCCGGCCCACAGTACGCGTTGCTATCGTCCTCAAGCGGGCTGCGTCGTGGCCGGAGGACTTGAGTCTCGGTGCCGGCAAATAACGCACGAAATGCTGTCAGCTCTGGCACCTCGTACTCAGCAGGCACTACACGCCCATCCTTGACCAGCGCCAGCAGCGATTCGGCCTTGCGCACCCGCCGCAGTTGGCCGATCGTCCACACCAGCAATGCAGGCGGCGCGTCGTCATGGCTATACACCCTGCGCAAGGTGGCATTGGTTACCCCACTGAGGCGTGCAGCCAGCATCAGGTCGTCATCGCCAAGTTCGTCCAGCCAGCTACCCAGGCGACGCAGAAGCGTTAGCCGCCCCCATCGTTCAGGCCGCTCCAGGCTGTGATGCCAACTGCCCGCGCCGTTGTGCTCGAGGATCGGGTTGTAAGTACGTTTATCGGAAGACAGGTACAAGCGCTCTTTGCCGATACTGGCATCGAATCTGATCAAATAGCTGCGGCCATTGATACGGATGGCCCGCCCCAGGGACGAGTGGATGATACCTTGGGAATTTGGCGGATCGAACTGCAGCCCGGGCCTCAATGTGTATGGGGCCAGGTTACTGGCCCAACGGCTGTAGCGACCGTTGGGCAGGATTACCCAGCGCAACGGCGCGACGTAGTCGGAAGGGGCCTGGCCTTCGTCCTCCTCGCAGGCCTGAAACCCGACGCCGGCCCCGTACATCAGGTGCTGCTGGGTAGCTTCGAGAAAACCGGGGATTCTGGCGAACGTGGTGCGACCCTCCACCTTCGCGGTGGGCACGGCCAGGTACTTGGCATCATCGCCCAGCCTGCGGCACATCTGCTCATACCAGTGGGCCTTCAAACCCTTGTTCAGCGATTGGGTACGCAGATTCAAGCGCCTGGTGCGTGTGTACTCGTCGGTTTCCTGCAAGGCTTCCAGCACGCGGGGCCATTTGGCCAATGGCACGAACCGACGGAAAAAGGCCTGGAAGGCTCCGTCGCTCAACTGTACCTGCAGATCATTGAGAAACGCTGAACGGGAGGGATACTCCTTCAGCGGCTGCTGTGGATGCCCCGGTACAAAGGCAACGCAGGGCGCTTGCGGCTTGGCCGCGCCAAACACGAGAATTTCACTCAGCGCCAGATCATCCAGCAGGTGTAGCGACCACTCCTCGGCATAATCGTAGGGTGAAATACCGTCGTTGAGCGTATGGCGGATCTGACTGCCATGAGGGTCATCACGCTCAGCGCCCTTTATGAATTCGTTAAGGACGACCTTCGCGGCGCTGCTCAACAGCCCCTTGATATCGGCAATTACCAACTCCTCGGACAGAACATTCGTGGCAGCTTCACATTTGGCCTGCTGCAAGGAGCCGGCAGCCAGCTGGCGGGTCAGGTACTCCTGGTATTGTTTGCCCAGATCCAGGCTGCGAACGCGCAACGCATAGCCGACACCCTCATCGGCATAACAAACAATCGAGCTGACGGCATCTAAAGCATCGCGTTCCTTGCCATTGAATCCGGCAAACAGGTCGAACTCCGTCGGTATCGCCAGCTTGACGAAGGGATTGCCGCCCAGTTGCAGCAACTGCGTCTGGCTGAAATTCTGCAAGGCTGCCTCATACAGCGAGCGCTGACTCACCAGCACCTCATCCAGGCGGTTGGGTAGCATGGCTGAGTTGGGCTTGAACACCAAAAACGTGCCATTCTCGGTATCGACCACATCACCGTGGCTTTCCTGGGCCATTTGCTCAAGCCTGGGTCGACAGAATTCATGCAGGGTCTGCAACGTGCTGATTGCCGCTGTCAGTTCATGGCGCAGCGTGCGGCCCTCTTCACGTATGCGCATCAGGCGCAGGCGCTTGGCCGGATCGGCAGTCTGCAGCCATTGGGGCAAACCTTCCTGTTCAAGGGGTGAAACCAACGACGGGATGTAACCGATCCCGGCATGCGGCAACGATGCCACAGGGGAATTGTTCATTAGCGATGACATCTTAGGTGCCTCTGATTGAAGGGGAACCTTCAGTTCATCAGAGGCAGGCAGCGCCGATCACATAGATAATTGTTCAGTACCTGGGTTGTACTGGGCAGCGCAAACGCTTGCGTTTAACATGGCGGCCTTGCGCCTGCCAACGCGCGTCCTGTTAAGCCCATGCCATGCCTTTCGAACTCAGCGTAGACCTCACTACCCTCGCGATTCTCGCTGCCGTCGCCTTCGTTGCCGGCTTCATCGATGCCATTGCCGGCGGTGGCGGCCTGCTCACCACCCCGGCGCTGCTCACTGCCGGCATGCCGCCGCACCTGGTGCTGGGTACCAACAAGCTCAGTTCGACCTTCGGCTCAGCCACCGCCGGCTTCACCTATTACCGGCGCAAGCTGTTCCACCCGGCGCAGTGGCGTCACGCCCTGGTCGGCACCTTCGTCGGCGCCCTGATCGGTGCGGTGGTGGCCCACTACCTGCCCGCCGAATGGCTGAACAAGATGCTGCCGGTGATCGTCTTTTTGTGTGGCGTCTACCTGCTGTTCGGCGGCACGCCCAAGGCACCACTGGATGCCGACGCACCGGTAAAAAAGACGTGGCAGATCCCCCAGGGCTTCACCCTGGGCTTCTACGACGGCGTGGCCGGCCCCGGCACCGGCGCGTTCTGGACTGTCAGTACCCTGCTGCTCTACCCCATCGACCTGGTCAAGGCCAGCGGCGTGGCGCGCAGCATGAACTTCGTCAGCAACGCCGCTGCCTTGTCGGTGTTTATCTTCTCCGGCCAGGTCGACTGGCTGGTGGGCCTGTCGATGGGTTCGGCGCTGATGGTCGGCGCGTTCTTCGGCGCACGCACCGCCATCAGCGGCGGCAGCAAGTTCATCCGCCCGGTGTTCATCACCGTGGTGCTGGCGTTGACTGTGCGCCTAGCGTGGCAGCACTGGTTCGGCCAGGCCTAGGCGCCGGGCCACGTACAGGTCAATCAGATACCGCGCAATCGAGCGTCCCGCCGGCAACGGCGGCAGCGCATCGACGCGGAACCACTGGGCATCCTCGATCTCGTCCGGCTGCATGACGATCTCGCCGCCGGCGTACTCGGCATGAAAGCCGAGCATCATCGAATGCGGGAACGGCCAGCACTGACTGCCGACGTACTGGATGTTCTGCACCTCGATCGCCACCTCTTCGCGCACTTCGCGCACCAGGCAGTCTTCGGCCGACTCGCCAGGCTCGGCGAAGCCTGCCAGGGTGCTGTAGACGCCGCTGACAAAGCGTGGTGAACGGGCCAGGAGGATTTCGTCGCCACGGGTAATCAGCACGATCATGCTCGGCGAAATGCGCGGGTAACTGCGCAGATCACACGGCGCGCAGTACATGGCCCGCTCCCAGTGGATCTGGCTCATGGCCTGGCCGCAGCTGCCACAAAAGCGGTGCTCGCGGGCCCAGGTGCCGATCTGCGCGGCGTAGCCAAGAATCTTGTAGGTCTCAAAGTCGCCTTCGAGCATGAACTGACGCAAGCCGCGCCAGCTACAGCCGGCTACCACCTGCGGGCTGCGCAACTCCAGAAGGAACACCGGCTGGCCATCGAAATGGCCGATACCGTGTTCGCAAAGTACATCCAGCTCCTGGCGCTTGAGCCAGTCACGCGGGAACAGCGCGCCGTTGTCATCGACCAGAAATCCCTCGCGGCTGCGGGCGACCGCCCAGCCGCCGGTAAGGTGTGTGTCCAGTACTGCGGTGGTCCAACGCGCTGACATGTGCCGGTTCCTTGCGGGGCTCGCCGCCGGGGGTCAGTCGGCGAACTCGGGTTTCTGTTTGCTCATGTGGGCGGCAACCGCCACCCGCAGATCGGTGGATTGCAGCATGGCGGCGTTCCAGGTGGCGATGTACTCCAGGCCATCGTCGATGCGGTGATCACGCATGTAGCTGATCATGTGCTTGGTGCCGGCCACGGCAATGGGGGATTTTCCCGCAATTTCGGCGGCAATGGCAAAGACTCCGTCAAGCAATGCCTCATGGCTATCGAACACGCGGTTGACCAGGCCGATACGCCGGGCTTCGTCGGCGGCAACATTGCGCCCGGTGTAGGCCAGCTCGCGCATGATGCCGTCGCCGATGATCCGTGGCAGGCGCTGCAGGGTGCCGACGTCGGCGGCCATGCCCATGTCGACTTCCTTGATCGAGAACTGTGCATCGCTGCTGCAGTAACGCATGTCGCAGGCCGAGACCAGGTCGATGGCGCCGCCGATGCAGTAGCCCTGGATCGCCGCCAGCACCGGCTTGCGGCAGTTGTCAACGGCATTGAACGAGGCCTGCATGCGCAGGATGGTGCGACGCAGCAGGCGCGCATTACGACCGACGTCCTTGCCCAGCTCGTTGGCTACCGAGGCCAGCAGCATCAGGTCGATGCCGGACGAAAAATGCTTGCCGGCACCGCTGATTACCACCGCGCGCACTTCGTCGGTTTCATCGATCCAGCGGAAGATCTCGACGATTTCGCTCCAGAACGCCGCGTTCATGGCGTTGTACTTTTCCGGGCGGTTGATCTGCACGTGGGCAATGCGGTTGTTCAGTTCGACCTTGAACGCTTGGTAGTCAGTCACGGTGCTCTCCTTGAAGGCGGCGAGGTTGATCGCAGGACTATAACAAGGTGCCTGTTGGCGCCAAGGCCGCGCTTGTGCCAAAACCGGGACTTTTACCTTGATCTCCGTTCACACATGCGGCACTTTGCCCAGCTGTTGAATCATAAGGATACATTTTCATGTCCCGCTCCCTGGCCGGCGCCCTGGCCCACAATTTTCTCGGCCAGTCGCCGCGCTGGTACAAGGCTACCTTGTGCCTGTTCCTGCTGCTCAATCCCCTGCTGCTGTTCACCCTCGGCCCGGTCGTGGCCGGCTGGGTGCTGGTGATCGAGTTCATCTTCACCCTCGGCATGGCGCTCAAGTGCTACCCGCTGATGCCCGGCGGCCTGCTGATGGTCGAAGCCCTGCTGCTGGGCATGACCACGCCGCAAGCGCTGTATGAAGAGCTGCAGCACAACTTCCCGGTGATCCTGCTGCTGATGTTCATGGTCGCTGGCATCTACTTCATGAAGGACCTGCTGCTGTTCGTGTTCTCGCGCATCCTTCTCGGTGTGCGCTCCAAGGCCCTGCTGGCCTTGCTGTTCTGCTTTCTGTCGGCCTTCCTCTCGGCGTTTCTCGATGCGCTGACGGTCACCGCGGTGATTATCAGCGCCGCGGTCGGCTTTTACTCGGTGTATCACCGCGTCGCTTCGGGCACTAACCCACGGGAAGACTCGGACCTGGACAGCGACCAGCACGTCGCCCATCTGCACCGCGAAGACCTGCAGCAGTTTCGCGCGTTCTTGCGCAGCCTGCTGATGCACGGCGCCGTCGGTACCGCCCTGGGCGGCGTGTGCACCTTGGTGGGCGAGCCGCAGAACCTGCTGATCGGCCACGAAATGGGCTGGCACTTCGCGGACTTCTTCCTCAAGGTTGCGCCCGTGTCACTGCCGGTACTCGCCGCCGGACTGGTCACCTGCGTGCTGCTGGAAAAGCTGCGCTGGTTCGGCTACGGCACCCTGCTGCCAGACAACGTGCGCCAGGTGCTGGCCGCCTATGCCGCCGAAGACGATGCCCAGCGCACCACGCAGCAACGTGCCGCGCTGGTGGTACAAGGCCTGGCGGCGCTGATCCTGATCATCGGCCTGGGCCTGCATGTGGCCGAAGTCGGCCTGATCGGCTTGTTGGTGATCGTCTTGATTACCGCCTTTACCGGCATCACCGACGAACACCGCCTGGGCCGCGCGTTCCAGGACGCCATGCCGTTCACCTCGTTGTTGGTGGTGTTCTTTGCCGTGGTTGCGGTGATTCACCAGCAGCAGCTGTTTACCCCGCTGATCCAGTGGGTGCTGGCGCTGCCGGCCGATCAACAACCGGGCATGCTGTTTATCGCCAACGGCCTGTTGTCGGCGATCAGCGACAATGTGTTCGTCGCCACTATCTACATCACCGAGGTCAAGCAGGCGTTTGTCAACGGCGGCATGAGCCGCGAACACTTCGAGACGCTGGCGGTGGCAATCAACACCGGCACCAACCTGCCGAGCGTGGCCACGCCCAATGGCCAGGCGGCGTTCCTGTTCCTGCTGACCTCGGCAATTGCCCCGCTGATTCGCCTGTCGTATGGGCGCATGGTATGGATGGCGCTGCCTTACACCGTGGTCATGGGCGGCCTTGGGTGGTGGGCGGTGACTTACTGGTTGTAACTCTTCTGCATGCACGGAACCTGTGGGAGCCGGCCTTGCCGGCGATCGAGCGCGCAGCGGTCGCAATCCAGACAGGCTCTCGCGATGCCTTTAACCACATTGCGCCCGGTCGCGCGCCGGGCACTGGGCGCGGTGCAGGTTCAGCGCGGTGTTGATAATGCCGATGTGGCTGAACGCCTGGGGGAAGTTGCCGAGCATGCGCCGGCCCAGCGGGTCGTACTGCTCGGCCAGCAGGCCGACGTCGTTGCACAGGCCCGCCAGGCGTTCGAACAACGCCCTGGCCTCGCGCTCACGGCCCAGCAATACATAGACATCCGCCAGCCAGAACGAACAGACCAGGAAGGTCCCCTCCCCCGGCGCCAGGCCATCGCAGCCGCTGTCGCTGTCATAACGCAGCAACAGGCCATTGCGCAGCAGGCGCTGCTCGATGCGCGCAAGGGTGGCGAGAAAACGCGGATCATCCGCCGGTAGAAAACCGGTCAGGGCAATCTGCAACAGGCTGGCATCCATCTCGGTCGAGCCATACGCCTGGACAAAACAGCCCAGTTGCCGGTCGAAACCCTGTTCGCACACCTGGCGGTGTATCTCGGCAGCGACCTGACGGTAATGCCCGGCCCGCGCCTGGCCTTCTTCGGTGGTGTCGCTCAAGCCGGCAGCACGGTCAAAGGCCACCCAGGCCATGACTTTGGAATGGGTAAAATGCTGCTGCCCGCCGCGCACCTCCCAGATGCCCTCGTCCGGTTGCTGCCAGGTGTTTTTCAGGTACGGCATGATCAACCGGGCAATCGCCGCGCTACGCGGGTGGCGCGGCAAGCCACCGCGAATCGCCTGGCTCATGGCGTCGGCGACCTCGCCATAGATATCCAGCTGATGCTGCAAGGCCGCGGCATTGCCGATGCGCACCGGTCGCGCGCCCTGGTATCCGGCCAGCCACGGCACTTCATACTCCGGCAGCCGCCGCTCGCCGGCCAGGCCGTACATGATCTGCATCTGCTCGGGGTTGCCGGCCACCGAGCGCAGCAGCCATTCGCGCCAGGCCTGGGCCTCTTCGAAGTAACCGAGGTTCATGAACGCCAGCAAGGTCATGGTCGCATCGCGCAGCCAGCAATAGCGGTAGTCCCAGTTGCGCTCGCCGCCCAGGCGCTCGGGCAACGAGGTGGTCACCGCCGCAACAATGCCGCCGGTGGGCGCGTAGGTGATGGCCTTGAGGGTGAGCAGCGAGCGCTTGACCAGCGCCGTCCAGGGGCCGACGTCCGGGCAGCGCGACGAAAATTGCTGCCACTGCTCCCGGGTCCGTTGCAAAGTTTGCTCGGCGTCGAACGCAGCAGGCAATGGCAGGTGTGACGCCTGGTGGCTCAGGCTGAAGGCCAGGCGCTGGCCGGCCTTGACGGTAAAGCGGCTGCCGGTGTGATGATCCAGGGCATGAGTTGCCGTGTCGCTGCGCACGATCAGCCGGTCCGGCCCGACCACCGCCGAGAGCACCAGCGGCTCGGCCTTCTCGACCCAGGGCACGCTGTTGCCATAGTCAAAGCGCATCACCAGGTCCATCTCGAACGGCACTTCGCCCTCCAGGCCTTCGACAATGCGCAACACGCTGTTGTGTTCAGCCAGGGGCATGCAGTCGATCAGGCGCGCACGGCCACTGGTGGTGGTGAAGGTGGTGTGCAGGATCAGGGTGCCGTCGAGGTACTCGCGGTTGACCCGCACTACCGGCTCGCTCGGCGCCAGGCGCCAGCGGCCGTTTTCTTCATCGCCGAGCAAGGCGGCGAACACCGCCGGGGAATCGAACCTGGGCAGGCACAGCCAGTCCAGGGAGCCGTCGCGGCCGACCAGAGCGGCGCTGCGGCAATTACCCAGCAAGGCGTAGTCTTCGATCAAACCGGGCATTGATCCCCCTTGTGCGTGAACCTCAACCAATCGGGTGCCAGACCCGTCGATCGCGGGTCAGCAGTTCGTCCGCCGCGGCCGGGCCGTTGTCACCGGCGGCATAGGGCTGCACCTCGCCGCCCTCCTTCCAGGCATCGAGGAACGGCTGCACCGCACGCCAGCCGTTCTCGATGTTGTCGGCGCGCTGGAACAAGGTCTGGTCGCCGGTCAGGCAGTCGTAGATCAGCGTCTCGTAGCCAGTGGACGGCTGCATCTTGAAAAAGTCCTTGTAGGCAAAGCCCAGCTCGACGTTCTCCATGGCCAGGGCCGGGCCCGGGCGCTTGGCCTGCAGGTCGAACCACATGCCTTCGTTGGGCTGGATCTGGATCTTCAGGTAGTTGGGCTTGAGCCGCTCGACCTCGGTATCGCGAAACTGCGCATAGGGCGCAGGCTTGAAGCAGATGGCGATCTCGGTGTCACGCACGCTCATGCGCTTGCCGGTGCGCAGGTAGAACGGCACGCCGACCCAGCGCCAGTTGTCGATCATCACCTTGAGGGCGACGAAGGTTTCGGTGTTGCTGTCAGGCGCGACCCGGGGTTCTTCGCGGTAGCCCGGAACCTTCTTGCGCCCTTGTTTGCCGGCGCAGTACTGGCCGCGTACCGAGTTTTTCAGGGCCATGTTCTTCGACCAGGGCCGGATCGCACCGATGACCTTGGCTTTCTCGCTGCGCACCGCATCGGCGCCGAACGCCGCCGGCGGCTCCATAGCGACCATGGCCAGCAACTGGAACAGGTGGTTGGGTACCATGTCACGCAGGGCGCCGGTGGTGTCGTAGAAGGCGCCGCGGCTTTCGACGCCGACGGTTTCGGCGGCGGTGATCTGCACATGATCGATGTAGTGGTTGTTCCAGAACGCTTCGAACAGGCCGTTGGAAAAACGGCTGACCAGGATGTTCTGCACCGTCTCTTTGCCCAGGTAATGATCGATGCGGTAGATCTGTTTTTCGCTCATGACCTTGAGCAGGCAGGCATTGAGCGCTTCGGCGCTGGCCAGGTCCGAGCCGAAGGGTTTTTCCACCACCACCCGGCGAAAGCCGTCGCTTTCGTCGAGCAGGCCGGCGTCGCCCAGGCGCTGCACCACTTCGCTGAAAAAGCGCGGCGAGGTGGCCAGGTAGAACACCGCATTGGCGCTGGGGTTGCTGCGGATGCGTTCGGCGATGGCCTGGTAGGTCGCCTCGTCGAGAAAGTCTCCGGTGAGGTAGCCGATGCGCTTGGCCAGGCGCGCCCAGAGTTTGTCGTCCAGGCACTTGCTGGCGCCTTCGCTGGCCCTGTCGCGCTCGCGCATGAAGGCTTCCAGGCGCGCGGCAAATTCACTGTCGGTGGCGGCGTTGTGATCGACGCCAATAATGCGCAGGCCCTTGTCGAGCAGGCCGTCGCGGCTGAGGTTATACAGCGCCGGCATTAACAGGCGTTTGACCAGGTCGCCGTTGGCGCCAAACAGGAACAGGTTGCAAGGCGGTGCCGCTTCGATCGGTGTTTTGCTCATTCGGCTTTCTTCTCGACGTGACCACCAAAACCGAAGCGCATGGCCGACAGCATGCGGTCGGCGTAGGTGCCCTGCTGCTGGCGCGAACGAAAGCGTGCGAACAGCGCACTGGACAGTACCGGCACCGGCACCGCCTGCTCCACCGCCGCATCGATGGTCCAGCGCCCTTCGCCGCTGTCGGCCACCGAGCCGCTGTAGCCGCCCAGTTGCGGATCGGCCACCAGCGCGTCGGCGGTAAGGTCGAGCAGCCAGGAGGTGACCACACTGCCACGGCGCCAGACCTCGGCGATCTCGGCCAGGTTCAGGTCAAAGCGGTGCTCGGCCGGCAGCGCATCGCTGCCCTTGCTCTTGAGCAGGTCGAACCCTTCGGCATAGGCCTGCATCAGGCCGTACTCGATGCCGTTGTGGATCATCTTCACGTAGTGCCCGGCACCTGCGGGGCCGGCATGGATATAACCCTGTTCGGCACGCCCGGCCGGGCCCTGGCGGCCGCGGGTACGGGGAATGTCACCGACCCCGGGGGCAAGGGTGGCGAACAGCGGGTCGAGGCGGTCGACCACCGCCTGCTCGCCGCCGATCATCATGCAATAGCCGCGCTCCAGGCCCCAGACGCCGCCCGAGGTACCGACGTCGATATAGTGCAGGTTGCGCGTGCCCAGCTCGGCGGCGCGGCGCATGTCGTCCTTGTAGAAGGTATTGCCGCCGTCGATGATCACGTCGTCGGCGTCGAGCAGATCGGCCAGTTGCGCGATGGTCTGCTCGGTCGGTTCACCGGCCGGCAGCATCACCCACACCGCCCGTGGTTTTTCCAGCTTGCCCACCAGGGCGCCAAGGTCATGGGCGCCGTTGGCGCCTTCCTTGACCAGGGTTTCAACCGCCTGGCGATCGCGGTCATGCACCACCATGCGGTGCCCGCCACGCATCAAGCGCCGTGCAATATTGCCGCCCATGCGGCCCAGCCCCACGATTCCCAATTGCATGTGCGATGCTCCCCTGGAATGAAAAATACCGGCTCAGGCCTTCAAGGTTAGTCCAGCCCTCGCCCACTTGGTTCAGCGACGAACGGCAAGACACCCAGAAACAAAAAAGTTCCCAACCCCGGAAAAAGAATTCAGAATCGCCGCCGATCAAGCAGCTACGCTGTTAGAAAAACGAACCACCCTATGCGAGGTGTGCAATGGGAACCCTTCTGCCGAAAATGCCTGCCCAGACCCTTTACGTCACGATTACCCGCGACGAGCTGCGTCGACTCAAAGAAGAACGCGAACAGCTGCAACAGCAAGTCGCGCAACTCAGTTTGCTTCTGCAGCAAGCCCAGGACGGCCAGTTGCCAGCGCGCAGCTGACCTTCCCCGCGGCTGGTTGTGCACCTAATGTTTTTCTGCCCTGCTTGACGGCATTTTTCCAGCCCAAGCCGTCTGAAACGTTGTGCCACAACCTGCAGCCGCGCTGCTGCAGGTTCCTGCGAGCAAAAGTGACCAGCGGGTCACATTCTTCACGATATCTCTCCTACACTCGGTATTCGGCCAGACATCGCCCGGCAAACTCGACTGAAAATAGTCGAAACTTCTGGAATCGCGGTAGGTCAGGAACTAAGTAGGCCATCGATTCCGCTTCAACGGACGCGGCCCACCCACCCCATATCGTCAACACGCCGCCGGCAGGACGCCGGTTTGCGTAGCGCTTGTGCGCTTGGCTTCGGGGCATGGAACGCAAGGCAAGACCACTTACAGAGAGAAGTACCAGCAGAGAAACAACAACGGGCGCCCACGCCCGCACAACATAGGGACGGAGAGAAGTATGATCAGTGCCGCTGTCGAACCTCATGTAGAGCAATTCACCCCGGATTCGCGTGAACCGCTGGTTGGAGCGGATTTAACGCCGACAGCCAAGGCACTGGGTGCTGACCCCAGACATTCTTCGCACAAACGCAAAGTGTTGTTCGTCACCTCGGAAATCGCCGATCTGGTCAAGACCGGCGGCCTGGGCGATGTTTCGGCGGCGCTGCCGCGGGCCATGCGACACCTGCACGATGTGCGCGTCTTGATTCCCGGTTACCCGCAGGTGCTGGAAAGCGACAACCCGATCCACCTGGTCGGCGAGCTGGGCGGCCACGCGGCCTTGCCGCCCTGCAAGATCGGGCGTATGGACCTCGCCGATGGCCTGGTCATCTATGTACTGATCTGCCCCGAGCTGTACCAGCGCGAAGGCACACCCTATGGTGCCAACAACGGTCGCGACTGGCCCGACAACCACATCCGCTTTGCCCGCCTGGGCCTGGCCGCGGCGGAAATCGCCGCCGGCGAAGGCATGGTCCACTGGAAGCCCGACCTGGTCCACGCCCATGACTGGCCCGCCGGCCTGGCCCCGGCCTACATGCACTGGCGCGGCCTGCAGACGCCGACCCTGTTCACCATTCACAACCTCGCCTACCAGGGCGTGGTCAGCCGCGCCTGCTGCCCGGAGCTGGCGATCCCCGACCATGCCCTGCAACAGGAAGGCATGGAGTTCTACGGCAAACTGTCGTTCCTCAAGGCGGGCCTGGCCTACTCCAGCCACATCACTACGGTCAGCGCCACCTACGCCCGGGAAATCACCACCCCCTCGTTCGGTTGCGGGCTGGATGGCTTTCTCGCCAGCAAGGCCCAGCAGGGTTTGCTCAGTGGCATTCCCAACGGTATCGACGAGAGCTGGGATTCGGCCAGCGACCCGCACCTGGCCCACCCTTTCAGCCTCAACGACTGGAACGGCAAGGCCGCCAACGCCCGTCAGGTGCGCGAACTGTTCGAACTGCAGCCCTCGACCGGGCCGCTGTTCGCCGTGGTCTCGCGCCTGGTCTACCAGAAAGGCCTGGACCTGACCCTGGGTGTAGCCGAATACATCGTCCGCCAGGGCGGCCAGATCGCGATCATTGGCCGTGGCGAGCCAGAGGAAGAACAGGCCATGCGCGAACTTGCCGTGCGCCATCCGGGGCAGGTCGGCGTGCGCATCGGCTTCAACGAAACCGATGCCCGGCGCATGTTCGCCGGCAGCGATTTCCTCCTGATGCCGTCGCGCTACGAGCCCTGCGGCCTGAGCCAGATGTACGCCCAGCGCTTCGGCTCGCTGCCGGTGGCGCGCAATACCGGGGGGCTGGCCGACACCATCGAGAATGGCGTCACCGGCTTTTTGTTCGATGAATCGACTGTCGACAGCTACCGCGAAGCCCTGAGCCGGGCGTTCTACGTGTACAGCAAGAAGAACCTGCTCAACGCCATGCGCTGCCTGGCCATGACCCAACCGTTCAACTGGTGCCAGGCCGTCGAGCCTTATGCCCGCCTTTATCAGGAGCTGGTCGAAAACGCTCGAGTAACCCCACGCTGAACGCGAGGTGGCAGGTATGCCCTTGAGGTCACAGGAACAGGCGACCCACGGGGCCGCGATGGTGGACAGTAACAGCGCCCGGTTTGCCCTCTGGGCTCCGGACGCGCAGCAGGTTGAAGTCGAGTTCCAGGCTGGCCGGTGTGAACCTTTGCAGGCGCAGGCTGACGGTTGGTTCGTCGGCCGCTTGCCGTGCAGAGCGGGTGATCGCTACCGCTACCGGATCGACGCGAACCTGGCGGTGGCCGACCCGGCCTCGCGCTACCAGCCAGAAGGGGTACACGGCCCCAGCGAGCTGGTCGATCCTGCGGCCTACCGCTGGCAGCACGCGGATTGGCACGGACGCCCCTGGCACCAAGCGGTCATCTATGAGCTGCATGTTGGCCTGTGCGGCGGCTATGCCGGGGTGATCGAGCGCTTGCCGGCGCTGGCCGAGCTGGGTATCACCGCAATCGAACTGATGCCGCTCGGACAGTTCCCGGGGGAGCGCAACTGGGGTTATGACGGCGTGCTGCCGTTCGCCCCGCAGCACAGCTATGGCAGCCCCGAGCAACTGCGCGAACTGATCGACCAGGCCCACGGTCATGGCCTGATGGTGCTGGTGGATGTGGTCTACAACCACTTCGGCCCGGATGGCAACTACCTCGGCCAGTATGCCAGTGGATTTTTCCGCGAAGATCGCCAGACCCCTTGGGGCGCGGCGATTGATTTTCGCCGCCGCCAGGTGCGTGACTTCTTTGTCGAGAACGCCCTGATGTGGCTGCAGGACTACCGCGTCGACGGCCTGCGCCTGGACGCCGTGCATGCCATTGACGACCCGGACTTTCTCGCCGAGCTGGCGCGTCGGGTACGCAGCACCCTCGACCCGGGGCGCCAGGTGTGGCTCAACCTTGAGAACGAACACAACCAGGCGCACCTGCTCGAACAGGGCTTCGATGCGCAGTGGAACGACGATGGCCACAATGCCCTGCACGTGCTGCTCACCGGCGAGCAGGAGGCCTACTACGCCGACTACAGCGAGTCGACCATCGAAAAGCTGGCACGCTGCCTGAGCCAGGGCTTCGTCTTCCAGGGCCAGCCGGATCGCAATGGCCGCCCCCGCGGCGAACCCAGCGGCCACCTGCCACCCACCGCCTTCGTGCTGTTCTTGCAGAACCACGACCAGATTGGCAACCGCGCCTTCGGCGAGCGCCTCAACCAGCTGTGCCCACCCCAGGCGTTGCGCGCCGCCACCACCCTGTTGCTGCTGGCGCCGATGATTCCGCTGCTGTTTATGGGCGATGAATGGGGCTGCGAGCAACCTTTCGTGTTTTTCACCGATCACCACGATGAGCTGGCCGATGCCGTGCGCGAAGGCCGACGCGCCGAGTTTGCAGGCTTCACCGCCTTCGCCGATGCCGCCACCCGGGCGCGGATTCCCGACCCCAACGCCGCCAATACCTTCAACGCTTCACGGCCGCTTGCCGCCGAAACCCGCCAGCACGCCTGGCTGCAATTCTACCGGCAACTGTTGGCGCTGCGCGCCCGCCATATCGTCCCGCACCTGCCTGGCATCCACGCGCTCGGTGCGCAGGTGCTGGGGCCGCAGGCCCTGAGTGTGCGCTGGCACCTGCACAGCGGCGCTGAACTGCGTATCGACCTGAACCTGGGCCCGACCGCGCAAGTTGCCGACCTGCCCGATCACGCCGTACGGCTGTTCACCTGCAGCCAGGCCAGCGTCGGTACCACTCAACTGCCGCCCTACACCACCCTGGTCAGCCTGATGCCGACCACCCCAGCGGAGCCCGCCCATGACTGACCCACGCTTGCAGCAACTGGCCGAACTGGCCGGCCTTGCAGTGGACTGGATCGATGCCAACGGCCGCGCCCAGCGGGTCAGCGACCCGGCGCTGCAGCAGGTCCTGGCCGGCCTTGGTCACCCGGCCGACAGCGCTGAAGCAATCGAAGCCAGCATCCAGGCGCTGCTGCGCGCCCACGATGCCCGCCACCTGCCGCCGCTGTTGACGGTTGACCACGGCCAGCCCCTGGAGTTGTCCGGTTTTTTCCCGGCAGCGATGGACTGCCAGGTGCTGCTTGAAGATGGCAGCGAACAACCGTTGCAACTGGATGACCAGGCCAGGCTTCCCGCCGGCTTGCCGATCGGCTATCACCAGGTGCAGATCGACCGCCAGCAGTTCACCCTGGCCGTGGCGCCGGCACGCTGCTACAGCATCGCCGACGCCCTCGATACGCCGACCCCGCGCTGCTGGGGCCTGAGCGCCCAGCTTTACAGCCTGCGCCGCCCCGGCGACGGCGGTTATGGCGACTGCCTGGCCCTCGAAGCGCTGGTGCGCAGCGCGGCCGAACGCGGCGCCGATGCCCTGGCGATCAGCCCACTGCACGCCATGTTCGCCAGCGACACCCAGCGCTACAGCCCTTACTCGCCCTCGAGCCGGCTGTTTCTCAACAGCCTTTATGCCAGCCCCGCGGCGCTGCTGGGTGATCGCGCCGTGCGCATGGCCATCGAAGCTTGCCAGTTGCACGGGCCGCTGGAGCAACTCGAACTGCTGCCAATCATCGACTGGCCACAGGCAGCGTCGTTTCGCCAGCGTTTGCTGCGCGCGCTGTATCGCGACTTCATCGCCGGCGAACACCCGCTGTTCGCCGACTTCGACAGCTATCGCCAGCACGCAGGTCCGGCCCTGGAACGTCATTGCCGCTTCGAGGTGTTGCTGGAACACGCGCTCAAGCGCGATATCGGCCAGGACTGGCGCGACTGGCCGGCTGCCTGGCACGACCCGCACAGCCCGCAGGTGAGTGCCTTCGCTCGCCAGCACAGCGAAGAAGTGGAGTTTCACGCCTTCTGCCAATGGCTGATCGAACGCAGCCTGCAACGCGCCCAGGATGCGGCGCGCAGCAATGGCATGAGCATCGGCCTGATCGCCGACCTTGCGGTCGGTGCCGACGGCGCCGGCAGCCAGGCCTGGAGCCGTCAGGACGAATTGCTGGCCGGCCTCAATGTCGGCGCGCCGCCGGATATTCTCAACCGCGCCGGGCAGAACTGGGGCATCTGCGCCTTCTCGCCGGAAGGTTTGCGGCGCAACGGCTACCGCGCCTTTATCGAAATGCTGCGGGCCAACTTCGCCCATGCCGGTGGCTTGCGTATCGACCATGTCATGGGCCTGCAACGCCTGTGGCTGATCCCCCAGGGCGCCACTGCGGCCGAAGGTGCCTACCTGCACTACCCGCTTGATGATCTGCTGCGCCTGCTGAGCCTTGAGTCGGTGCGTCACCAGGCAATCGTGCTGGGTGAAGACCTCGGCACCGTGCCCGAAGGCCTGCGCGAAAAGCTCGCCGCCCGGGCCATCCTCGGCATGCGCGTGCTGCTGTTCGAGCAAGACCCGCCCGGCCATTTCAAACCTATCCTCGACTGGCCCGACAACGCCCTGGCGACCACCAGCACCCATGACCTGCCGCCACTGGCCGGCTGGTTGCAGGCCCGCGATATCGACTGGAGCCAGCGCCTGAGCCTGATCGACGCCATCACCGAACGCCACTGGCGCGAAACCCGCCAGCACGAGCGCCAGGGCCTGCGGCGCATCCTTGAGCAGAACTACGGCCAGGGCCTGGCCGAGGGCGACGCCCTGATCGATGCCAGCATCCGCTACCTCGGCCATACCCGCGCGCCGCTGGTGCTGGTACCGCTGGAAGACCTGCTGGGCATCGACGAGCAACCCAACCTGCCCGGCACCATCGACAGCCACCCGAACTGGCGCAGGCGCTTTGCCCTGCCGGCCACCGGCCTGCTCGACGACGAGGACGCGGCGCGGCGCCTGGAACTACTTGCGCAGGCCCGAGAACAAGCCTGGGAGCGTGACCGATGAAAGCCCTGACCGCGACCCTGCGCCTGCAGTTTCATGCCGATTTCGGCCTTGACCAGGCCGCAGCGCTGGTGCCCTATTTCGCCCGTTTAGGCATCAGCCACCTGTACGCCTCGCCACTGCTGCGCGCCCGCCCCGGCTCGCGTCACGGCTACGACGTGGTCGACCCCGGCCAGGTCAGCCCGCAGCTGGGCGGCGAAGCTGCGCTGGAGCGCCTGGTGGCGGCGCTGCGCCTGCACGGCATGGGCCTGATCCTCGACATGGTCTCCAACCATATGGCGGTCGGCAGCGACAACCCCTGGTGGCAGGACCTGCTGGCCTGGGGCCGGCGCAGCCGCTACGCCGAGTTCTTCGACATCCAGTGGCACTCGCCCGACCCCCTGCTTGAAGGCCAGCTGCTGCTGCCGTTTCTGGCCGGCGACTACGGCGCGATGCTGCAAGGCGGCGAAATCCCCCTGCGCTTGGACACTGCGACCGGCCAGTTGCATATCCAGCACCACGAACACCGTTTTCCGATCTGCCCGGCCGACTATGCCGTGGTGCTCGCCACCGGTGGCGCCGCTCTGCAGGAACTGGCCACCCGCTTCAGTGCCTTGCGCAGCGGTGCCGACGCCCCGGCGCGGGCCAGGCCGCTGCTGGCCGAACTGGCGGCGCTGGCCCGCCAACAGCCCCTGGATGATCTGCTCAGCGCTTTCGACAGCCGCACGCCCGAAGGCTTCAAACGCCTGCATGCGCTGCTCGAACGCCAGCCCTACCGCCTGGCCAGCTGGCGCACTGCCGGTGACGATATCAACTGGCGGCGCTTCTTCGACGTCAACGAGCTGGGCGGCCTGCGCGTCGAGCGCACGGCAGTGTTCGAAGCCACCCACAGCAAGGTCTTCGAGCTGATCGGCCGCGGCCTGGTCGACGGCCTGCGCATCGACCACATCGACGGCCTGGCCGACCCGCGAGGCTACTGCCGCAAGCTGCGCCGAAGGGTCGACGGGCTCTTGGCCCAGCGCCCACTGGAGGCAGCGCTGGAGCACTTTCCGATCTATGTCGAGAAAATCCTCGGCGCCGACGAGCAGTTGCACCGCGACTGGCAGGTCGACGGCAGCACCGGCTACGAATTCATGAACCAGGTTTCGCTGCTGCAGCATGATCCAGACGGCGAAGCCGAACTGGCCACGCTGTGGAGCGCGGTGAGCGAGCGCCCGGACTTCAGCGAGGAACTGCGCCTGGCCCGCCAGCACATCCTCAACGGTAGCCTGGCCGGCGACTTCGAATCGGTGGCCCAGGCACTGTTGCAGGTGGCCCGCGACGACCTGATGAGCCGCGACCTGACCCTTGGCGCCATTCGCCGTACGCTGCAGGCGTTGATCGAGCATTACCCGGTGTACCGCACCTACATCAATGCCTGCGGGCGCCCGGCAGAAGATGAAGGGTTCTTCCAGCAAGCCATGCGCGGTGCCCGCCAGTGCCTGAGTGAAGCCGACTGGCCAGTGCTCGAGTACCTGCAGCGCTGGCTCGGCGGCGAGCCCTGGCGCCGCTTGCCACCGGGCCGGCCGCGCAAGCACCTGCGCCACGCCTGCGTTCGCTTCCAGCAACTGACCTCGCCCACCGCTGCCAAAGCCGTAGAAGATACCGCGTTCTACCGTTCGGCACTGTTGCTGTCGCGCAACGATGTCGGCTTCGATGCCGAGCGCTTCAGCGCCCCGGCCGAGGACTTCCATCGCCAGTGCCTGAAGCGCCTTGAGCAGTTCCCGGACAACCTGCTGGCCACCGCCACCCATGACCACAAACGCGGCGAAGACAGCCGCGCGCGCCTGGCGGTGCTCAGCGAACGCAGCCGCTGGTTCGCCAGTCGGGTCGAACACTGGCGCGAACTTGCCAGCCCCTTGCGCAGCAACCTGGCCGACGGCGAGGCGCCGGGTGCCGGCGATGAACTGCTGCTGTACCAGACCCTGCTTGGCAGCTGGCCACTGGACCTCGACGAAAACGATCCGCTGGCGCTTGAGGCCTATGCCGAGCGCCTGCGCCTGTGGCAGCGCAAGGCCCTGCGTGAAGCCAAGCTGCGCAGCAGCTGGAGCGCCCCGAACGAGGCCTATGAACAAGCCTGCCTGGATTTCATCGACACCCTCCTGCTGGACCGCGCCAGCCAGCAGTTGCGCCACTCGCTGGCCGAGGCCGCGCAGGCCATCGCCTGCCCGGGCGCCCTCAACAGCCTGGTGCAGTGCCTGCTGCGCATGACCGCGCCCGGGGTGCCCGACCTGTACCAGGGCAACGAGTTCTGGGATTTCAGCCTGGTCGACCCGGACAACCGCCGCGCGGTGGACTTTGCCAGTCGGCGCCAGGCCCTGGGGGACGGCACCACAACGGCGCAGTTGCTCCAGGACTGGCGCAGCGGCCGGGTTAAACAAGCGCTGATTAACCAGGTGCTGGAATGGCGCCAGCACTACCCACAGTTGTTCCTGCGTGGTCAATACCTGCCCCTGCAAGTGCGCGGCAGACACGCCGGGCGGGTCCTGGCGTTTGCCCGGGTAAGCGCCGAACAGCGCGCCGTAGTCGTGGTGCCACGCCTGGCCTGCAGCTTGCTTGGCCAATCACCGATACCGCTGATCCCGGCACAGAACTGGGACGATACCCGGCTGATCCTGCCGTTTGCCTTGTCGCCTGCCAATTGCTCGGGACTTTTTGCCACAGGCGCAGTCACACCCACAAAGGAGCTGTGGCTGAGCACTGCACTCAAGGAGTTTCCGGCCAATCTGTTCGTTGAACACAGTTAAGTCCTCAGGAGCGTAGAGATGAGTGTCGAAGAAAAACGTATCCGTGAATTCGCCTATCAGATCTGGGAGTCGGAAGGTAAGCCCGAAGGCCAGGAAGAACGGCACTGGGCGATGGCGCGCAAGCTTGCCGAAGCCGAAGCGCTGGCGCCCAAGGTCACGCCGCGCAAACCGGCCAAGGCGCCGGCGGGCAGTACCGGCAAGGCCAAGCCGGCAAGCAATGCGCCAGCGCCGAAAAAGCCCAGGGCAACCAAGAAGCCACCGACTGCATGAACCTGATCGCGGGGCAAGCCCGCTCCTACACAGCCTGTGGGAGCGGCGGTGCGACGCCTCGACTTGCCCCGCGATAACCCCTGTGCCAACCCCCGGTCTCATCAAGGATCTCCATGAGCAAGCCAAAGCCCGCCGCCGATCACCTCGAACCCTCGCGCATCCGCGAAGGCCTGCCCTTCCCGCTGGGCGCCACCTGGGATGGGTTGGGGGTCAATTTCGCGCTGTTCTCGGCCAATGCCACCAAGGTCGAGCTGTGCCTGTTCGATGCCAGCGGCGAGGTCGAGCTTGAACGCATCGAGCTGCCGGAATACACCGACGAGATCTTCCATGGCTACCTGCCCGACGCCCACCCTGGGCAGATCTACGGCTACCGCGTGCACGGCCCGTACGACCCGGAAAACGGCCACCGTTTCAACCCCAACAAACTGCTGATCGACCCCTACGCCAAGCAACTGGTCGGCAGCCTGAAATGGTCCGAAGCGCTGTTCGGCTACACCATCGGCCACCCTGACGGCGACCTCAGTTTCGATGAGCGCGACAGCGCGCCGTTCGTGCCCAAATGCAAGGTCATCGACCCGGCCTACACCTGGGGCCGCGACCAGCGCGTGGGCATCCCCTGGGAGCGCACCATCCTCTACGAGGCGCACGTGCGCGGTATCAGCATGCGCCACCCGGCGGTGCCGGAGGCCAATCGCGGCACCTTCGCCGGCTTGATGTGCGACGAGTTGCTCGGGCATATCAAGCAGCTCGGGGTGTCGTCGATCGAGCTGTTGCCGATCCATGCCTTCGTCAACGACCAGCACCTGCTGCAAAAAGGCCTGAACAACTATTGGGGCTACAACAGCATCGCCTTTTTCGCCCCGCACCCGCGCTACCTGGCCAATGGCAAGATCGCCGAGTTCAAGGAGATGGTCGCGCACCTGCACGACGCCGGCCTGGAGGTGATTCTCGACGTGGTCTACAACCACACCGCCGAAGGCAACGAGCTGGGCCCGACGCTGTCCATGCGCGGCATCGACAACGCCTCTTATTACCGGCTGATGCCCGATGACAAGCGTTTCTATATCAACGATTCCGGCACCGGCAACACCCTGGACCTGAGCCACCCGTGCGTCTTGCAACTGGTCACCGACTCGCTGCGCTACTGGGCCGGCGAGATGCACGTGGACGGTTTTCGTTTCGACCTGGCAACCATTCTCGGCCGCTACCACGAGGGCTTTGACGAGCGTCACAGCTTTCTCGTCGCCTGCCGCCAGGACCCGTTGCTAAGCCAGGTCAAGCTGATCGCCGAACCCTGGGACTGCGGCCCCGGTGGCTACCAGGTGGGCAACTTCGCCCCCGGCTGGGCAGAATGGAACGACCGTTTTCGCGATACCGTGCGGGCGTTCTGGAAAGGCGACGAAGGCCAGCTGGCCGACTTTGCCGCGCGCATGACCGCCTCCGGCGAGCTGTTCAACCGCCGCGGGCGCAGGCCCTACGCCTCGGTCAACTTCATCACCGCCCACGACGGCTTCACCCTGCGCGACCTGGTGTCGTACAACGACAAGCACAACGAGGACAACGACGAAGACAACCAGGACGGCAGCAACAACAACCTGTCGTGGAACCATGGCGTCGAAGGGCCCACCGACGATCCCGAGATCAAGGCCCTGCGCCTGCGCCAGATGCGCAACTTCTTCGCCACCCTGCTGCTGGCCCAGGGCACGCCGATGATCGTTGCCGGCGATGAGTTCAGCCGCACCCAGCACGGCAACAACAACGCGTACTGCCAGGACAGCGAAATTGGCTGGATCAACTGGGAGCTGGACGACGACGGCGCCGCGCTGCTCAAGTTCGTCAAGCGCCTGACCAAACTGCGCCTGGCCTACCCGGTGCTGCGCCGCTCGCGTTTTCTGGTCGGTGACTACAACGAGGCGATCGGGGTCAAGGACGTCACCTGGCTGGCGCCAGACGCCAGCGAGATGAGCGTCGAGCAGTGGCAGGACGCCCACGGGCGCTGCCTGGGTATGCTGATGGACGGCCGCGCCCAGGTCAGCGGTATCCTGCGCCCTGGCGCCGATGCCACCCTGCTGCTGATCGTCAACGCCCATCACGATACCGTGGCCTTCACCCTGCCGCAGGTGCCTGAGGGCGAATACTGGAACTGCCTGATCGACACCGACCGGCCGCAACTGCGCAAAGGCGAGCATCATGACTTTGGCAGCGAGTTCCAGGTCAGTGGCCGCTCGTTGCTGTTGCTGGAGCTATACCGTGACGATGATGTCTGAAAACCAGGCGGCCGCGGTCAAGCGCCTGCGGGTGCTGACCGTCAATACCCACAAGGGCTTTACCGCCTTCAACCGCCGCTTCATCCTCCCCGAACTGCGCGAAGCGGTTCGCAGCACCCGCGCCGATATCGTCTTCCTTCAGGAAGTGCTCGGCTCCCACGACCGCCATGCCGCCCGTTACGCAGGCTGGCCGCAGACCTCGCAGTACGAGTTTCTCGCCGACAGCATGTGGAGCGATTTCGCCTATGGGCGCAACGCCGTTTACCCGGACGGCCATCATGGCAATGCGTTGTTGTCCAAGTACCCGATCATCGAGCACCGCAACCTCGATGTGTCGATCACCGGTCCCGAGCGGCGCGGCTTGCTGCATTGCGTGCTGGATGTGCCCGGGCAGCGCGAGGTGCATGCCATCTGTGTGCACCTGTCGCTGCTCGAAAGCCACCGGCAAAAGCAGCTGCAACTGCTGCGCAAGCTGCTTGACTCACTGCCTGCCGACGCCCCGGTGATCATCGCCGGCGACTTCAACGACTGGAAACTGCGCGGCAACCGTACCCTCAACCTGCACCGCGACCTGCACGAAGCCTTCGAGCGCCATCACGGCCTGCTTGCCCGCACCTACCCTGCCCGCCTGCCGCTGCTGCGCCTGGACCGCATCTACCTGCGCAACGCCCACAGTCATGCCCCGCAAATCCTTGGCAACAAGCCCTGGAGTCATCTCTGCGACCATCTGCCGTTGGCGGTTGAAGTGCAGCTTTAGCAATCATTCGGCATAGCCGCAACGCTGGAAAGAGCGGTTGCGGCTATAGGATGAAATTTATTGTTTAATTTCAGCAAATTGCCGCTACCAATAGCGTGACAACGGTTACTTCACGCTTTCTTGACGCCTGCCCCGTCCTCTCCTTAGCTACAAGTAATGCAGCAACTGCAGATTCCATTCCGAGCCTCTAGCGCGCGCTTTTCAGCGCGTGAAAGGGACCGGTTTGCTGGTTTGGGTCGCCCTCTGGTTTTGCTTTACAGCCCGTGACATCAGGCCAGAACCCTGGCTAATAAAAACAGAGGAGATCCGCCATGAAAAAAACTCCGAATCCTGCGGGCTTTGAGTATGTTTTCTATGCGGTTTCCACGTCGCTGCTACTGGCAACCCCGTTGGAAACCCATGCATTGGGCCTGGAGGATAACGACCCGTTCAACAACCTGGTGCAGGCACAACCTGTGCTGACGCTCAACCCGGTCAGCGCCAGCGGTCTGGGCCTGAGCACCCTTGGCGCCTTTTCCGAGCGCCTGGCCGAGCGCAATGCTCCGGCACCGCGCGACAACATCGCCACGCAATGGGCCCAGTTCTTCCCGGCCCCGGTGCGTACCCCGAGCCCAGAGGCCGACAACCTCGCCACCCCGAACCAGAGCCTGCAAATCAGCCCAGACCTGTTCGTTCGTGAAACCGGTGGCGGCAATACTCACCGTGCCGGTTTCTTTGTCGGCCACAGCAATCTGCAAAGCGGCTTTGATGGCCTGCGCAAACCCCAGGTCGGCAACAAGGAGACCGTGCTCAACCTCGACGGGCAAAGCCTGGGTGTGTACTGGAGCATGACCCACGACCAGGGCTGGCACCTGGATGCGGTGGCCATGGGTACGCGATTTGATATCAACGGCCGCAGCGAGAGCGGCCAGCGCCTGGATGGCAACGGCCACGCCCTGACCCTGTCGGTCGAAGGCGGCTACCCCATCAGCCTGGGCAACAACTGGACCCTGGAACCGCAAGCACAGTTGATCAACCAGCAGTACTTTCCCGGCAGCCAGACCCAGACCGACACCCAGCAAGCCTTTGACCAGCAGCCCAACTGGACCGGCCGGGTCGGTGCCAAGTTGTCGGCGCGCTACAACGTACGCGGCATGCCGATCGAACCGTTCGTGCGGACCAACGTCTGGTACGACTTCTCCAATGCCGACACGGTGAGCCTGGACAAGGTCGACAAGATCAGCAGCGGGCGCAACTCCGCCACCGTTGAACTGGGCTTGGGCCTGGTGGCGCGGGTCACGCCGAAAGTGGCGCTGTTTGTCAGCGCCGACTACAGCAGTGACGTGGATGACAATGACCTCAATGGCCTGATCGGCAACCTGGGGGTCAGGGTGCGCTGGTGATGCCAGCGCTGGCACGGCCAACTCCCACAGGTTCACTGCATGCAGGTCCGTTGTGGGAGCCGGCCTTGCCGGCGATGGCCCTCACTGCGGCCGCAGGATCAACACCCCCAGCGGCGGCAGGTTCAGTCCCAACGACAGCGGCTGGCCATGGCTGGGCTGGGCCTGGCTGGCCACCTCGCCAAGGTTGCCGTAGTTTGAGCCGGCATAGCCCTCGGCATCGCTGTTGAACACCTCGGCCCAACGCTCGCCAAACGGCACGCCAATGCGATAACCCTCGCGCGGCACCGGGGTGAAATTGGCCACCACCAGCAACGGCGCGCCGTTCGCACTCCAACGCAGCCAGGCGTAGACGCTGTTGTGCGCGTCATCGCCGATCAACCATTGAAAGCCCTGCGGCACGCAGTCCTGCTCGTGCAGCGCACGCTCGTCGCGGTACAAGCGGTTGAGGTCGCTGACCAGTCGTTGTACGCCCAGATGCTCGGGGTACTTGAGCAGGTACCAGTCCAGCTCGCTGTCATGGTTCCACTCGCGCCACTGACCGAACTCGCAGCCCATGAACAACAGCTTCTTGCCCGGATGGGTCCACATGAAGGTCAGGTAGGCGCGCAGGTTGGCGAATTTCTGCCAGCGATCACCGGGCATCTTGTCGATCAGCGAATGCTTGCCGTGCACCACTTCGTCGTGGGAGATCGGCAGGATGAAATGCTCGGAATAGGCGTAGATCAGGCCGAAGCTCATTTCGTTGTGATGATAGGTACGGTGGATCGGGTCGTTCTGGATGTAATGCAAGGTGTCGTGCATCCAGCCCATGTTCCACTTGTAGGCAAAGCCCAGGCCGCCCTGCTGGGTTGGCTGGCTGACGCCCGGCCAGGCCGTGGATTCTTCGGCGATCACCAGGGCACCGGGGGCCTCCAGGGCCACCACGTCGTTGAGGTGACGCAAAAAGTCGATGGCCTCGAGGTTCTCGCGCCCGCCGTGGCGGTTGGGCACCCACTCGCCGGCCTTGCGTGAGTAGTCGCGGTAGAGCATCGAGGCCACGGCATCGACGCGCAGCCCGTCGATATGAAAGTGCTTGAGCCAGTGCAACGCCGAGGCCAGCATGAAGCCGTGCACTTCGGTGCGGCCGAGGTTGTAGATCAGCGTGTCCCAGTCCTGGTGGAAGCCCTCCAGCGGGTTGTCGTACTCGTACAGCGCGGTGCCGTCGAAGCGCGCCAGGCCGTGGGTGTCGGTGGGGAAATGCGCCGGCACCCAGTCGAGAAGCACGCCGATCTGCGCCTGGTGGCAGGCGTCGATGAAGGCGGCAAAATCCTCGGCGCTGCCATAGCGCGCGGTCGGCGCAAACATCGACAGCGGCTGATAACCCCAGGAGCCGCCAAACGGATGCTCCATGATCGGCATCAGTTCGATATGGGTGAAGCCCAATTGCTGGATATAGGGCACCAAACGCTCGGCCAGTTCGCGCCAGTTGTAAAAGCGCGCCACTTCGCCATTGTCGTCCAGCTCGCATTGCCAGGAGCCGGCGTGCAGTTCGTAGATCGACAGCGGCGCGTTGCTGGCCTGGCGCTCGCCGCGCAGTTGCATCCAGTGCTGGTCCTGCCAGTCATGGGCCAGGGGCCCGGCAACCTTCGAGGCGGTGCTGGGCGGCAACTCGGTGGCGCGGGCCAGCGGGTCGGCCTTGAGCGGCAGGATGCCTTCGCGCCCGAGCACTTCGTACTTGTACGCTTCGCCGGCGCGCAGGCGCGGCACGAACAGCTCCCAGACCCCGGACGGATGGCGCAGGCGCATGGGGTGGCGACGGCCGTCCCAGTTGTTGAAATCACCGACCACCGAGACGCGCCGGGCGTTCGGTGCCCACACCGAAAAGCGCACGCCGTCGACGCCTTCAACGTTCAGCGGTTGCGCGCCCATTGCCGCCGACAGGTCACGGTGGTTGCCCTCGGCAAACAGGTACAGGTCCATGTCGCCCAGCAAAGGCCCGAAGCTGTAAGGGTCTTCGGTGATCTGCTCACCGCCGGCCCAGTTGATCTGCAGCAGGTACGGCTGCGGCTCCTGCAGATGGGTGATGAACAACCCCGGCACCGGGCCTTGCTCCAGCTCTGCCAGCACGCGACTGTCGTCACGGGCCAGCACCCGTACGTTCAGGGCGTTGGGCAGGTAGGCGCGGACAAACTGGCCACCGGCACCATCCGGGTGCGGACCGAGCACCGCGAACGGGTCGGTATGTTCGGCTCTTACCAGGGCATCGATATCGCGCTGCCCCAGTCCTCCTTCCTCGCGCTTGCGTTGAGTCATTTACTGCTCTCCCCAGGTACTGATCAGACCATGCAGGCCATGCAAAGGCACGGCCAGCCAATGCGGACGGTTCTCGGCTTCGTAGAGGATTTCGTAGGCGGCTTTCTCGAGGCTGAACAACGCCAGCGCCGCCTGCTCGCCGTCAGCCAGCTCCCAGGCATGGGGCATGGCCGCACTGGCCAGCCCATACGCCTCGACAAAGGCATGCCGGGCCTGGTGCAGATAACGGCGGGCGACGCGTTGACGCGCCTGACGGGCAGCCTCGGAAAGGTCGACAGCAGAAGCACTGCGCAGCACCATCGCTGCAGCATAGTCGAAGGAACGCAGTACGCCGCTGACATCCTTGTACGGGCTGTGCCTGGCCCGCCGCTCATCCAGCGGCCGCGCCGGTTCGCCTTCGAAATCGATCAGGTAGGCATCACCCTGCACCACCAGCACCTGGCCCAGGTGCAAGTCGCCATGCACGCGCATCAATAGCCCGCCGACCGCCTGTTTGCTCAGCTCGCCAATGTGCTTGAGCAGGCTCTTGCGTTGCTGTTGCAGGTCGTCGACCAGGGCCTGGCTGTCGCTGTCGAGGCTGGCGCGGTGCTCCTGCAGCAGGTCCAGGGCGCGGCTCAGCTGGGCGCTGATGTGCTTGTTCCAGGCCTGGCTGTCGCGGCTGTTGCTGGCCCGTGGCTGGAACGCCGGATCAGCGCTGGGCGCGGCCAGCAGCAGGTGCATCTCACCCAGGCGCTGGCCGAGCAAGGCGGCAAAGTCGGCCAGGTCCTGCAGGGCATCGGTGTGTACGTCCTGATCCTTGCTCGACGGCTCCATCTCGTCGCGGATGGCCCGCTCGAGGTTGTTCTGGGTCCAGTCCCAGGCATCGCCCTGGTTGCTCAGGTAGCCCTGGGCGATCATCAGCAGGTGCGGTTGCGCCTCAGCATCGACGCGGCTGACCCAGGCCAGCAGCGGCGAGATATTGGCAAAGCCTGCGGCCGTCAGGTAGGCGCTCATTTCCAGCTCCGGGTGCACCCCGGGATTGACCCGGCGGATCAGCTTCAGCACCAGGCTGCCACCGACCACCACCGAGCTGTTGGACTGCTCGGCGCTCAGGTAGCGCACGTCGGCATCCTCACCCAGGTTCAGCGCCGCCAGTTGTTCGCTGGCCTCAAAGCGCAGCTCGCCCTCGCTGCAGGGCAAGCGCAAGCCGTCCTTGCAGCCGGCAAGGACGGCACGCACAAAGCTTTCAAGCACAAAGCCATCGGTGATCAGCCCCACCTGGCGACCGCGGCGCACCCGCGCCAGGGCCAGTTGTTGCGGCGCCGGGCTGTTGATGTGCTCTTCGCCGATCAGGCCGAACGGCAGTTGATAGCGGCTGCTCTGGCCGCCGCCCTGCACGTCGATCTCGCTCAGCAGCACCGGGCTGGTGGCGGCGCCAAAGCGCACGCCGTAGGCGATCTGCACCTGTTCGATGCGGGTTTCCTTGCCGGAAAACCAGCGGCGCTTGGGCAGGTACTGGGGCAGGATGCTGTCTTGCAAAGTAGCCCGCGACGGCGCTTCAAGCAGCTCTTCCATGCGCTTTTTCAGCACCAGGGTGGTGAACTCCGGCAGGCTCTGGGCCGGCTCCATGTGCCAACTGGGCATCTGGTCCTTGTCGGCGAGCAGGAACCAGTAAAAACCATAGGGCGGCAAGGTCAGCAGGAACGGCAGCTGGCCGATCGGCGGGAAGGCGCTGCCGCCGAGCATCTCCACCGGCACCTTGTCGACATACTGCTGCAGTTCGAGTTCGGCCGCCTGCGCGGCGCGCGAAACGTTGGCCACGCAGAGGATGATCTCGCTCTTGCCGTCGCTGGCGGTGTACTCGCGGATGTAGGCGAGAATCCGTCGGTTGCTCGGCGTGAGCATCTTCAGCGTGCCGCGGCCAAAGGCTTTTTGCTGCTTGCGCACCGCCAGCAGGCGGCGGTTCCAGTTCAGCAGCGAATGCGGGTCGTGGGCCTGGGCCTCGACGTTGACCGACTGGAAACCGTACAGCGGGTCCATGATGGGCGGCAGCACCAGGCGCGCCGGGTCGGCGCGGGAGAACCCGCCGTTGCGGTCGATCGACCACTGCATCGGCGTGCGCACGCCATCGCGGTCACCCAGGTAGATGTTGTCGCCCATGCCGATCTCGTCGCCGTAGTACAGGGTCGGCGTGCCGGGCATCGACAGCAGCAGGCTGCACAAAAGCTCGACCCGGCGTCGGTCGCGTTGCAGCAACGGCGCCAGGCGCCGGCGGATACCGAGGTTGATCCGCGCGCGGCGGTCCTCGGCGTAGTAGTTCCACAGGTAATCGCGCTCGCGGTCGGTGACCATCTCCAGGGTCAGCTCATCGTGGTTGCGCAAGAAAATCGCCCACTGGCAGTTGGCCGGAATCTCCGGGGTCTGGCGCAGGATATCGGTGATCGGAAAGCGGTCTTCCTGGGCCACGGCCATGTACATGCGCGGCATCAGCGGGAAGTGAAACGCCATGTGGCATTCATCACCCTGCCCTTCGCCAAAGTACAACTGGGTGTCTTCCGGCCACTGGTTAGCCTCGGCCAGGAGCATGCGGTCGGGGTAGTTGGCGTCGATCTCGGCGCGGATCTTTTTCAGCACCTGGTGGGTTTCGGGCAGGTTCTCGTTGTTGGTGCCGTCACGTTCAATCAGGTACGGGATGGCGTCCAGGCGCAGGCCGTCGACGCCCAGGTCGAGCCAGTAGCGCATGACCCCGAGCACCGCCTTGAGCACCTGCGGGTTGTCGAAGTTCAGGTCCGGCTGGTGCGAGTAGAAGCGGTGCCAGAAGTACTGGCCGGCCACCGGGTCCCAGGTCCAGTTGGATTTCTCGGTGTCGAGGAAGATGATCCGCGTGCCGTCGTACTTCTGGTCGCTGTCGGACCACACGTAAAAGTCCCGGGCCTTGCTTCCCGGCTTGGCGCGCCGGGCTTTCTGGAACCATGGGTGCTGGTCGGAGGTGTGGTTGATGACAAGCTCGGTGATCACCCGCAGGCCGCGCTTGTGCGCCTGGGCAATGAAGTGCTTGACGTCAGCCAGGGTGCCATAGTCGGGGTGCACCGCCTTGTATTCGGCGATGTCGTAGCCATCGTCGCGCCGTGGCGAGGGGTAGAACGGCAGCAGCCACAGGGTGTTGACCCCTAGCTCGGCGATGTAGTCGAGCTTGGCGATCAGGCCGGGGAAGTCACCGATGCCATCGTTGTTGGAATCAAAGAAGGATTTGACGTGTACCTGGTAGATGATCGCGTCCTTGTACCACAACGGATCATCGATAAAGGCGGCTGGGCGGGCGCGCTTGGCCATGCTCGACTCCTTTCTAGAGGGCTTTTTCGATACGCCAGATAGCAAACGGCAGGTGCCAGGGCTCGATGCGCATCCATTGGGTCTTGCCGTGCCAGGTCCAGCGATGGCCGGTCATCAGGTCTTCGCCGAAGGTGTCGGTATTGTCGTCCAGCCCCAGCTCCCACAACGGCAGTTCGAAGTGCGCCTCCTGGGCGTTGTGCGGGTCGAGGCTGACGGCGATGAGGATGAAATTGTCGCGTTCGGCGGTGCGTTTGCCGAAGTACAGGATGTTGTCGTTCCAGGCGTGATAGAAGGCCACGCCAAGATGCGTGTGCAAGGCCGGGTTCTGCCGGCGGATACGGTTGAGCTGGGCGATTTCGGCGATGATGTTGCCGGGCTGGGTGAAGTCGCGCGGGCGGATCTCGTACTTCTCGGAATCGAGGTATTCCTCCTTGCCCGGCACCGGCGTCGCCTCGCACAGCTCGAAGCCCGAGTACATGCCCCACAGGCCCGAACCCATGGCCGCCAGCGCGGCGCGGATAAGAAAGCCGGCGCGCCCCGACTCATGCAGAAAGTACGGGTTGATGTCCGGGGTATTGACGAAGAAGTTCGGCCGGTAGCAGTAGCACCACGGCGGCTGGTTGAGCTCCTCGAAGTAGCTTTGCAGCTCGGCCTTGGTGTTGCGCCAGGTGAAGTAGGTGTAGCTCTGGGAATAACCGACCTTGCCCAGGCGCGCCATCATCGCAGGTTTAGTGAAGGCCTCGGCGAGGAAGATCACCTCGGGGTATTGGCTGCGTACATTGGCGATCAGCCAGTGCCAGAACGGCAAGGGTTTGGTGTGCGGGTTGTCGACACGGAAGGTCTTGACCCCCTCCTTGACCCAGCCCACCACTACGTCGCGCAGGGCCAGCCACAGGGCTGGTACCGAATCGGCAGCATAGAAGTCGACGTTGACGATATCCTGGTATTTTTTTGGCGGGTTCTCGGCGTAGCGGATGCTGCCGTCCGGGCGCCAGGAGAACCAGCCCGGGTGCTCTTTGAGCCAGGGGTGATCCTGGGAGCACTGGATGGCAAAATCCAGGGCGATTTCCAGGCCGTGCTCGGCGGCAGCGGCCACCAGCCGGCGAAAATCCTCGCGGCTGCCCAGTTGCGGGTGAATCGCCTCGTGCCCGCCTTCGGCGCCGCCAATCGCATAGGGGCTGCCCGGGTCGCCAGGCTCGGCCTGCAAGGCATTGTTGCGGCCCTTGCGGTGGCGCACGCCGATGGGGTGGATGGGCGGGAAGTACAGCACGTCAAAGCCCATGTCGCGGATCATCGGCAGGCGTTCGTGCACGTCATTGAAGGTGCCGTGACGCTGCGGGTCGTCGGTGACCGAGCGCGGAAACAGCTCGTACCAACTGGCGAACTGGGCCTGGATGCGTTCGACATCCAGCGGGTATTCGGGGCTGCGGCTCAGGTAGGTGCGGTGCTCGGCCTCGGCCATCAACAGCGCCGTGTCCGGGTGCAGCAGCAAGGCCACCTGCTCGTCGACCGGCAAACCTGGCAGGTGCTGGTACAGGGCCTGCAACTGGTCACGCAGGGGCCCGTTGCTGCGGCCGATATTATGCTCGATAAGCAGCAGGCCTTCCTGCAGTTCCAGCGGCACCGCGACGCCGGCATTGAACTTCTTCTCCAGGTCATGGCAATAGGTGGCGAAGGGGTCGATCCAGGCCTCGATACTGAACAGGTGACGGCCTTGCTCGCTGACGGTGAACTCTGCCTGCCACAAATCATTGCCGGCAAACTGCATCGGTACACAATGCCAGCGCCGGCTGTGGGCCTGGCGCCAGTTGAGCATCACCGCCAGGGCGTCATGGCCATCAACATAGACCTTGCTGCTGACCTGCACCGCGGCACCGACCACCGCCTTGACCGCAAACAACCCGCCATCGAGCACCGGCACGGTGTTCTCGATCACGATCCGCGGTTCGAGCAAGGCCTGGGACAGGCTCAGGGCCTGGTCCGGGTGGTCGCTAGCCGCGGTCATACGGTCGGTTTCGAAGGGCTCATCGCGGGTCATCGAACGTTGCTCCGTTATGAAGTGGCGGTAAAGGTTCAGAGCGGGGGCGCGGCCGGGGGTTCAAAAAAAATGAGCGATTGATCGGCGCCGGGGTCCAAACCCTGAGCATGCCAACCATAACCCCGTTGCGAGGTCAGGCCATGAACATTCCCATCCCGGCAGAAACGCCCGATCCGAATATCGACGACCCGACACTGCCACCGCCGGTGCCAGAGCAAGACCCTGAAGAGGTGCCGGTGCAACCGACGGTGCCGCCCACCGTGGGCGACCCGCCGAGTAGCGAGCCGCCGGTGAAAGCGTAGAGGATTATTGGCAGTCAGCACCGGCCTCATCGCTGGCACGGCCAGCTCCCACAGGTCTAGTGTGGGAGCCTGCCTTGCCGGCGATGCAGGCGCCGCCGAATCAGCGTTTGATCAACTCTTCAATGCTGATCTCGCGCATCCTGAATTTCTGCACCTTGCCGGTCACCGTCATCGGAAACTCATCGACAAAGCGGAAGTAGCGCGGGGCCTTGAAGTGGGCAATGCGGCGCTTGCACCACTGCTGCAGTTCGATCTCACTGGCGCTGTGGCCGGGGTGAAACTTGATCCAGGCGACGATCTCTTCACCATAACGCTCATCGGGTATGCCGATCACCTGCACATCCGCCACCGCCGGGTGGGTAAAGAAGAACTCCTCAAGTTCGCGCGGATAGATGTTCTCGCCACCGCGAATGATCATGTCCTTGTTGCGCCCGGCGATACACACATAGCCGGCCTCGTTCATGCTCGCCAGGTCGCCGGTGTGCATCCAGCCGGCCGGGTCGATGGCTTCACTGGTGGCCGCCGGGTTGCCCCAGTAGCCGAGCATCACGCTGTAGCCGCGCGTGCACAGCTCGCCGATCTGCCCGCGCGGCACGATGCAGCCCTGTTCATCAATGATCTTGCTCTCCAGCTGCGGCTGGGTCCGCCCTACCGTGGTCACCCGCAGTTCAAGGTCGTCATCGGCGCCGGTCTGCATCGACACCGGGCTGGTTTCGGTCATGCCGTAGGCGATCTGCACCTCGCTCATGTGCATCTCGCCGATCACCCGGCGCATTACCTCGATCGGGCAGGTGGCGCCGGCCATGATCCCGGTGCGCAGGGTCGACAGGTCCATGTCGGGGCGCTGCGGATGATCGAGCATGGCGATGAACATGGTCGGCACGCCGTACAGCGCGGTGGCCTTCTCCTCGCTGACACAGTTCAAGGTCAGCAGCGGGTCGAAGGCGTCGTTGGGGTAGATCATGGTGCTGCCGTGGGTAATACAGCCGAGGTTGCCCATGACCATGCCGAAGCAGTGGTACAGCGGCACCGGGATCACCATGCGGTCATGCTCGCTCAGGCCCAGGCTCTCGCCGACCATATAGCCGTTGTTGAGGATGTTGTAGTGGCTGAGGGTGGCGCCCTTGGGGAAGCCGGTGGTGCCGGAGGTGTACTGGATGTTCACTGGCTGGTCGAACTGCAGGCTGTGCTGGCGGGCCTGGAAGTCAGCCGGGTCGGTTTCGCTGGCCAGCCAGGCCAGGCGTTCCCAGGGCAGAAAGCCTGCCGACGGCTGCGCATCGAGGCTGATCAGCCCGCGCAGCTCCGGCAGGCGCTCGCTGCGCAGTTGCCCCGGCGCTTGTTGAGCCAGGTCCGGCAGCAGCTCGCCAAGCATGGCGTGGTAGTCGGAGCTCTTGAAGGCACCGGCGCTGATCAACCATTGGCAGCCCGACTGCTTGAGCACGTATTCAAGCTCGCTGGTGCGATACGCCGGGTTGATGTTGACCAGGATCACGCCGATCTTGGCGCTGGCGAACTGGGCGATGCACCACTGCGCGCAGTTGGGCGCCCAGATACCTAAGCGATCGCCGGTTTTCAGCCCCAGCGCCATCAGCGCCCGGGCATGCAGGTCGACGCTGGCGGCCAGCGCCTGCCAGGTGTAGCGCTGCTGCTGATGACGCACCACCAGCGCCTCGCGATGGGCAAAACGCGACACCGTCTGGTCGAACGCCTGGCCGATGGTCATGGCCAGCAACGGCTTGTCCTGACGGCCCTGGGTATAGCTCGGTTGATTCATGGCGGTCCCTTTTTGTGGTTGTTCTGGGAGCTGACTCAAGCGGGTCTTACTCTGGCGCATATTTACGTTAACGTAAAGGTCATGGCGAGATTGACAGCATCGGGCGGCAGGTTTACGTTAACGTAAAGGTTACTGACAATCAGGGTTTGTGTTGTGAGGCTATCGCGGGGCAAGCCCGCTCCCACAAAGAACTGTAGGAGCGGGCATAACCTGCGATGAGACCAGCACAAGCACCCTTAATCCAAGAACAATCAACAATAGGTGCCAGCATGCGTTATCCGACCCTGAACTTCGCCCTGGGCGAAACCATCGACATGCTTCGCGACCAGGTGCAGTCCTTCGTCGCCGCAGAGCTGGCGCCGCGCGCCGCGCAGATCGACCAGGACAACCTGTTCCCCGCCGACATGTGGCGCAAGTTCGGTGACATGGGCCTGCTGGGCATCACCGTCAGTGAAGAATACGGCGGCGCCGGCCTCGGCTACCTGGCCCACGTGGTGGCCATGGAAGAAATCAGCCGCGGCTCGGCCTCGGTCGCCCTCTCCTACGGCGCCCACTCCAACCTCTGCGTCAACCAGATCAACCGCAACGGCAACGCCGAACAGAAAGCCAAATACCTGCCCAAGTTGATCAGCGGCGAGCACATCGGCGCCCTGGCCATGAGCGAGCCGAATGCCGGTTCCGACGTGGTATCGATGAAACTGCGCGCCGAACAGCGCGGCGATCACTTCGTCCTCAACGGCAGCAAGACCTGGATCACCAACGGCCCGGACGCCAACACCTACGTGATCTACGCCAAGACCGACCTTGAAAAAGGCGCCCACGGCATCACCGCCTTTATTGTCGAGCGCGACTGGAAAGGCTTCAGCCGCAGCAACAAATTCGACAAGCTGGGCATGCGCGGCTCCAACACCTGCGAGCTGTTCTTCGACAACGTCGAAGTACCGAAAGAGAACATCCTCGGCGTGCTCAACGGCGGCGTCAAAGTGCTGATGAGCGGCCTGGACTACGAGCGCGTGGTGCTCTCCGGCGGCCCGACCGGGATCATGCAGGCCTGCATGGACCTGGTGGTGCCCTACATCCACGACCGCAAACAGTTCGGCCAGAGCATCGGCGAGTTTCAGTTGATCCAGGGCAAGATCGCCGACATGTACACCCAGCTCAACGCCAGCCGCGCCTACCTGTACGCCGTGGCCCAGGCCTGCGACCGCGCCGAAACCACGCGCAAGGACGCCGCCGGGGTCATCCTCTACACCGCCGAGCGCGCCACCCAGATGGCCCTTGAGGCGATCCAGATTCTGGGAGGCAACGGCTACATCAATGAATTTCCGGCCGGCCGCCTGCTGCGCGATGCCAAGCTCTACGAGATCGGCGCCGGCACCAGTGAGATCCGCCGGATGCTGATCGGTCGAGAACTCTTCCAAGAGACGCGCTGAAGCGCTTAGCAGCAAGCTACAAGCGGCAAGTCGATGCAGCCCGCGCAGTACTGACGGCTTGCGATTGCCGCCATAACACAGATCAGTCTTGCAGCTTGAAGCTTGTAGCTTGATTCTGCGTGAGGAACCACAATGATCATCAAGTCTCACATCAATCCGAAGTCAGCAGAGTTCGCGCAGAGCTACGCCGCAATGGCGGACCAGGTCAACGCCTTGCGCAGCCTGATCGCCCAGGTACACCAGGGCGGCGGGCCCAAGGCCCAGGAGCGGCACACCTCGCGGGGCAAACTGTTGCCACGCGAACGAATCGACCGCCTGCTCGACGCAGGTTCGCCGTTCCTCGAAATCGGTCAGCTGGCCGCCCATGAGGTGTACGGCGAAGACGTCCCGGCCGCAGGCGTGATCGCCGGCATCGGCCGGGTCGAAGGCGTCGAATGCATGATCGTCGCCAACGACGCCACGGTCAAAGGCGGCTCCTACTACCCGCTGACGGTGAAAAAGCACCTGCGCGCCCAGGCCATCGCCCTGCAGAACCGCCTGCCGTGCCTGTACCTGGTGGACTCGGGCGGTGCCAACCTGCCGCGCCAGGATGAAGTATTCCCTGACCGTGAGCACTTCGGGCGGATCTTCTTCAACCAGGCCAACATGAGCGCCCTCGGCATTCCACAGATTGCCGTGGTCATGGGCTCATGCACCGCAGGCGGCGCCTACGTGCCGGCCATGGCTGACGAAGCAATCATGGTCCGCCAGCAGGCGACGATCTTTCTTGCCGGCCCGCCGCTGGTCAAGGCCGCCACCGGTGAAGTGGTCAGCGCCGAAGACCTTGGCGGCGCCGATGTGCACTGCAAAACCAGCGGCGTTGCCGACCACTATGCCGACAACGACGAGCACGCCCTGGCCATCGCCCGGCGCTGCGTGGCCAACCTCAATTGGCACAAGCTCGGCGAATTGCAGCAGCGCGCGCCGGTGGCGCCGCTGTACAGCAGTGAAGAGCTGTACGGCGTGGTGCCAGCCGATGCCAAGCAGCCGTTTGATGTGCGCGAGGTGATTGCGCGGCTGGTCGACGGCTCGGTGTTCGATGAATTCAAGGCGCTGTTCGGCACTACCCTGGTGTGCGGCTTTGCCCACCTGCACGGGTATCCGGTAGCGATCCTGGCCAACAACGGCATCCTCTTCGCGGAAGCGGCGCAAAAAGGCGCGCACTTCATCGAACTGGCCTGCCAGCGCGGCATCCCGCTGCTGTTTTTGCAGAACATCACAGGTTTCATGGTCGGCCAGAAGTACGAAGCCGGCGGCATCGCCAAACACGGCGCCAAGCTGGTCACCGCGGTGGCCTGCGCCCAGGTGCCAAAGTTCACGGTGATCATCGGCGGCAGCTTCGGCGCTGGTAACTACGGCATGTGCGGCCGCGCCTACGACCCGCGCTTCTTGTGGATGTGGCCGAATGCGCGGATCGGCGTGATGGGCGCCGAACAGGCCGCCGGCGTGCTCGCCCAGGTCAAGCGCGAGCAGAGCGAACGCAGCGGCCAGGCCTTCAGCGCCGAAGACGAAGCGCGCCTGAAGCAGCCGATCCTCGACCAGTACGAGCACCAGGGCCACCCTTACTACTCCAGCGCCCGGCTCTGGGACGACGGCGTCATCGACCCGGCGCAAACCCGCGAGATCCTTGGCCTGGCGTTGTCCGCTGCCCTCAACGCACCGATCGAACAAAGCCGTTTCGGCATTTTCCGGATGTGACCATGAGCGACTTCACTACCCTTGAACTGATCAAGGACCCCCGTGGTTTCGCCACCCTGTGGCTGAGCCGGGAAGACAAGAACAACGCCTTCAACGCACAGATGATCCGCGAGCTGATCATCGCCATCGACCACATCGGCGCCGACAGCAGCCTGCGTTTCGTGCTGTTGCGCGGCCGTGGCCGGCACTTCAGCGCCGGTGCCGACCTGGCCTGGATGCAGCAGTCGGCCCAACTGGACTACAACACCAACCTTGACGACGCCCGCGAGCTGGCTGAGCTGATGTACAACCTGGCGCGGCTCAAGGTGCCGACCCTGGCGGTGGTGCAAGGCGCAGCCTTTGGCGGCGCCCTGGGCCTGATCAGCTGCTGCGACATGGCCATTGGCACCAGTGACGCGCAGCTGTGCCTGTCGGAAGTGCGCATCGGTCTCGCGCCAGCGGTGATCAGCCCGTTCGTGGTCCAGGCCATGGGCGAGCGCGCCGCACGCCGCTATGCCCTGACCGCCGAACGATTCAGCGGCGAGCGTGCCCGTGAGCTGGGCCTGCTGGCCGAAGCCTACCCGGCCGCAGAGCTGGAACAGCAGGTCAACAACTGGATCGACAACCTGCTGCTCAACAGCCCGCAGGCCATGCGCGCCAGCAAGGAGCTGCTGCGTGAAGTCGGCCACGGCGAGCTGACCCCGGCCATCCGCCGCTACTGCGAAAACGCCATCGCCCGCATCCGCGTCAGCCCCGAAGGCCAGGAAGGCCTGCGCGCCTTCCTGGAAAAACGCAGCCCGGCCTGGCAGGGCCAACCGTCGAACAAGGAGCCGCGCCCATGAGCCGCACCCCGTTGACCACCCTGCTGGTCGCCAACCGTGGCGAGATCGCCTGCCGGGTGATGCGCACCGCCAAGGCCCTGGGCCTGACCACCGTGGCCGTGCACAGCGCCATCGATCGTGAAGCGCGGCACAGCCGCGAAGCTGATATCCGCGTCGACCTGGGCGGTGCCAAGGCCGCTGAAAGCTACCTGGACATCGACAAGCTACTGGCCGCGGCCAAAGCCAGCGGCGCCCAGGCGATCCACCCCGGCTACGGCTTCTTGTCCGAGAACGCAGGCTTTGCCCGCGCCATCGAGCAAGCCGGGCTGATCTTCCTCGGCCCACCGGCCAGCGCCATCGATGCCATGGGCAGCAAGTCGGCGGCCAAGGCCCTGATGGAACAGGCCGGCGTGCCGCTGGTACCGGGTTATCACGGCGAGGCCCAGGACCTGGAAACCTTCCGCGCCGCCGCCGAAAAGATCGGCTATCCGGTACTGCTCAAGGCCACCGCCGGTGGCGGCGGCAAGGGCATGAAGGTGGTCGAGCACGAAAGCCAGCTCGGCGAAGCCCTGGCCTCAGCCCAGCGTGAAGCGCAGTCGTCGTTCGGCGATGCGCGCATGCTGGTGGAAAAATACGTGCTCAAGCCGCGCCACGTGGAGATTCAGGTGTTCGCCGACCAGCACGGCAATTGCCTGTACCTCAACGAGCGCGACTGCTCGATCCAGCGCCGGCACCAGAAGGTCGTCGAAGAAGCCCCTGCCCCGGGCCTGAGCAGCGCCCAGCGCCAGGCCATGGGCGAAGCGGCGGTCAAGGCCGCCCAGGCCATCGGCTATGTCGGTGCCGGCACCGTGGAGTTCCTGCTCGACGCCCGCGGCGAGTTCTTCTTCATGGAGATGAACACCCGCCTGCAGGTCGAACACCCGGTCACTGAAGCGATCACCGGCCTGGACCTGGTCGCCTGGCAGATCCGCGTCGCCTGCGGCGAGCCGCTGCCAATCACCCAGGCGCAGGTGCCGCTCAATGGCCACGCCATTGAAGTGCGCCTGTATGCCGAAGACCCGGCCAATGACTTTCTCCCGGCCACCGGCCACCTGGCGCTGTACCGCGAGTCGACGCCGGGCGAAGGCCGGCGGGTTGATAGCGGCGTCAGCGAGGGCGACGACGTTTCGCCGTTCTATGACCCGATGCTCGGCAAGCTGATCGCCTGGGGCGAAACCCGCGAACAGGCGCGCCTGCGCTTGCTGGCGATGCTCGACGAGTTTGCCATCGGCGGGCTGAAGACCAACATCGCCTTCCTGCGGCACATCCTCGCCCACCCGGCATTTGCCGAGGCCGAGCTGGATACCGGGTTCATCCCGCGCTATCAGGAGCAACTGCTGCCGGCGCCGCAAGCCTTGCCGCCGGCCTTCTGGCAGGCAGCGGCCGAAGCCTTCATCCAGAGCCAGCCGGCCCAGGCGCGGGCCGATGACCGTCATTCGCCGTGGGCCGCCAACAGCGGTTTTCGTGCCGGCGTGCCGGCGCAGATCAGCCTGCACCTGACCTGCAACGGTGAGGACCGTGGCATCACCCTCAGCCAGGCGGCGGCGTCGAACCTGACGCTGGATGGCGAGCAACTGCTGATCGACCTCAACGGCCTGCGCCGCCGGCACCTGGCGATCCGCCGAGGCCAGACCCTGTACCTGCAATGGGACGGCGAGCTGCACAGCGTCAACCGCTACGACCCGATTGCCGAGGCCGACGCCAGCCACAGTCATCAGGGCGGCCTCGGCGCGCCGATGAACGGCAGTATCGTGCGGGTACTGGTGGAAGTTGGCCAGGCGGTGGAAGCTGGCACGCAGCTGGTGGTGCTGGAAGCCATGAAGATGGAACACAGCATCCGCGCGCCCCATGCCGGGACGGTCAAGGCGCTGTTCTGCCAGGAAGGCGAGATGGTCAGTGAAGGGGCTGTGCTGGTGGAGCTGGACGAGGCTTGAGCGCCTCATCGCGGGGCAAGCCCGCTCCCACAGTGTGGGAGCGGGCTTGCCCCGCGATCAGATTCAGCTCAAAACTTGACCAACGCCTGCACCACCACCCCCAGCAACTCACACTGCTCGCTGCACAAGGCCTTGGGATAGGTCGGGTTGAGCGGGCGCAGATAGCGCTGGCCGCCCTCCTCGCTCAGCTGGCGAAAACTCACCGCTGCGCTGCCTGGCGAACGCGCGATCACCAGCTTGCCGGTTTCGGCCTCAAGCCCGGTGTCGACCAGGATCAACATCCCCTCCGGCACGCTCAAGCCCAGCGGCGCGGTCATCGCATCGCCTTCAACCCTGAGCCAGAACGCCCGCCCCTGCGCTTTGTAGTCGGTTGACTGCAACGGCGAGTCGTCGGCCGCCTCCACCAGGTCAAGATTGCCCCAGGCCAGAATCGGATAGCGAAAATACAGTTCGTGCTGTAGGCCATCGGCGCCAGTCACAGTAGTCGGGTTGCCCGAGACTGTGTAGGAACCGTTGCTTTCCGAAACCTGGTGGGGGAAAACCATCTGCAGCGGCGGCAGGCCCACTTCCACCAGGATCTGGTTGAGCACCCGCAGTTTCGGCTCACGCTCCTCGCGCAGCCAGTGGCCCACGGCGCCCTGGGTGACTCCGATGCGTTCGGCGAGATTTTCCTGCGTGACCTTCAGTTCACGCATCCTGGCTTTGACCAGGTCAGTCCATTTATCCATCGCTGGCACGATACGGACTGCCTCCTGGCGCTCAATACACATATTGTAGTATTTAAACAATAGTCATAACTACATATCGTATTAATATCTGCCAACACCTTTCATCGCTTACCCAGACAGCAGGCAGACGCATGAAACCGATATCCCCTGAAATGGACCTCAGCCTCGATTCCGAAGCATTAAGTAACAGTGATGCCGCCCGGCGTGCGCTGGACTACTACCTCAATCCGGCCCCGGTGGCCTTTGGCCCGGACGAACCACTGCTGGTCGCCCGCGAAGGCCTTAGTGGCGCGCAAGCCACCGCCCATGCCACCAATCTGTTGCGTTGCGCCGCCGCTACCGCCTACGAATCGGCTGACGGCCTGCAAGGCGTACCGCGCGAACTGGCGCTGGCGTCGATGCACATGATCAACATGGCCAGGGCCATGCTAGAGCGTACGGCGGCCAACCAGGAGCATTCCTGAGCCTTGATGCAGAACGTTACGTGGGAGTCGACCGAAGGCGGGTGCTGGTGTCCGCCGGTCAGGAGGGAGCGCACTGCGTAAAAGTTTTTTACGCAATGACAGAAAATTCATTTGACTTGCAAATGATAACGATTATTATTGCTCACAACTGGTCGCGAGACTGGTTGGATAAACTGAAAGCCCTTAGGTCGGACTCTCAGATTATCTCCTCATCAGGCTAATCACGGTTTTTGACCCGGCTTTTTGCCGGGTCTTTTTTTTGGTCTTCAGGCTAATGAAGATGGGTGTTGCTTGAATGGCCGCGATGATAGCAAATGAATGTCGCGCAGTGAATGGTTGTAACAGCGCTTTGCAGAATTAGCACTTGAGAATCAATCTCGTTACTAATAAGCTGTTGCAGCGTCACGGAAGACGCCCCCACTCCACCGACCAGCAAGGAGCTTGTACATGACCCGTCTGTTGCTGCCCCTTGAGCACAATCCCCTTTCCCACAACCTGGCGGATGACGCCCTGCTGCTGCGCCTGAAAAAGCTGCCGCGCCGCGTTCAACAGGTGTTCCTCCTCAGCCGCCTCGACCAGTTGTCGTTTGCCAGCATTGCCGAGCGCCTCGACCTGCCGGCCGTCACCGTCGAGCGCCACATGAACCAGGCGCTGCAGATTGCCCGCGAAGAACGCGACGCCCTGGCGAGCATCGCCGGCCAGTGGTACGTGCGCCTGCAGAGCCCGGATGTGACGGCCAGCGAACGCATCGACTTTCGTCGCTGGCTCGACAGCGCCCCGGCACACCGCGAGGCGTTCCACGCCACCGAGCTGCGCTGGCGCACCTTGCTGGCCCCGGCCCGTCAGCTGGGCGAAGACGGCTGGTACCGTCAACCCCGCGCGGCGCTGTCGCTGGGCGGTTGCTCGGTTGCCATCGGCCTGGGGCTGGCGGCATTGGCAGCGATCGGTTTCTGGTCCTGAGCCAGGCGTGTAGAGTAGTTGCCACAACAACTCTACATGGAGCCTGGTGATGACCGTGACGCTGTCCCCCCTGCACATCGACTGCGATTTCGATTCCGGCAACATCCTCGTCAAGGATGCCAGTGACCCTGCACAGGTGCGCCTGGATATCCGCCCCGATACCAGCAGCGAGCACTTCCAGTGGTTCCACTTCAAGGCTGCGGGGCTGACCCCGGGCCACACCCATGTTTTTATCCTGGAAAACGCCGGCGCCTCGTCCTACCACAAGGCCTGGAGCGGTTACCAGGCCGTGGCGTCCTACGACCAGCAGCAGTGGTTCCGGGTGCCCACTACTTTCGATGGCAAGGCCCTTGAGTTCAGCCTCAAGGCCGAACATCCCCATGCCTGGTTCGCCTACTTCGAGCCCTACCCGCGCGCGCGCCACAATCAATTGATTGAACGCGCCACCAGCCTGCCTGGCGTTGAACTGCTGGCCACCGGCCGCAGCGTCGAAGGCCGTGACATCCAGCTGCTGCGCGCCGGCGACGGCGCCGCAACCAAGCGCAAACTGTGGATCATCGCCCAGCAGCACCCGGGCGAGCATATGGCCGAGTGGTTCATGGAGGGGGTGATCGATCGCCTGCAGCACAATGACCCGACTGTCCAGGCCTTGCTGCAGGAAGCCGACCTGTACCTGATCCCGAACATGAACCCCGACGGCGCCATCCATGGCCACCTGCGCACCAACGCCAAGGGCCAGGACCTGAACCGCGCCTGGCAGGATGCAAGCATCGACAAGAGCCCGGAGGTGTACTTCGCCCAGCAGCAAATGAAGCTGCACGGCGTCGACCTGTTCCTCGACGTGCACGGCGACGAAGAAATCCCCCACGTGTTCACCGCCGGCTGCGAAGGCAACCCCGGCTATAACGCGCGCATCGCCGCCCTGGAAGCCACCTTCCGCGACAGCCTGTGCAAGCGCACCGTGGACTTCCAGCAAGTCCATGGCTACCCGCGGTCCGCCCCAGGCCAGGCCAACATGACCCTGGCCTGCAACAGTGTCGGCCAGGCCTTTGACTGCCTGTCGCTGACCCTTGAGATGCCGTTCAAGGACCACGACAACGCGCCCAACCCCAAAACCGGCTGGAACGGCCTGCGCAGCAAGGACCTGGCCAGCGCCGTACTCGATGTGTTCGGGCAGATGGCCGCCACCTTACGCTAAACCTGCTGGCGAGCAGGATCAACCGCCCTGGCAGGCAAAGCAAAGACCTGCCGGGGCCTTCGAACCCTAAATGGCGGCCACCAACGCCTCCTTTAGGGAACCTGCGCCATGACCACCCGCCTCCCCCGTTTGCTCAAGGGCACCGGCCTCAGCCTGCTGCTGGCCCTGCCCCCGGCTCAGGCACTTGAGCTGTATGCCGATGACGACACGCACCTGAACGCCAACTTCCTCGCCGTCTACGGCCTGTTCAACAGCCGCAAGAACTACGACGGCACCACGGGCGGCTCGACCTGGCGCGAAGGCTTCATCAAATATGGTCTGAGCGCCGACCAGCGCCTGGGCGAGCTGGGCACGGTCTACGGCACCACCAACCTGGTAAGTTCCGCCACCTGGGGCGACGGCGATGCCGCCGGTATCAGCGATGGCAGCGAACGCACCACTAAATTCGACGAAGCCTTCGCCGGCTGGCGCTCGGGCAAACTGATCCCGGCACTGGGCGAGGATGGCCTGGACCTGTCGTTCGGCCGCCAGGTGATCACCCTCGGCGATGGCTTCATCATCAACGACGACGGCCTTAACTTCGGCAAGGGCCCGGCCGACGGCGCGCTCAATCGCGGCGGCGCCTATTACCTGGCCGCCCGCCATGCCTTCGACAAGACCGCAGTACTGCGCCTGGGCACCAAGGAGGGCCTGCATGGCAGCCTGCTCTGGATGAAGTCAGACAACCGCGCCCAGGCCAACAGCGAACTGGCTGCCAGTACGCTGGCCTACAGCGCTGCCCCCGGCACCCTGGAGCTGGCTTACATCCGCGGCCTGAACGTCGATGATCGCTACGCCAGCGAGTTCCAGAAGCAACGCGAAGGCATGGACATCTACAGCCTGCGCGGCGCCGGTGATGCCGGGGTCGAGAACGCGCATTTTGCCTTCGAGTACGCCTGGCAGAACAAGGACGCAGGCGCAGAGAAAGCCTGGTACGCCGAGGCCGGCTACACCTTCGCCGAGGTGCCCTGGCACCCGGACCTCACCTACCGCTACAGCCGCTATTCCGAAGGCTGGGACTCAATGTTCAACGGCATGAACCGCGGCTACGGCACCTGGTTCCAGGGCGAGGTCACAGGCAACTATTCAGGCCCGTTCAACAGCAACAACGACGTGCACTTTGTCGGCCTCAAGGCCACCCCGGTCGAGAACCTGACCCTGGGCGTACTGCTGTTCAACTACAAGACCCTGCACGAGCGCGACACGCTGAACCTCGATGGCCGCGAGCTGGACCTGTACGCTGAATGGGCGGTCAGCGAGCACCTGATCATCAGCCCGCTGCTGGGCCTGTACCAGCCGCGCAAGAGCAGCGATGACGGCGGCAACCAGGTCGGCGGCAATGGCACCAACGTCTACAGCCAGTTGACCATTGCCGTGCCGTTTTAAGCGGTGCCGTGGGCCTTGTGCTTGAGCTTTTCGGTGTCGACCCGAACGAACACCGAGTCGGCGCTGACGGTCAGTACGTCGTCGGCCCAGACTTCGCAGATCACCCGGCTCTTGCGCCCCACGTCACCCTCGACCCGGGCCCTGAGCAGTAGCTCGACGCCCATCGGCGTGGGTTTCAGGTAGGTCAGGTTGAGCTGGCCGGTGACGCAGTCGATACGCGGCAGGCTGCCCGGCTCGCGGCCTTCGGCGCGGTAGTGGTAGGCCATGGCGGTCCAGTTCGAATGGCAGTCGACCAGCATCGCCAGCAAACCGCCATAGACCAGCCCCGGCCAGCCGAGGAAGGTGCTGTCGGGCGAATGGCGGCACAGCAGGTGGATACCGTCGGCGTCCCAGTGGCTCTTCAGGTGCAGGCCGCTGGGGTGGGAACAGCCGCAGCCGTAGCAGACGCCTTCGGGGGCGGCCAGTTCCTGCAGGGATAAGGCTTGGGTACTCATAGGCTTCCTGATTGTCTGTTTTTTAAAGGGAAAGCATTGCCGATAGTAACGCCGCACAACGAAAAAGCCCATGAACCAGTCATGGGCTTTTGCCGTGCCAAGCGCCGCGCTAGAGGCCTTTGGCCGATACCGCCGGGCTGCCGGCCGGCTCGCTGGCCGGTGTTTTGCGCCGGGTCAGCGAGATCAGCAGGATGGCCAGGGTCACCCCTGCAGTCATCAGGGTTTCATAGCGGTAGGCCGGGCTGATCAGCATGTAGCCGAGCACCAGGGTAATCAGGCCGATGACCAGCCAGGTCAGCCACGGGAACAACCACATCTTGAACGCAAGCTCGGTGCCCTGGCGATCGGTGATGGCGCGCATGCGCAGCTGCGACACGGCGATCACCAGGTACACCAGCAAGGCGATGGCGCCGGTGGTCGAGAGCAAGAAGCCAAAGACCTTGCCAGGGAACACGTAGTTGACCAGGCAACCGGCAAAGCCTGCGAAGGTCGAGAGGATCACCGCCACGGTCGGCACGCCGTTGCCGGAAATGCGCTTGGTCATCTTCAGGGCTTCGCCGCGCGAGCCCAGCGAGTAGAGCATGCGCGAGGCGGTGTAGAGGCCCGAGTTCATGCAGCTGGTCACCGCCACCAGCACCACCAGGTCGACCATCAGCTTGGCGCCCGGCACGTTCAGCACTTCCAGCACGCGCTGGAACGAGCCCACAGCCTTGAGGCCCGGATCGTTCCAGGCCACCAACGAAACGATGAAAAAGATCGAGACGATGTAGAAGATTGCGATGCGGTACACCACCAGGTTGGTGGCCTTGCGGATCTTGTCCTTGGGGTTGGAGGTTTCGTCGGCGGCGATGGTGACGATCTCGGCACCGAAGAACGAAAAGATCGTCACCAGCACGCCGCCGAGCACCGCGCCAAAACCGTTGGGCATGAAACCGCCGGTGGCCCACAGCTGTTGCACACCCGAGACTTCGGCCAATGGCCAGAAGCCGAACACCGCCAAGGTACAGACGCCAATAAAGGCAAGAATGGCAATGACCTTGATCAGGGCGAACCAGTACTCGAACTCGCCGAAGTTCTTCACGCTGATCAGGTTGGTGCCCGACAGTACGATCATGATCAGGAAGGCGAACAGCCACGACGGTACGCCGGGGAAGTAGGCATGCAGGATATCGGCGCCAGCAATCGCCTCGACCGGGATGATCAGCACCCAGAACCACCAGTACAGCCAGCCGATGGTAAACCCGGCCCAGGGCCCGATGGCCTGGCTGGCGTAGGTGGAGAACGAGCCGCTGTTGGGGTTGGCAATAGCCATTTCGCCGAGCATGCGCATGACCAGCAGCACCAGCAGGCCGGTCATGGTGTAGGAAATCAGAATGGCCGGCCCGGCGGTGGCGATGGCCGTTGACGAGCCAATGAACAGCCCGGCGCCGATGATCCCGGCAATGGAGATCATCGACACCTGGCGCGAGGTCAGACCGTGTTGCAGCGAACGCTGTTTGTTTTGTTGTAGCGATGCCATGGGTAACCCTCTACTGCTTATTCTTGTGGTCATCGCCGGGCAAGCCAGCCCCTGCAGGGTCTTGCATATAGCAGAGATCCCTGTGGGAGCCGGCCTTGCCGGCGATGGAGCCGACGCCGTCGTCAGTCGAAGACAATCCCCTGCGCCAGCGGCAGCTCGCGGGAATAGTTCACGGTATTGGTCTGCCGGCGCATGTAGGCCTTCCACGAATCCGAGCCCGACTCACGGCCGCCACCGGTTTCCTTCTCACCACCAAAGGCGCCGCCAATCTCCGCACCGCTGGTGCCGATGTTGACGTTGGCAATCCCGCAGTCACTGCCCGCGGCGCTCTGGAAGCGCTCGGCTTC